>JAJXYT010000102.1:21096-67943 GCA_021780375.1 bacterium | reverse complement strand
AGATACCAGGTGTCACCGCGCGCGGGGGTGCTGCTCCACGCCTTCAGGTTGTTCCAATCGGCGCCGCTGCCATTGCCCGTGGCCGTCGGCCCGACGCAATATGCGCTTTGGCCTTGGGCGGAAAAGGAACCGAAACAGAGCGTCAATACTCCGACGGACAAACACTGAAGATACGACTTGAGGTGCATCAGAGAGCGCTTTTAACAAGAACTGTGCCACTTTAAGGCAAAGTGCCCACTCGACAATGGATTCGTTGAGGTTGACCAACATATCCCGCGTTCTGGATTCGGCCACCGCTGAATTGGACGAAGTTTGGTCACTTTTAAGACTCATGACTCATTCCAAGACGCAAGGCCGGCAGCTAAAGTTGATTCGTCGTCCCCAATCTTGCCACTCTGAACACCGTTCATTTCAGACCTCCCTGCCGGTAAGAAGCCATTGGAGACATACCAGGCTGCGTCGGCACTTATAGGCAGAATCCAACCCCCTGCCGAAGATTGTTTCCACACCCCGGATCAACAGTCTCGTCGTATGGTGGATAACGGATAAAAAAAAGAAAAATGCCAGACCCATCACCCCATGGTGCTTCCGCCAATAAGCCAAATTGGCACGCAACAACTCGATGCTATAACGTAACGGTGCGGCACCGGAACTGCCACCGCCGTAATGTGTCGCGGTTGCGGCCGGGACAAACACCACCTTCCATCCCGCATCTCCAAACCGTTTGCACCAATCAAGATCCTCCGCATAAAAAAAGAACCGCTCGTCCAGCCCTCCCACTTGCGCGACCGCCTCACGCCGCGCAACCCAAAAACAACCGCTGAGCACCTCGACGTGAACCGGATCACCATTAACCCATTGATTCAGCTTTCGTTTTGATACGCGAGAAAAGATTTTGTCCAGCGCCAGGCTCCGGCAGGCCGTGGTCCAGATCGTGGGAAGTTGCCGCCATGTTGGCTGCAACCGGCCGTCCCGCCCGATCACTCTGGGACCCGCCAATCCGACGTCGCTATGTGTGTCCAGATAATTCGCCAGTTGCTCGAGACACCCCGGGTGCACCACAACATCGGAATTGACCAGTGCCAGCCATGAACCCGAGGCCCGCCCGATCCCCAGGTTATTCCCACGGGCAAATCCAAGGTTCTCTTTCGAACGAATCAGCGTCACCTCAGGAAACTCTTCCGCCACCATATCCGGCGACCCGTCACTGGAAGCGTTATCAACAACAATAACTTCCTGGACCAACGAGTCACCTGGTATTCCAACCGAATTCAAGCAATCTTTCAAAAGCCCGCGAGTGTTCCAACTGACGATGATGACAGAAATTCGCTTCATGACTTAATCGCTTCATGGCTCAAAGGGGCATCCATGACCGCTTCAGGCCCAGGTTCCGCTTCGACAACGGGGACAGCCTGGAGTGTGGCAATCGCAGCCAAAGCGAAATAAAGGAAAAAGACGGACTGATCAAAATACGAAATCGACAACATGGCGGTTACATGACCAAACAAAATACAACCCAGTGTCCAAATCAAGAATTGCTCCTGCCTTGGGGCCCTTGCATTTGCCTGTAACGTCTTCGATACCATACCAAAGGCAATCACCAGACTCCAGACAAACAGCAGTAACATCGGCAGCCCGCCCCAGACGGCCATCCTGATGTAATGGTTTGTGATGTCGGTGTTGTTTTCATCAGCACCAGCTTCAGGCGTCCAATCGCGGGTATAGTCAGTGCCCCCCAACCACCAATCGCCCACATGTGTAATTGCACCCTGAATGAGAGCAGCGCGGTGCCAACCGGTGCTGCTGCCAGTCAGGTCAATCCGGTCCAGAATAAAATAAACGGGAGCATTCATTACCAAGGCAAGAGCAAGAATCGCCAGCACACCACCCCAACGGATCATCCGCATATATGTCCTGAACCGCCAGAGGACAAGCGCAAACACAGCAAACAATGCTGTCATCACCGGCCCGCTCGATCTACTGGTCAACACCATCGTTCCCGTCACAGCCAACCCAAGCAACGCGAGTTTACGATTTGATTTCCAGAAGAGGATCGCCAGAGGCAGGCAGGTGGCTCCAACTGTTCCGGCCAGAATGGCGTGGTCAAAAGGTCCTTGCGCGCGCACCTTGCCGCCGCGTATTTCACTCTCTTCCGAAACGCCTCCGAACAGAGAAAATAAATTTTTCCCCGCCCTGGCTTCAACGATCATTTCAACCGCAATCGGAACCAAAGCAATGATGATGATCTTGCAGACCCTTAAAAGATCATCTGTATCTTGAATGAAGATCCGGGTCAACAGGTAGAAACCTAAAGCATTAAGAACCAACCCCAGCCGGAAAATCAGCGCGCTCAGAAAATCCCCATGAAAAACGCTGCTGCACACAGTCCAAACCGCCCAGGCAATCAGCACCCGATCCAGCCTGTTCAATCCCCCGGCAATCCGCTCCCCTCTCGCGATCACCCGCACAATGCCAATCGCCACGAGAATACGGATGCTTGTGAAATGCAGCGGTCCCAGGTCAAGAGAACTGTCCAAGGACATGTAGGTGGCCCCGATCATCAACGGGACAGCCGCCCACTGCCGAGGCAATCTCAATAGAAAGAAGCCCGCTAGAACGGTAAATATGACAGCAGGTGGATTCAAAGCTGTTTGTCAGTCGCACACCAGTTGCGGCAGCGACTCAATTCTGCAAAAATCGCCGGTGCCATAGTTCCAAAGACACGAGCAGGTAGATGTGGCGTCGGTATTGTTCCTTGCCGGCACGATCCAGCTCGAGCATTTTTCTTATGTAAGTCCCGTCAAAATAGCGGGGCATGAACGAATCACCGCTCAACAGGCAATCCTCGACAAAAGATTTCATCCTTACGCGAAACCACTTTTCAATCGGATTGGCGAAACCCTTTTTTTTGCGGTTCACAATCTGTTCAGGAAGCCACTTTTCCACCGCTTTTTTGTGAAGATACTTTCCACTCAATCCTTTTAATCTCAGGTTTGGAGGCAGGCTCTCGACAAATTCAATCAACCGGTAATCGAGAAACGGCACTCGCGATTCGAGTGAATTCGCCATGGAAGTCTTGTCGGATACCATCAGGAGGTCATCGGGCAGATTCGCGCGGGTATCAATGTAGAGCATCTGTGTCAGTGGATCCAGATGCCTGACCTCCTTTTGGAGGCGATTTAGCGCCTGCCTCGTTCCATACGCATCGGCGCTGAAACTTTCTTTCAATGCCCCACGATATAGTTGAGCCTTCATCTCCGCGCTGAAAAAAGAGTAAATCTTGGTGAATCGCGTCAGCAGGTCCGGTTCGCTCAACGACGCCGCGCCGCGTTTGAGTCGCTCCATGCGACCCGGCATCCTGGCAACGAGCGCTGCCACAGCGTTAGTGACGGCCGGGGGCATTCGATGGTAGAGCGTGGAGAGCTTTACCCCTTTGTACCGATCGTAACCGGCCCATGGCTCATCGGCTCCCTGCCCTGTCAACACCACCTTCACTTTCCGACTGGCTATTCGCGCGACGAAGTAGAAAGCTGCCGCCGTCTCGTTTCCAACGGGTTCTTCGAGATCCCACATGTAACGTTCGTAGTACTTCACGTAATCCTCGGGGGTCAGCATCTGGAAGTAATGATCCGCACCAAACATCCGCGCCAGAATTTTAGCGTCTTCGACTTCGTTGGTATTCTCGCCCCCTTCAAAACCGATGGTAAAGGCTTGAACCGGCCGGTTGGAATACTTGCTCATGATGGCCAGCAGGGTTCCAGAATCAATCCCCGAGCTGAGAAACAAACCCACCGGCACATCGCTTCGCATTTGTAACCGGACTGCATCTTCCAACAAATCCCGATATTCCTCAACCAGCTCTATTTCCGAGTGTTTCTTTTGTTGGCGCGGCACCCAATTCCAAAACCGTTCTAGGCGCAAGCCCGCCTGAGACGCCACCAGGAAATGCGCGGGCGGCAGTTTCATGATTTTTCGAAACAATGTTTTGGGCGACGGGACATACCGAAAAGTGAAGAGTTCCGCCAAGGCTTCCAAATCCACCTCACGGGGGCAACCCGGATGTTGCAGCAGTGACTTGATCTCAGAAGCGAATAAAAACTGGCTGCCGATCGAGACATAGTAAACCGGTTTGATGCCCAAGTGATCACGCGCGAGAAAAAGTTGACGATTCTGCGCATCCCAAAGAGCAAACGCGAACATGCCGTTGAAGCGCTTGACGCAGGCAGAACCCCATTGCTCGTAGGCGTGAACGATGACTTCGGTGTCCGAATGCGTCTTGAACTGATGACCGAGAGCCATCAGCTCATTTCGCAATTCGATGTAGTTGTAGATCTCCCCATTGAAGACAACCTGAATGTTTCCATCTTCATTTCCAATCGGTTGCCCCCCCCCACCGATGTCAATGATGCTGAGCCGCCGATGACCCAAACCGATTTCACGGTCCACGAACTCACCCTCACCATCCGGACCCCGATGTTGAATAGCGGAACGCATTTGAAGAAGGGTTTCCCGGTTAATGGGATTTCCCGCCAGGTCAAAAATGCCGCAAATACCACACATACAAAAGTCAGGCAGCCTCTCAAGTCTCAAAGTTTAGAGCGCGGCGGGGACTTCAACTGTTCGAGCAAAGGCGGAGCACTCTGATCAGTTTAGTTCTTTGTTCTGTCCTCAAATATTTAACAACCTCAGCGGGCAGTACAATCGGACGTTGACGAACCATGCTGTTGATGTATCCAAGCAAAGCCGCTCCACTCCCGAGGATGAAAGGATATTCCTTCAGGCGATAAATACAACGAAGCAAATAAAATATCGGATCATATCCCAGCGAATGGAAATGGCTGCCCTCAACCATTTTTGCTTTCAATGGTGTCCCCCATGCGAAGCTGGTGGGGCGATGCTCAAAAGTTTTATTTTTGAACGATTTTCTCACTTTCCACCCATTCATTCTCGCCATGATCTCTGCAGCCGCATCTATGCCGCCATGTTTAAGCGGCATATATCCGCCCACGGATTCAAAGCATTCCCGGCGAAAAAGCTGAACCTTTCCACCCACGCTATCGGCCGTGGTGTCATAAGAAACAAATTTGTCCGTAAATTTTGTATAAACGATCCCTCCCGAGATGCCCAGCTCGGGGTCGGATTCAAACTCCTTCAGTATGTTTTGGAAGTATTCCGGTTCGAATGACATGTCGGCATCCACATTGCCGATAAAATCGAAGGTGAGCTTCCGGATTTCCTTAAAACCAGCATCGAAGGCCAGCGCCTTGCAGGCAAAGTTCCTCTCTCCCTCACGCCGCAGATTCACCAGTTGAATAAACCCGCAGCGCTTTGTCCAGCGTTCGACAATCTGGCCTGTTCGGTCCACCGAACTATCGTTCACAATGACCCACTTAAGAGGCGGAACCGTTTGCGCAACCATTGAATGGATCGTTTTCTCAATGAAAGCTTCTTCATTGTGCGCGGGGCTGATAACTACGTACTTGCTCATTCGCACCAAATTCTTAAGCGTTTGAACCGTCGAAATAACCTTTTATCTGGCTGGCAATGTAGACAATCATCTCGTTGCCCATTTCCGGAAAGACCGGCAATGACAAAATCAGCGACTGATTGCGATAGGCCACGGGGAAATCCGACGGTTTGTGTCCCAGGCAGGCATAAGCCGGATAGAATGGCAATGCCTTGGGATAATTCAACACCGTCGTGATGCCGGCGTCGGCCAGATGCTTTTTCAGGGCATCCCGCCTTTCAGTTCGAATGACGTAGAGGTGATAAACATGGTCCCGGTCGCGGCCGATTTTGGGTGTCACGATGTCCCCAACCCCGCTTAAAAGTTCGTCGTAACGGGAAGCAATCCTTCGGCGAGCCTCGGTCCAATCACCCAGATGCGGCAATTTGACGTTCAGGATTGCCGCCTGAAGTCCGTCCAACCGGCTGTTAATGCCTTCCATCACATGATCCCCTTTGCCGCCATGACGGGCGAAAGCAGCCGTCCAATCCGCCAATTTATCGTCATTTGTCACGATACATCCGGCGTCGCCATACGCACCGAGGTTCTTTCCCGGGTAAAACGAAAACGTCGCTGCGTTTCCGAAAGTGCCCGCCAGCCGGCCTTTGAACCGTGCCAGATGGGCTTGGGCGCAATCTTCGATCACCCAAAGCTTGTGTTTCGCGGCAATGGCCATGATGGCTTCCATGTCCGCAGACTGGCCGTAGAGGTGGACAGGGATGATTCCTACCGTGCGTGGGGTTATTTTGGATTCAATCAAGGCGGGGTTTATGGTGAACGTGTCCTCATCCGTGTCACAGAACACGACCCGTCCTCCGGCCTGGGTAATGGTTTCCGAAGTGGCAATCCAGGAGTGAGCGGTTGTAATAACCTCATCTCCCGGCTTCAATTGCAGCCCGCGCATGGAGATATAGAGCGCGTCGGTACCGTTCGCACAGGAGACACAATGACGCATGCCCAGGGTCTTTGCCCAGGCTCGTTCGAAGCTTTCAACGTGCGGTCCACGCACGAAGGCTGATTCGGCAATGACCCCCCTGATTGCGGCATCAATTTCCGGCCGGATGCTCTGATATTGAGCATAAAGATCAACAAAGGGAACTTTTATGCGGTGCGTATCGCCTGGGTGCATTGTTTGAATGGAAGACATAAAAATAAAACTGTCAGTTATGCGTGGCCAAAACAGGAAGTCTTAACAGCCATCGCATCAGGGCTGCGTGTTTGAGATCCGACCGGTCAATTCAGGATGTTCCAATGGTTCCGTCAGCCGTCGCAAGAGGCGCGCAGGGTTGCCCGCATAAACACCGGCCTTGGAAATATCCCGAGTTACCACCGAACCGGCGCCAATGACGACCCCATCACAGATGGACACCGGCAGGATGGTTGCGTTTGTCCCGATGCTGACCTGCCGGCCAATCCTGGTGGGACGCCAGGCTTCCCGTTTCCGCATGGCCGGCCCTCCCAGTGCGAATGGATCATTTATAAACATCGCGCCGTGGGAAATGAAGCAATCATCGCCAATGTTCACCAGGTCACAGATAAAGGCGTGCGATTGAATCCGACAACGTTTTCCGATAACAGCTCCGCGCTGAATTTCGACGAAGGGGCCGATGGAACTGTCGTCTCCAATCTCACATCCGTAGAGATTAACCGGCTCGATGACGGTCACGTTCCGGCCGAATGTAACGTCCACTATCCCGATGCGTCGAATTTCAGGTTCGCTCATAAAATTCCCGGCTTCTTTGGTTCAACCGCGGAAGGGTTTGGAGCGTTCAAGAATTGAAACCACCTTGCGCGCGTGATCAATTCCCGTCAAGGGCACGCGCTGGTTGCGGATGCAATCAACATAATGCTCGGCTTCCGCCCGCAGGGGCTCGCTGAATCTGATTTGCGGCATAAGAATGTCCCCGCTTCGATAATCGAACTGCAGCCGGCGGGGATTGTCGAAGTCCATGTTCTCGCCCAGCACAGCCCGCCGATCAATGCCCTTGTCGTAAATGGCGATTTTATCGTCCGCCACGTCGTCGTACACCACCATTTTGCGGGAGCCGACCACAATCATTTTACGGACTTTTTGCGGATCCAGCCAGCTCACATGAATATTGGCCATGATCTTGCCGGGATAAACGAGGCTGAGAAAAACAACGTCGTCAACTTCTTCCTGCATGTAGTCCATCCCCTGGCGAAAAACGGACAACGGCTCAGGATCTCCCAGCCAATACTGGATGATGCTGATGTCGTGAGGAGCAAAATTCCATAATGCGTCAATATCCGACCGGATGCGGCCCAGATTAAGTCGCTGGCTGTGGATGTAGCGGATTTCTCCCAGTTCACCGTCATCCATCAATTTTTTTACGTAGCGGACCGCGGCATTGTAAATGAAAGTGTGCCCCGCCATAACCACGAGCTTTCGCTCAGCCGCCGATCGAGCCAACTCGTCCACTTCCGTTACTTTGGTCGCCAGCGGTTTTTCAACGAACACATGCTTGCCTGCCTGGAGCGCCTGCTTCGCAAGTTCAAAGTGGGTGCCGGCGGGAGTTGCGATGATTACTCCTTTTACTTCCGGATCGGTCAAGACCGGGCCAATTGATTCCACGGCCTGGGCCTGGGGAAAATTTGCCGCGACATAAGCCCGGCGGTCAGGGCTGGCGTCCACGACATATTTCACCCGGCAATTCGGAAGGGCGGAGTAGTTCCGAAGCAGATTGGGTCCCCAATACCCGCAGCCGAACTGCGCCAATACGATTCGATTGTTATTCATGGGCTGAGAACGCAGCGCTTTCCCGATCAATCCCCGGCGTGGAAGCTTGGAATCTCATTTCCGTGTCAATTTTTTCCTTGAGGTCCAGGTCCACGAAAGTTGGTGACGACTGCGAGGGTGTTTCCCTCATGCCGTTCCATGTTCCAGGTTTGTGTATCCGAACTCTCAGCCCAGGCACCGTATCGTCCGAACCGGCCGAGGCTTTGATTCTCATCCTTCCATCCTCCATAAGGGTAGCATCTATCGCTGCCGTGCGGCGTTTTCTGAACCAGGAAACAGCTTGCTGCGCAGTTGCGAACCAGGCTCCCCTGCCCTTTAATTCCCGAAGCAATTTCAAATAAAAGTCATCCCATAGCCGTTCCGGTGCAATACTACGATCATGCCAGTTAATCGTCAGGACGCCTCCAAACCGACCCACGTCCTCGATGAACCGCCCCACCACTCGCCAGGCATTCCCATCGCTGAGACCCAGAAAACCGGGAAAAAACAGCGCGGTGTCCATGATAAGGAGCGGTAACTCGAACAGATTTGCCGCTCCAAGCGGCCGGTACACTTGCGCGGTACCGGCTCGATAACCTACCGTCTCATTGTAACCGACTGTTGAATCGTACACAAAACCCGCCTGGTCAAGCACTGCGGGCGAGGCCTCGTCAAAAAACAACCAATGCATCCGCACTCCGGTTACCGTGGTATCCAACGCTTGCGCCACCCGATCACGTTCCTCACGACCTTTCGTGCTGTCAACCCAGGTGTCAATCCCATGCAACCCAACCTCGCAACCTGATGAAATGATTTTCTGCAATTGCGGCCTGACGTCGCTGACATCGTAACGCACAGCACGCCTGGAAGCGATGCTGCCCGCAAAGGGACGTCCCGGGTAATTCTTCGTGGGGATGACAAAGTAGGTTGAGGCCAGTCCAGCTTCCATTTCGACATAGTGATCAAACTCGCGCCAGAAATCTTTTGCCAACCCCAAATAGATCAGAGGCAGCCGCAATGCCGCCGCCCAGTTGATACGCAAGTCTCTCAACGATTTCCTTCGGCGAAAGACGTCAATGACGGTTCCGATGGTGGCACGATACAGGAAACCGGCCATCGTGTGATCACAACAATGGTTCCGCAGGACAGGGTTATCAATGTCGTGGGTCAAACAGGCCGTGAAACTGTGGCCTTCGGGAATCGGGGGGATCTCGACGACTGGAATTCCGGATTTTGTGATCAAATCCCGGAGCAGGGCAATGTGCAATTCCAACGTGGCGTTCCCGGCATTGGCTGCCGGTTGCCCCGTTTGGAGCACCTGCCGCACCTCTGTGAATAAATTATATCCAATTCGCAAGAGGGTTTTGCTGCCGGAACCGGTTACGAACGTCGCAGGTTCCCCCGAATTTTCTTCGACAACCGGAGCGAACCGGCTTCCGGGAAACTTCACCGCAATGCCGTAAATCGGAATGCGCTTACCCTCGTAAACCAGCATCGTACCGGCACCCTGTGATTTCGCCGACAATCCAGGCTCCGTGTCCGGTTCCGCCACTTCGGCACCGTAAAGCAAGACGAGTTTTGCGGCGTTCCGCGGAACTTGCGCACACGTACAAATCAAGACGTCGTAACGTCCGTCGTCCCGATGGAACTCCCACGGAGTTTTGAACAGTTCGAAGAATTCCGCAACGGCGTCCTGCTCGGCCGGGTTGACAGCGACTCCTATCATTTGAAACAATCGGCGGGATTCCGACGAACAAACCCGCGCAGGGAAGTTTATCCCCCGGCAGGCTGAGGGATTGTCGTTTCCTCGTTTTTTCCGGGCAAAGCGCGCAAAAAACACCTGCTAGTTGCAGGCGGTCAGCAATTCACCCGCCAGATTCGTGAACTTGGTCCGTTCCACACTCCACTTGTGGTTCCGATAGACCTCCTGCCCCAACTCCACCACTTTTTCCACTTCTTCCGGGTGAAGACAAACGAATTCGAGCTTGCGTGTCAGATCGCCTGCATTTCCCAACTCAAAAAAAAACAGTTGGCCGTCGGAAAAGTAGTCCCGGATCCCTGGCGCCGCCGGAACGATAACCGGTTTGCCCCGTGACAAATATTCAAAGATACGCGTCGGGGTATTAATTTCGGTGAAAATGCTGCGACGATTAGGGATAATCCCGACATCGCATTCATCAATGGCTTCCACGATTTGCTCGAGCGTCCTGGGGCCGAGGTAACGAACGGAGTTCTGCAGGTCGGAATGACGTACCGAATTCAAGACTTGTTCCAGAAACGGCGTGCTCTGACCGTAAATCCTGAGTTCAGCATGGGGAATGGTTTGTTTGAGCAGGCCCAAAGCACTGACCCCAACATCCAGACCGTGTCTTTCGACGAGTGAACCATGGTACATGATGACGAAGGGCTCCGCGGGACCGCGTCCGGCGGAGATTTGCTGCACATCCTGGTATTTGAAAATGCCCTCGTCTGGCGAATTCATCACCACACGAATCTTTTCCGGCGGGCAGCCCCGGGCCGTAAAAAGCTGCTTACAGGCCTCATTGACGGTCAGCACTGCATCGGCAAATTTAATGCTCCACTTCTCCAGCTTCTTCAGGAGGCGGACCCCGAAACTTTCCGGCGCCAGACCAAAAATTGTCATCATCAACTCCGGCATGGGATCGTGAAGATCCAGAATAACTTTTGCGCCGAAAACTTTAGGAACCAGCGCGGCAAAGACCAGAATGTCCGGCATGTTATGGACATGGACAAGCTGGTAACGACGCGTTAACGAACGAAACGCCAGCATCGCAAACGAAATAAGAAGGAAGGCTGAATATTGAAACAAATACGAAAACTTGCCACCCCGGCGGCGCTTCAACGAAATTCGCCGGATGCTGACTCCTCGGTAGATTTCATGGCTGGATTCGTCTTGATCCTGCTTGAGACAGATAACTTCAACGTTCGCCCCAAGCTGAATAAGAACTTCAGCCGCGCGGCGCGGGCGCGGGTCGCTTGGATAATGAGAGAAAACGACCACGGCCACCCGCTTGCCACGGAGCGCTGCCGGATCCGAACTCCCGGAAACGCCTGAATTCAAAGAGCGGGTCTCTAGCTCGGGAGAAATCATTTTTAAATACCGCACACCTGAATTCAGCACGGTTCCCCGCACGAATTGCAGCCCGATCATCATCGGGCCGGCAATTCGTACACACTTTTACTTATCGTCCAGATATTCCTGATGCAACCAGGACGGCACGTAGTTCCGTGTCTTATTGAGCACCGTACTGACATTGGCTTGTGACTCGGCCAACAACGCCGTCACCCGCTTGATCACTTCCTGATTGGTTTTCCCCGCCTCAATGACGAGCAACGTCATATCCATGAGCCTCGCCAGGCGGAAGGTCACGGTGGTCTCGGCTACCGGTGGCATGTCAAAAATGATATAATCGTAACCGCTGTTCCTGATTTGGGAAATCAGTCCCGCAAAGCGTTTAGGCAAAACTTGCGGCAGGGCTTCGTTACGAACCGGCTCGGTCGCCACATACAGGTTTTCCTGGACAAGGGCATTCTCTTTCGTCTCGTTTTTCAATGCCGATTCCAACCCGCAATTGGGCTTCCCCTTGTGGAAGTGCTGAGCGGCCCCTCCCTCAACGTTCATATCCACCAGGAGCACATTCCCCTCTCCCATTTCGGAAAGGGAGGCCGCCAAGCCGGTGGCGATGCTGCTGACACCGGCACCCGCGGCACAGCTTGTCACACCGATGAGTTTTGGTTTATGAACGAGATTCCTCACTTCGAAATAGACAACCAGACGATCTCGGAGTCCCTCGTAAAACCGGCGCAATGGATGTTGACGATTTATTGAATCCACGCCGGGCGGATGAGGCGCATTCTTCCCGGAACCTTCAGGCCGGTTATCGTCGGCATCCCGCAGGAGCAGGCGATCGTTTTCCGGTGCCAGACGACGATAACCATTCCTCGCCAGGTCCGGGATGGAAATAAACAGGGGCAATTTCAGCTTTGTCTCGATTTCTGTCGGGCGTTTTACGGAACGGTCCAAAAACAGCTCGATAAAGAATGCCAAAACCAGCCCCGTCATGACTCCACCAACCGCCACCGCACCCACCTTTTTCTTAAAAGGCTTTGACCACCCCTTGGCCGGCGGAGTCGGCTCTTGAATGATACTGATGTTCGCGGCTTTATCTTCCCCTAAAGCATCGTCAATGCGAGTCTCCTCCAGATTATTCTGGAAATATTTGAGATTGGTTGCTTCAACGTCCCTTTTCCCTTCCAATTCGGAAATGGTTGTTCTCACCTTGTCGAAATTTGTCGCTTCCGACCAAACCTGATTCAACTGCGAATTCAACACCTGAATTTTGGCTTCCAGCGCCGCCACTTGTTCAGAACCCGACCTCAAATCGAATGAAGCATCTCCGGGCTGGGGAATGGCGCCCCCCAATGAGGGAACATCGAGCGTAACAAGCTGCGGATATTTTTCCTCAAGGTTTTTCTTTATGGTTTCGTATTGCTTAATTTGCCCACGGACTTGCCGGACCAGGACATTTCCCAGGGTAAATCCCTGCACGGTCAAATAGTTTTGTTCCCTCGCCCGCAGGGAGACGAGCTGGACACAAATTCTTTTATAAGTATCAATCTGATCGGAAGGAATCTCGGTTGCTGATTCGGAATTTGGCGTTTCCGGTTGTGCTCCCGATGACTTTGTTAATTGGCCTACCACCGCTCGATATCCGGACAATTCCACCTCGGCACTGAAGATATCCTGGCGAATTCTCGAAATCTGTTCGGCGTACCCTCTTTGTGTTTCTTCGATGGAAACCACCCCGTTCGCATTTTTTAGTTTCCTTAGTTCATCATCGGTCTGGACGAGTTGAGCCTGCAATCGAATAACCTCATTGGTCAGAAATCCACCCGACACCCCCAATCCCTGATGCAACTGTACATGTTTCATGAGATAGGCATCAAGGATTTCACTTAAGATCGGCTGGACAAGCGCAGCGTCCGGATACTGAAAGGTAACCCGGATGACGCTGCTCTCGGGAATGGGTTCTACGCTCAAGCCATTTTTCACCAGAGCAGCAGCCCGATTTACATTCGTGCCCCCACCCTCATTCGCCAAAGCCCTTTCCGGGGTTATGGCTTGAACCACTTCCTTGGCCAAATCAAAACTGAACAAAGTCGCCACTTCAGTATTGATAATGCTATCTCTCTGTAGATCCAAGGTTCTGGTGCTGAGTTGATCCCCGGGAGGATTCAAAGATTTCCCTTCCACCACATATCGTATGGAAATCATGGCATTCGATTGATATTGCGGCGGTTTCACGACAAAAAGAAGTATGGCGGCACCCACAATGCCCAACAGAGAGAAGGCAAGAATGGTCCATTTCTGCCGGAAAAGAATAAAATAAATATCTCCGACCGACATTCCACCAGCCTGCAAATCCTGCCGCTGTTCGTTCATGCTAAATAGATTTGCCGATATCCGGTTCTTTTGCCAGCGAAATTGATCGCATAATCCGGGCCGGATTGCCCGCTACGGTCGCCCCGGGGGGCACGTCTTTTGTGACCACGCTTCCCGCACCAATCATTGCGTTCTCGCCAACCGTAATTCCGCAAAGCAGCGTGGCGCCGGAGCCGATGGAAGCGCCTCGTTTGACCAGGGTCCGAATGCACTCCCAGTCGGCTTCCGTTTGCAGATGGCCATTGCCGTCGGTGGCGTGGGGGTGACGATCATTGATAAAAGTAACATTGTGTCCGATGAAAACTTCATCTTCCAGAGTCACCCCTTCACAAATAAAGGTGTGACTGGAAATTTTGCAGCGGTTCCCGATCTTAACTCCTTTTTGAATCTCCACAAAGGTTCCAATCTTTACGTCATCTCCAATCTCACAGCCGTAAAGATTGACAAAACTGTGAAGCCGGACATTTCTGCCCAATTTCACCTCGCGAGCTATCCGCTGAAACAAATGCTGGGAAGAACTCACCGAACAAACTTACCGCCTCCGCACCCGAAGTTTGACTTGTGTTTTTCGGACCGGCTGGCGAGGGGACTTCTTTGTGCCATTTTCAAAAGTTAATAGCGACAGGCGCAGCGCGGCCTCGGAAACGGATGAATCGCCATTGTGTCCGTTTTGTTGCGTCAAAAGGCCGATCGGAGCGCCACCTTTTTTCAGGGATCGGGTGGACGCTTCCAAAATGCGAACCAATTCCAGGCCATCTTCACCATCCGTCAAAGGTTGCGTTCCCTGCCTGATGCAATCCAGAAAATGCTGGCATTCATTTTTCAACGGCTCCTCCTGCTTGATATATGGAATATAGACATCGCCGTAGTGGTAAGCATAATGAAACTCGGCGAAGGTATCGTAGTGCGGCGGCCTTTCCACCCGCGCGTCAAATATCCGGATTTTCTCGAGTGGCGATACATCGTCGTAAACAATCATCCGTTTGCTGCCCACAATGGTCATCTCCCTGATTTTCCTCGGATCCAGCCAGCTGCTGTGGACAATCGCCGAGCGTTCCCCGGGAAAACCGAGCCACAGGGTCGTCACGTCCTCCACTCCCGGCGTGATATGAGCACTGCCCTGGCAGTTTACCACAGTAGGACGATCTTCCATGATATGCAGAATAATGGAAATATCATGGGGCGCCAGGTCCCAGGCCACATTGATGTCCTTTTGAAAAAGTCCCAGGTTCAATCGGCGGGCGCAAATATAGCGAATCTCTCCAATGTCCCCACACCTCACAATTTCCTTGATCTTTCTCACCGCCGGTGAATACAGGAAGGTATGCCCGGTCATCAGCACCAGCCCTTTTTTCCGCGCAATTTCGATCAATTCCTGACATTCTTCAGACGAGGAAGCCATCGGCTTTTCAATAAACGTGTGTTTGCCGGACAACAGGCTGGCCTTGGCCATTGAATAATGCGACTTGACCGAAGTGGCAATAATAACCGCGTCGAGACCAACTCCGTTGAGCATATGGTTGTAATCCGTTTGCCCCTCCACCTCGGGATACAACGATCTGAGATGCAACAGGCGTTGCTCGCTGATGTCGCACATTATTTTCAGCTCGCAATCGGGCAGCGATCTAAAATTGCGAACCAGGTTAGGCCCCCAATATCCACAACCTACAACTCCCACTTTTATTTGCTTTGGCATATTACAATTTCGGTTTGTTCCTTTCCAAGTCCAAATGACCCTGCCGTTCCGCACGAACAATCTCGACAAACGCGGGTTTGTGCGCGGCATACGCCGGGGCGGGATGACTTCGGGAAAGAATCGTTTCTGAGCGGACCGTGCTGGAAAGCATTTTCTTCCGGCGGCGCGTCTCCCACACCTGGGTGAAGAGGGCCGGAATGGTTCGTAACAAAATTTTTATATCGAACCACAGTTTTTTTTCTCGCGCATATCTTATATCCAGTTGAATCATTTCCACGAACGTAGTGTGGTTCTTGCCGCTAACCTGCCAAAGCCCGGTAAGCCCCGGCACCGAGGAAAATCTTTCTTTGTGCCACGGAAGGTAGTTCTCGTATTCGTAAGGCAGACAGGGACGCGGCCCGACCAGGCTCATTTCACCCCGCAACACGTTGATGAGTTGCGGTAACTCGTCCAGCCCGGAAGAACGGAGTAACAAACCAAAGGGAATAATTCGCGGATCACCTTCCGAATCCATCTTCGTCATCGGCGTATTCGAATCCATTAAGAAGCGCAGATGCCCCTGATGCACCGCCGCATCCGCACCCACAAACATGGTCCGAAACTTGAAACACATGAATCGCCGCCCCAGGTAACCAACCCGTTCCTGTTTGAAAAGAACCGGCCCGGCAGAAACAACCCGAATCAACACGGCGACAACCACCAGCAACGGCACCAGCAACGGCAAGGCCAACAAAACAACACTCAGGTCCAGAATGCGTTTCCAGTGTAAAACACATGCTGGTCCGGACGGGAAAACGTCGTCCGGCAAATGATTTTGATTTAAGGAGGCCATGATTACGAAGAAAAGAATCAAGAAGTATGATAACGCAGGCGGGAAAGGAAAATTGAATGATTTGCCCCCCCCCTCGAAATTTCCATCTCCACAATCGGCATTTTATTCAATCTGACTTTTTGTGACACAAAGCTCCGCACTTGTTGGCAGAAAGTAATTTTCGCCAAACCAAATTTCCCTGCTCCGAATAACCTGACCGGAGTGTCCCTTGATATTTGTTCCAACTTCAACCTGGAGCTGCAAAATCTCCCGCCCGAGGCGCCGCCAGAACCGGCACCCACTCGGCCACCCCATTTCGTTCCAGGACAACCGAACTCTCGTCAATTTCCGCCGGGGTGGGCCGGCCTAAAACGTCAAGCAACACTTGAATGCGTTTTCGAGCCGGCATGACCCGCAGGACGAAGGCGCGCATCCCGGCAAAAGCGCCATCGGCCAGCAACACTTCATCGCCTGGCGAAATGCGATCTTCGACGGTCATCGTTTCTTCGCCGGCAAAACATTCTTTCAGTTCCTCAATCACTGAATCCGCTATTGTCGGAATCCGATGCGCAAAATGCACGACCGTGCCAATTCCGTTCGTGCGCTGAATTTCATTCAAACTCTGCTCCATGACACAGTGAATAAAAATATAACAGGGGAATAAGGGCTCGTTAGCCCGGACGACTCCGCGTCGAGTCGCCCGCTCGATACGCAAGCGGGGATGAAACACCTCCAAATTCAGGTTCTTGCGCAAATTCGCCGCCGCAATGTGCTCATGCTTCGGCTTCGTCCGGGCACAGTACCAAGCCAGCGGTTCCGTCTGAATTGTAGGATTTAATAACATCAAATAAAGTTCCCAGTCCTCATTTCAGGGTTTTTTGGCAGAAAAAAGCAACCACCCGCCGCATGACTTCATGTCCGCTCCGCCAATCGTAGAACCAAATTTCAGTACAACTTTACCCTTGCAACCACCGTTGTTGTTTTGAGCTCGACCAAATTTGTAAAAACCCTCCATCTGATGCGTGTTTGTTAAAACGTCAACTGATAAATACTAAACCACATTCCCGAAGGTTTATCCACAGTGCCGAGCACTATTATCTTGTAAGCATAACGTTTATTTTTGTGTAGCGATATTCACCACACGCCAAACCTGTCATTGTCCGGCTGGAGGCGAGAAGCGGGAATCTCCGGGGAATCGCTCTATCTGCTCTGATCCTTGGGCAACATCTGGAAACGAATGGCGTACTGAAGCAATTCCGAGGTGCTCTTCAGATTCAACTTTTCCTTGATCCGGGCTCTGTAGGTTTCCACCGTGCTCGTATCAATGTGCAACATCGCGGCAATCTGTCGCGTGTTTTGCCCTCCCCCCATCAATTCAAAGACCTGCAGTTCCCGATCTGTCAACAAGTCCACCGAGAAATTGGACGATGGGCGTGTACGGGAGGCGATCTGAGACGCAACCCAGCTGGCGGCTTTTTCGCTCCAGTAAATTTCCCCGCTCAAAACCTTGCGAATGGCCAGTAAAATTTTTGCGGGGGGTTCTTCTTTGGCCACATATCCGCGCGCGCCTGCCCGAATCACCCGTTCAGCATGCAACGTTTCCTCGTGCATGGAAAATACCAGACACATGACCTTGGGGTAGCTGTCGTTCAAATTCTTGATAAGTTCCAATCCGTGGGAATCTTTTAAAGTAAGATCCAAAATCACCAGATGCGGTTTGGTTTTGGCCACCAGCTCCAAGGCCTGACCGCCATTGTCCGTTTCACCGCATACCTCCAAATCCGGTTGCTGTTGAATGATGCGCTTCAGCGACTCCCGCACCAGGGGATGGTCATCAACAATCAGGATGCGAGTGTTTTTCTTCTGCCGTGCCGTGCCGGAATCTTTCATCTTCCTCTCAGGGGAAACTCATTATGAATTACGCCACCAACGCCTGGCCCAAAAATGCCGCCCCCTGAATTGCGCGCACCCGTCAACACCCGTCTCTTGGCAACGTCATGCGGCACACCAAAGGTTTCGTAATCACTCATAGACGAATCCAACCTGCTGAACGATGACCACTTCCTGCCCATCCCGATTCCCCGGCCGAGTCCCTTAAGTCCAGCCGTTGAGCTTCACCATTTAATACCTATAAAATTTCACTCGAAGTTACAAGGAATAATTTGTGCCAGCGGATAAAATGTTATTCCCGCTTGTCGGAATCCAAAATGTGCGAGCAAGGCAAAAGCGGAAAAAGCGCTCCTGCGGCCTGAAACGCACTGTTTGCCGGACCATCACATCCCGAAAGGGGGGACGCCAGCCACCGCTTCGGATTGCGCTGCTGAAGGAGTCTGATAACCGCCAACAGAATGGCCGCTAATCTTCCCGGGGATGCTGGATGCCAAAGTGGAAACCCGTTTCATCCTGATACCCGAGTGGAATATGGTGATTCACTACGCAGCGTAACCTGGCGAGAATGCCCACCAGCAGCAAGTTCACTGCAATAATATGCAGCCACGTTCTATTCATGCCTTTTTTGCAGCATCAGCGGTGCCAGCTATGTTTAAATTCCTGCCGTAACAAGCTGCCATTTAACAACCTCACACCGGAGCCCGGCGTTCGTTTCTGGAGAATTTGTGCAATCTCCCGCCGAAATAATCGTTAAAAATGTGCCTCCGCCTGAAAAAACTGTCCGGCCAATCAGGGGAGATTGCGGAAATGCTTGAAACCGTCACACCTTTGAAACTGCCACTGTCTCAAACAAAGAATCGCTGTCTTAAAGGGAAAATCACAGTTCGCTTTTTGGGCACGGCAACCGATTTAACCGCCGTTTCCGTTGATTTAAGCGGCAAAAAGCCATTGGCAATAATTTTGCTTAAGGGAGGTGCAATTGTTTTTTTGACGAAAGTTGTACAATGGATTTTGGGAAAGAAAGTCGTAAAAGTCGTGCTTCTACAAGTCGAGGTGGGAGATGGGCCACAGTTTTACTTGCCCTGTTTTTTTGCTTGAGCAACGCCCACGGCTCTCAAATCGTACAGCTGGAGTGGAATCCTTCGAAGACCTCGACCGTAGCCGGCTATTTCCTCTACTGCGTCAACGAGCATGGAATATATACCAATAAAATTGACATCGGGATCAATACAACCGCCTCCGTCTCGGGCCTGCAGGAAGGACAAACCTATCATTTCGCGGTCACGGCCTATAATTCAGCCGGAGTGGAAAGTGCCCCCTCGAGCGCTGTGTCATATATCACCCCGGGGCTGATCAGATTGCTCGGAGAAATGAATGCCCATGCCATGGGCATGGAATTCCCCGTGGCCCCCGGCCATTGGTATGAAGTCCAGGCTTCAACCGACATGCAGGCCTGGGCGACGATTGGCCGGACAGGCGTGGCCACTTCAAACGTTTGGACTCAATTTTCAGATTCACAGGCGGGCCAATTCCCAACCCGATTTTATCGACTGGTCCTTCACTGATGCAGAAACTGGCCGAGCCGGAGAAATCCCGATTCAAAAAAACTGACATTTAGCACCGCGCCAGCTTCATGCCGAGTCCCAGGAGCTTGCTCACATCAGCATCCGCCTTTGCCTCGGCGTAAATCCGCAGGATCGGCTCCGTCCCCGAACCGCGCAACATGAGCCACGAAGAGTCCTCGGCTGTAAATTTAACGCCATCGAACGTCTTCAGGCTGGTTAATGGCGAGCGCAGCAGTTTCGGCGGCGGATTGTTTTTCAGAAATTCCATCAGCGCCGCGCGCTTTTCCAAAGGATAATGGGTATCAATCCGTCCGTAATGGTGAGGGCCGAATTGCTTCTCTAATTTCGCCAGGACCTTATCCACGGAGACGCGTTCGGTCGCGAGCAATTCAAGCAACATTAAACCGGCAGCGATACCGTCACGTTCGGGAATGTGTCCCGGAAAACCGATGCCGCCGCTTTCTTCCGCGCCGAGCAGCACGTCACCTTTGAGCATTTCCGCGCAAATATATTTAAAGCCGACGCCGGTCTCGACCAGCGGCAGGGCGTAAGCGGCGCAAATCTTGTCCACCATCGAAGTCGTCGTAAGCGCCTTGACCACCCGTCCCCTGCCCTTTCGATTTACAATCAAATGATGCAACAGGAGGCAAATGACCTGGTGCGTGGTGAGGGCGTCGCCGCGGCCATTCATGCCCCCAACGCGATCGGCGTCGCCGTCGGTCACGAGGCAAATGTCGTGCGGGTGCCGACGGAGAAATTTTTGGCTCCGCGCGTAGTTCTTGTCAATCGGCTCGGGATTAATGCCGCCGAACAGCACATCGTGCTCCGCATTGAGCGTCGTGACCTGACAGCTGGTGCCCGCGAGCAACTGTTCAAAACAACCCGCGCCGACACCGAACAGCGCGTCATGGGCGAAACGCAGCTTCGATTTGGCAACCAACTTGAAATCCACAAGCTTTTTCAGCGCGGCGAAGTGCGCCGGGCGGACGTCACGGATGGAAATTTTTCCGGCCCGCACCGCCTCGTCGAATTTTGCCAATCGGACGGGATGACGATCCACGAAACCTTCAACCGCCCGACAGGTCTCCGGATCGCTCGAACCGCCGTAGAATGATTTGAGTTTAAACCCGTTAAAAATGGGCGGATTATGGCTGGCAGTTATCATCACCCCGCCAACGGCGCGCTGCGCCTTGACGGCAAACGAAACGGACGGCGTCGGAGTCGGCCCCGGCGTGAGCACCACCTCAAAATCGTTCCCGGCCAGAATTTCAGCGACGGTCCGGGCAAATTTGTCCGCAAAAAATCGCCGATCGAAGCCGACGACGACTTTGGGTTCAAACCCAAACACTTCGGAGTTTTGGCTTTGGATTTCGGATTTCCAATAGTCCGCCGTGGCCTGTGCCACGCGGGCAACTTTGGCAAACGTAAAACCTTCCGCGATGACCGCGCGCCAGCCATCGGTGCCAAATTTGATATTCATAACGCGCCGGTCAAAGCTTCAAGTCCGCCACCGCCGGATCATGGGCGGTTACGACCTGGCGCATCTTGTTCACCGCCGCGCGCAGATTATGCGCATGAAATAAAGTCGTTCCGCTCACAAAAGTGTCGGCGCCGGCGCGCGCGCATTCGGCGGCCGTCTGAAAATTGATGCCCCCATCGACGCTGAGGCGATATGGCAGTTTCCGTTCCTGCCGCCAGGCATCGGCTTGCTGAACCTTGGGAAGGCACTCGTGAATGAATTGCTGTCCGCCAAATCCCGGATTGACCGTCATCACCAGCAGCAAATCAATCTGGTCGAGATACGGCTGGACTTCGGCGATGGCCGTGGGCGGATTGATGGCGAGGCCGACCTTTTTATGGAGCGATTTGATTTTCCAGATCAGCGGCGCGACCTGCCCTTCCAGTTCAACGTGGATGATGATTTCGTCCGCGCCAGCCTCCACAAAAGGCTCCAGCAAAACCTCCGGGCACGAGCACATCAGATGAACATCGAAAATGAGCTTGGTCAGGGGTCGAACCGCACGGATGACTTCGGGCCCAAAGGAAATATTCGGCACGAAATGGCCGTCCATAATGTCAAGATGCAGCCAATCGGCGCCGGAGCGGTCAGCCCGTTCAACCTCCCGGCCAAAATGAGCGTGGTCGGAGGCCAGCAACGAAGGCGCAATAATCATGCGGGGAGTCTAAGCGAAACCCGCCCGGAAAGAAAAGTTGGAAAATGCCCGGGGATTTAATTCTGTTTGCCGTCGAGGCAACGGCGGACCGCCATCGCCAGCATCTGCGGATGGTACGGTTTCTGCAGAAAATTCAACTCCGGTTCGAGTTTAAAATCTTTGCCCACAATGTCGGCACTGTAACCACTGGTGAAGATGACCTTGAGTTCCGGCCGCTCGGCCCACAATTTTTCGGCCAGCTCGCGGCCGTTCATGTGGTTGGGCATGACCAGATCGGTGAGCAGCAGGGCGATTTCCTTCTTGTTGTTTTGCCAGACCTCAACGGCTTCGGCAGCATCGTTCGCCGACAAAACTTTGTACCCATATTTGGCCAACACGCGTGAAACGAGCTCACAAACCGGCGCTTCATCCTCGACGAGCAAAATCGTTTCGTTACCGCCGCGCACCGTGATTTGCGTGGTGGGTTTTTCCGCAGTGTTCTGGCCCGATCCGGCGTACGGAAGGTAAATCCGAAAGGTCGCGCCCTCTCCAACCCGGCTGTCCACTTCAATCCAACCCTGATGCTGCTTCACAATGCCGTAGGCTGTCGCCAATCCCAAGCCAGTGCCTTTGCCGATTTCTTTGGTTGTGAAAAACGGTTCGAAAATCCGGCGCAGATTTTCCGGCGCAATGCCCGTCCCGGTATCCGTGACGCTCAAACAGACGAAACGGCCGGTGCGGGCTTCGGGTTGACCGCGGCCGTAAGACTCACCCAGGTCGACAATGGCGATGCGCAGGGCAAGCTGGCCGCCTTTGGGCATGGCATCGCGTGCGTTGACGGCAAGATTCAATAACACCTGTTCCAACATGCCGGCGTCGGCATCCACCATCGGCGGCAGCTGGCAATAATTCAACTGCAACGCCACATCCTCGCCCAAAAGCCGGCCCAGCATGTTCGTCATGTTCCCGACAATTTTGTTCACATCCAGTTTTTTGGGCTGGATCAGCTGGCGGCGGCTGAAGGTGAGCAATTGCCGGGTCAACCGGGCGGCGCGTTCGGCGGCCTGAACGATTTGTTCGGCCGATTTTCCCGCCGATTCACCCGGATTGGCCGCCGAAAGCAACGAGGCATGTCCCTGGATCACGGTGAGAATGTTGTTAAAATCATGCGCGACGCCGCCCGCGAGCTGGCCGATGGCTTCCATTTTTTGCGATTGACGCAATTGTTCCTCCAGCTGCCGCTCGGTGGTGACATCGCGAAACAGACTCAACATCAGCAGCGGTCGCTCGTGAAGCTGGATGAATGAGTCAATGATTTCCAGGGTCACGGCGTTCCCATTGTGCAAGACATACCGGCGTTCGGGCTTGCGAGTGACGTTGCGGGCAAGAAAAGCTTCGCGGTGTTGTTCCAGGATTTTGTCGCGGTCCTCTGACGCGGCGTAGATGACCGTGAAAGGCTGGCCCTCCAATGCCGGTGCCTCCATGCCGACCAAACGGCAAAACGCATCATTGACGGCAACCATAACGCCTTGTTCATTGACTAATCGCAGTCCGGTCACGGAGTTTTGCCAGACGGAACGGAAGAGTGTTTCCGAACTTTGCAGGGCGGCCTCGGCTTCGCGCCGTTCGGTGATATCGCGCACGTGCAACAACACGGCCGGTCGCCCCCCGTATTCGATGCGGCTGGCGCGGACCTCCACCGGCGTGATCCGGCCTTCAGCGGTCAAACTTTCGCTTTCGGCCTGTGTCCATTTGCCGCCGGCCATTTTCTCAAAATCCTGCCGGGCCTGCTCCCGGCGGGATTCCGGGATGAGATCCGTTAAAATATTTTTACGAACCAGCTGTTCCCGCGTCAGGCCCTGCAGCAGACAACTGGCCAGGTTCACATCCAGTACCATACCACTCAGGTCCACCACCAGAATGGCGTCCGGTGAGTTTTCGAAGAGATCGCGAAAGCGCCGTTGGCTCTCACGCAGCGCCTCCTCGGCGTTGACACGTTCCAAGGCGCCGGCGCATTGATCGGCCAAAGTCTGGAGCGTCTCCAGGTCGTGCTCGGCATAGGCGCCGGCCACGCGGCTTTGGACAAACAGGACGCCAATCAGCCGGGCGCCTTTGCGCACGGGCACCAGCATCGCATCGGCGGCGTGGCCCTTGGGGCCGGGAGTGTGCACCAATTCCGCTCCTTTAGTAATGACCCGCCGGATGAGAGTATTTGCGCTTGTGGACTGGGAGGATTCGGGGATCTTCACCCGCTGTTCGTCCACCGTGGCGATGTTCAACAACGAATAAACCTCATCCTTCTCCGCCGAATACAAATCCAGCGCGAAATCGTCCCAGGCGAAGAGCGCATCAGATGCTTCACAAATAATCGTCGCCGCCTCGGCCGCCGTGGTGGCCGAACTCAGGCGATGGCTGAGCTTGGAGAATACCTGGTTGCGGTGCTCGTTGCGGCGGCGTTCCGTCACGTCCGTAACCATGGCCAGCGCCGCAAAACGGTTGCGAAACGCCATCGGACTCCAGACCACTTCCACATCAATGAAGGCGCCGTCCTTTCGTCGGTGCCTCCAGATGTGGCCGCCCCCGGCCTCACCCAAAGCCGCCTCTGGGGATGGGTCTCCCTTTACAGCCCGGCGGAGACCCGACATCTGCATCGCCAGAAATTCTTCGTGCGAGTAGCCATAATGTTGGATGGCGCTTTTGTTGACCTCCAGAAACGCGAGGGTTTCCAGATCAAAAACCCACATGGGATTGGGGTTGTCCTGGAAAAGCAGGCGGTACTGTTTCTCGCTTCGGCGTAATTCCTCCTCCGCGCGCCAGCGATCGGTCACATCCCGCCAATTGGTGACGATGCCCGCGGCATCCGGATCCTCCAGGCGGTTCTGGCCGACCAGTTCCAAACGTTTCCAGGCCCCATCTTTCTTCTGATAACGGAATTGAATTTTCAGGGCGCGGTCCGGTTGTCGCACCGCATTTTGAAACATTTCACGCACTAGTGGCAAATCCTCCGAATGCACATGCGCGAAGGAATCCGTGCCTGGCAATTCTGCCGGCGCATAACCCAGCACCCGTTCCATCGAAGGACTGGCGTAAAGGAAATTCCCTTCGCGGCTCAAAATGCAAAGGATATCGAGGGTGTTTTCCGTAAGGGTGCGGAAATATTTCTCGCGGCGGGCTAATTCCGTCTCCACTTGCCGCCGTTTGGCGTGTTCACCGGCCTCCTGTGCGGCCCGGCGGACCGCCGAGGCCAGCCGCTCCGGATTATGTTTGAGCACGTAATCGGTCGCACCCGCCTTGAGACTCTCAATCGCGGCGTGCTCGCCAATGGTGCCCGAAATGAGAATGAACGGCAGGTCGGGGTGGCCTTTGCGAACAAAAGCCAGCGCCTCCAGACCGGTAAATTTGGGCAGCCGGAAATCCGACAAAATGATATCGAACTTCTCGTTGTCGAGCGCCGCTTCAAATTCCGCGCGTCCGGCCACACGCTTCAATTCGGCCTCCAGCGCATCCTCTTTAAGCAACGTCCGGACCAGCTCGGCAAAGTCTGGATCGTCCTCCAGATGAAGAATGTGCAACGGCTTACTCATCTGTCTTCCGGGCAGGGTTGCCGCTTGAATTTCGTGCTGACATTACCGGTCTTTCCTAACAATAAACGTGCCAAAGTAAAGCCGGGAGGAAACGGGGGGGACCAAGCAAATGGTTTCCCTTGACATTCAAGCGGGTTTGCTTAAAGTCGCTCGCTTTTAAGCGTAACATTCAACCTATGCCGAATACGAAGTCAGCCGAACGCCGGATGCGCGCCAACGAACGCAAGCACCAGCACAACCGTAGTGTCAAATCACGCCTGCGAGGTCTGGAAAAGGATTATCGCGCGCTCCTCGCCGCCGGCAAAAAGGACGAAGCCGCCAAATTTCTCCCCGGCCTCCATTCTGCCTTCGACAAGGCCGCCAAGGCGGGCGCCGTGCCTCGGCCCACGGTCAACCGGAAGAAATCACGCCTGGCCGCGGTTTTGAATTAAACAGCCCCGGCGGTAACAACCTCATTTTCGCCAGCCGGAATTTGAGTCCAACCGCAAGACACTCCCAGCCATATTTAAGACTGCGGCGGAAATTGATCGAAGACGCTTCGACAAAATATTTGGTCGGGCAGCTGACCTCGCCAATCGTGAATCCGTGCCAGAGAATCTGCGCGAGCATCTGGTTGTCGAAAACAAAATCATCTGAATTTTTCGTCAGGTCGAGGGTCTCCAAAATTTCGCGCGAAAACGCGCGGTAGCCGGTGTGATATTCCGAGAGCTTCGCGCCCAGCAATATATTTTCCGCGAGCGTCAGAAAACGATTGGCCGCGTATTTCCACCACGGCATTCCGCCCCGGAGCGCATAGCCGCCCAAAATGCGGCTGCCCAGGACACACGGATGCAATCCATTCGCAACGATCGAGGCCATCGCCGGGAGCAGCTTGGGCGTGTATTGGTAGTCCGGGTGGATCATGATCACAATGTCCGCACCCGCCTCCAAGGCCAGCCGGTAACAGGTCTTTTGGTTGCCGCCATAGCCCGTATTGACCTCGTGCTCATGGACGCGCACGCCTTCAAGTGAACGCGCCACCGCCACCGTATCGTCGCGGCTCCGGTCATCCACCAGAATGATCTCATCCACGATGCCCTGCGCGCGCACCTCGTTGTAGGTTTGCAGCAGGGTCTTCGCCGCATTGTAGGCCGGCATCACCACGACGATTTTCTTTCCGTGATACATAAAGAATTTGCCCGGTCATGTTGTATGAACGTCTCACCGCCCAAAAGTGAAAAATGAACGGAATGGAACAAAGGAGGCTTCCCGCGTCCATTCCCGACGCGCTTTTTTGTGGACAAACGGGCGCGTTATCCCTCCTACTATGCCGCACCTTGCCAACCGCCAAAATAATTGCGAAAAACTTATACAAATCTGGCGCGGCTGGTGTCTATCGGATAAAAGCGTGAACGGCGAAATGGAATTCCACTGGTGCCGGCGGCTTTATGAAACGAAGGCCGCGGAATTGATTCTTTATGGCCGGGCGCTGGGTTTGAGCCATGGTGAGGCGGAAGACGTGATGCAGGAAACCTTCCTCGCCCTGATGCAGAAGCCCCAGGTGCCCCTGCGGCCGGAGCATTATTGCGTGCGCAGTTTCCGGAATCGCGCAATGAATTATCGGCGCTCGTTGTGGCGGCGGCTGACGCGCGAACTGGAGTCGCGGCGATGGTTTGAGAAATCTTCTTCGGAAACTCCGGCCGAACGCGCCGCGATGCGTTGTCTCGCCGAACTGCCGATGGAACAGCGTGAAGTCATTGTCCTGAAAATCTGGCATCGGTGCACGTTCGAGGAAATCGGCGGATTGCTGGGTGTTTCACCGAATACGGCCGCGGGCCGGTATCGTTACGGCTTGCAGAAAATAAAACTCCAACTGGAAGAAACGGTTTATGAAAGAGATGGATTCACTGGAGACGCAGTTGCGTTGCTGGCAGCCGCGCCGCCCGTCGGCGGGGCTTGAGCAACGCCTCTTGGCCACGCCGGTCAACCTCATGTCCCAAATGGCATGGTTTGTGGGCTGGCTGGTGCCGGCGACGGCCTGCGCGCTGCTTACTTTTTCGGTTTTGATCTCGGGGAATGACATTCCCGGCCGGTCATCCCGCCCTGAACCGTTGGCTGCCATGATGTTAAGCAACAAAAGCCTCCTGGTGCCGGCGCCGGAAAGCCCCTGGAAAGGGCAAAACGAGTTATCCTCCGTCACTTTTGATTGGACAAACCGCAGCGGTTCGACTTCTAGTATGCCCTCCTTTCCGCGAAACCGGATGAATTGATTGCGGCCTGTTTGCATCCGTCAAATGTGTTAAACGACAAACACATTTCCGGGCAAAAAGGAAACCTGTTTATTATTTTTAAATGAGCGCTGACAAAAGTAAAAACCAAAACACCAGATCATCACCACCCAGGGTCGCCCCGCGCCCGGTCGCCGCGCCGCCCCCACCCGTGCCATCGTTATTCCGTCCGGTGGACTGGCTGGCATTCGGAATTTCCACCCTCGTGGTTTTCATTGTTTTTTACCTGACCCTGGCCCCCAACGTGACGCTGGAGGATTCCGGCGAGATGGCGACGGCCTCGCTCTACGGCGGCATCCCACACGCGCCGGGTTATCCCATTTGGACCCTCTATACGTGGTTGTGGACGCATATTCCCTATGGCAGCATCGCGTGGCGCGTTGAACTGGGCAATGCCTTTGCCGGCGCCATCGCGGCCGGGCTGCTGGCGCTGGTCGTTTCGCGCAGCAGCAGCATGATCATTGAAAGCGTTGAGGCCTTCAAAAACATCAACCGCCGCTGGGAAAATCTGATTTGCCTCGTGGCCGGCTTTGTCGCGGGGGGATTGAGCGACTTCGACGGCTTCATGTGGAGCCAGGCGGTCATCGTGGACAAGCACACTTTGAGCATCGCCTCACTTATGGGAGTGCTGGTGTTTCTGTTGCGCTGGGTTTATGCGCCTCGCCAGCATCGGTACCTGTACGCTGCCTTTTTCATGTATGGCATCTGTTTTAACAACCATCAGTCGCTCCTCCCCATCATCATGGGCATGCAGGTGCTGATGTGGATGGCAGAACCCAAACTGGGCCGCGAGTTCTTCTTCGGAAACACGGTCATTTTTCTGGCCTGCGAATTTCTGATCCGGCCCGGGGTCCTCATCCACAATCCCACCGTCATGGTGGTTTACAACGTCATTGGCATTGCGTCCGCCGCGCTTTGGATCTGGCTGGTCGTCAAAACGAAAAAGACCGGGATTGAATTCTGCCGTGACGCCGCAATGCTCGCGCTGCTCGGTTGCCTCGCACTGCTTTTCCTCGGCGTCACGGATTACCTGCCGGCCGCCCACAGTGGCTCGAATCTCTTTTTGATCGTTATTGCCACCATTGTGGCCGGCGGAATCTTTGCCCATTTTGTCAAACAAACCCGATACCTTTCCAAGGAATGGTTTATCGTTCTGGTGTGCGGCGCGGTCTGGATCCTGGGCGCCGCGTTCTACTTTTACGAACCCATCGCCTGCATGACCGATCCGCCGATGGAGTGGGCTTATCCCCGGACGGTCGAAGGGTTTGTTCACGCCATAACCCGTGGTCAATATTCCCCCATTAACCCCACCGCCGGCGTCGGGAATAATTTCATCGAGAAAACCGTCAGCTTTTTTGCCACCTACGGCCTGCAACTCTGGCGTTATCTTGAAGGCACCGCCCAGCAATTCAATCTGTTCTATTTGCTGCTGGCCTTGCTGGCGTTCCTGACCTTCCGCCAGCTGAAACGGCGGGAACGCGTCTGGATGATTGGCATGCTCGCCATCTACATTTGCACGGGTCCTTTTCTGGTCTTGTTGCTCAACTTTTCTCCCGACCGCCAATCGATCGGTATCGCCGCGCCCCTCTTCGCCCTCGGCCATGTGTTTATCGCCATGTTCGGCGCCTATGGTTTGACGATTGCCTGCGCGTATATGGCCACCCAGTACGGGACGATGCGCAAATGGCTGCTGGTCGGCGGATTTTGCGCCCTGGATTTTGCCGTGTTCACGGTGGCTGCAAACTGTCAGACCCTCATCGGCAATTTGGACGATGAAATCGCCGCACGGTATGGGTTCTTGAAAATGGTCTGCTGGATCCTCGCGGGCGTCACCATTTTAATCCTTCGGAAAGGCGGTTTGCAAAACGACCGTTTATTGTCCCTCGGCCTGCCGGGCTTGTTTGTGCTGTGTTCGCTCATGCTGACCGTCGCCACTATTTTGCAGAACCAGTTCAGTCTGGCCGGTTTCTCCAGCTTCTGCCACAACCTCGTCCAGGCCTTCCGTCCCGAACAGTATGGCTTGCCGGTTTATGCGGCATTGATTTTGTTTGGCATGGCCTTGATCTTCTTCGTATTGGTCTGGTTCCTCCGCCAAAAAGCGCCCCTCGGCATCGCCCTCGCCGCCTTCGCTACGTTCCCGGTTTATTCCGCCATGACGCACTGGGCTCACAGCGAACAACGCAACCACTGGTTCGGCTACTGGTTCGGGCATGACATGTTCACACCGCCTTTCGGCATCTATCCGGAAATGGCCCGCAACGCGATCGAGTTCGGCGGCACCGACCCCGGACGCTTTGTCCCGACTTACATGATCTTCTGCGAAAGCTTCGTGCCGCCGGGCTGCAAGCCGATGGACCCGAATTTTAACCGCCGCGACGTTTATCTGATCACGCAAAATGCGCTGGCCGATAGCACGTATTTGCAATATCTCCGCGCCCAATACTTCCGCAGCGCCCAAAAAGACCCGTTATTTTTTCAAGAGCTGCTTCGCGGCCCGGAAGAACGCGCCGACAATTACTACACCAATGTCCTGGCCCGTCTCGCCGGCACCATTCTGGACGGACCGCTGACCCGGCGCGGCGCCCGCATTGAAGCAAATTGGCGCAGGGAAGGAGTTTATCCTCCCAAGGAGATTTACATACCTTCGCCGGATGATTTGCAGAATTCTTTTTCGGAATATACCCAGGACGTCAGCCGCCGGGCGCAACTGAATGAGCTGCTGCCGGGTGAAGCGGTGAACCCCGTTACCAATGCCCAGGGCCAGGTGAGCGTCCAGGTGGCCGGTCAGGTGGCCGTGATGAAAATCAATGGCCTTTTATGCAAGGTCATCTTTGACCACAACCCCACCAACGAATTTTATGTGGAAGAAAGTTTTCCGCTGGATTGGATGTTTCCCCACGAAACACCGTTCGGCGTCATTATGAAGATCAACCGGCAGGTGGTGCCGTCGTTCTCGCCGGATGTTTTCCGGAAAGATCACGAGTTTTGGAGCCAATACTCCGGACGGCTCATCGGCAATTGGATTACTTACAATACCAGCGTCAAGCAAATCGCCGACTTCGCGGAAAAGGTTTACATGCACCGTGATTTCAGCGGCTTCAAAGGCAGCCAGAAATTCATCCGCGACGATCATGCGCAGCAGGCGTTCTCCAAGCTCCGCAGTTCCATCGCCGGCCTCTACGCGTGGCGGCTCGGGGTGTTGAGTCAGGTCCCCACGCCGCCCGAATATCTGCCCAAAAATGACGCCGAACGGAACGCGTTGATTCGGGAGGCGGATTTTGCCTTCAAACAGGCTTTTGCCTTTTGTCCTTACAGCCCGGAAGCGATTTACCGCTATATCAACTTTCTGGCCATGCAGAACCGGATTGATGACGCCATCATCGCAGCGCAAACCTGCCTGGATTTCGATCCTTACAACGAACAGGTGGCCAATCTGGTCGGACAGTTGAAGGCGATGAAAAAGCAGTCCGCCGGCAGAACTCAATTTGAAAGTGAGTTGCAGCACATGGAGAACGAGGCGCGCACCAATCCGACTAATTTCGAGAACATCCTGAACCTCGCCGGCGTTTATTATCAAATGCATCAAACCGACCGCGTGATAGCCCTTTTTGATCAGGCCTCGGCCAACCCGCGCATTTCCTCGAGCGCCTTGGGGGTCATTGCCCAATTTTACGCGCAATCGGGCAACCTGCCCAAACTCGAAAGCACGCTCGAAAGATTTGTCGCCATCCTCCCGAATGAACCTGAGCCCTGGTACGACCTGGCCGCCGTTAAAACTGTGCTTGGCAAAACCAACGAATCTCTCCAGGACTTGAAAACGGCGCTTGATTTGAGCGCCAAACGCCTCAAACAAAACCCCAAGGCGCGCGATCTCCTTGCCGAAGTGCGAAAAGATCCCCGTTTTGACTCGTTGCGCAATTCGCCGGCATTCCAAAAACTGGTTCCTCCCGAATAATCCGCGTCCGCGTGGCCACCGGCAGTCCACCAAATCTTTCGCCCTCAACCCGCCAGCAGGGGTATATCCGAGTTGCCGGGTGCCGGCTGATAGGTTAGTTTGATGGCTTCAGAATGATTTTGCACCAGTAAGCGAGCATGAAGAAGGCAGATTCACACGCACAGAAAACGGAAGCGGTGCCCGCTGCGCCCGGCGCGGCGGAGGCCCCCCCGCCGGCGGCGGAAACCACTCCGGAACAGTTGACCGAACTCAAAGCCCGCGCCGCCAGGGCCGACGAGCATTGGGATCGCCTGTTGCGCACCGCGGCCGATTTCGAAAATTTTAAAAAACGCGCCGCCCGCGAACGCCACGAAGCCGCGCAATCGGCCACCGCCGCGCTGGTCCACAAACTGTTGCCCGTGCTCGACCACTTTGAAATGGCGCTGGCCGCCGCGCAAAACGCACCCGCCCCGCATGGCGGGACGGCGGCCTTGCAGGACGGCATCACCATGATCCAACAGCAGCTGAAAGGCATTCTCGCGGAAACCGGCCTCGAAGAAGTGGATGCCAGCGGCCGGACCTTTGACCCGACCCTGCACGAGGCCGTTTCACAATTGGAAACCGCCGCTGCCCCCGAGGGCCAGGTCGTCCAACAAATCCGCAAGGGCTATAAATTGCGCGACCGTTTATTGCGGCCGGCGACGGTGGTGGTCGCCAGGAAACCTGCCACGCCTCCCGCCACCTGAACCATGGCCAAGCGTGATTATTATGAAGTGCTCGGCGTTGACCGCAAGGCCAGCGACGAGGAGATCAAGAAGGCTTACCGCAAGCTGGCGGTGAAATTTCATCCGGACAAAAATCCGGGAGAAAAGGCCGCCGAGGAAAATTTCAAGGAGATCGGCGAAGCCTACGAAGCCTTGAGCGATCCGCAAAAGCGCGCCGCTTATGATCAGTACGGCCATGCGGCGTTTGATCCTCGGGCGCGCGCCGGCCGCGGCGGCGGTTTTTATGGCGGCGGCTTTCATGATCCGTTCGAAATCTTCCGCGAGGTTTTCAGCAGCAGCAGCATTTTTGAGGAGTTCTTTGGCCGGCACGACCCCTCGCAACCACAACGCGGCGACGACCTGCGCTACGATCTGGAGATTACCTTCGAAGAAGCCGCCCTTGGCTGTGAGAAGAAGGTTGTCATTGCCAAATCCATCCGCTGCGAGACGTGCGCCGGCTCGGGCCTGGAGCAGGGCTCGAAGACACGGGTCTGCCCCACGTGCGGCGGACACGGCGTGGTGCTGACGTCACGCGGTTTCATCAGTCTCAGGCAGACCTGCCCCCACTGCCAGGGTTCCGGCCGGATTCTGGAAAAACCGTGCAAAACCTGTCATGGCGACGGCCGGCACGAACATAATTCAGAAATCAAACTGCGCATCCCGCCGGGCGTGGATACCGGTTCGCGACTGCGCTCCTCCGGCAACGGCGAAGCCGGCTTTCGAGGCGGACCGGCCGGCGATTTATACGTCGTCCTGCACGTCAAATCGCACAATTTGTTCCAGCGCGACGGCGATGATTTACTCTGCGAAGCGCCGGTCAGTTTTGCCCAGGCGGCGCTCGGCGCGGAAATCGAAGTCCCGACCCTGGACGGCAAGGTCACTGTCAGAATCCCCGCCGGCACGCAACCGGGTGCCACGTTTCGCGTCAAGGGTAAAGGCGTAAAAAACCTGCAGGGCTATGGCCACGGCGATTTGCACGTGCGCGTCCGGGTTCAGGTGCCGCCCCATCTGAACGCGGAACAGAAGGCGAAATTGCAGGAATTCGCCGCGTTAAGCGGCGAGGACGCCAATCCAACCGATAAAGGTCTTTTTGGAAAAGCCAAAAACCTGTTCCGTTGACGATTGATGCGTGAAACGGGATAAGTTTTTTCTTGTCAGCCTTCCCCCGTCACTGGTCACTTGGTTCATGCATCGTTTCTATCTGCCGCCCGAACGTTGCGCCTGCGATGAGCTCCTGCTCGATGAGCGCGAGGCGCACCACGCCCTGCACGTGCTGCGGGTCAAACGCGGCGAACCGGCAGTCGTTCTCGACGGAGCCGGCCATGAATTCCTGTGTGAAATTGCCGGTGCCTCGCGGAAAATTGTGACATTGCAGGTGAAACAAAAAAATGTGGTCCCGCCTCCGGCCTGCCCGATCACGTTGTTGCTGGCGGTGCCCAGGGGAAAAATCATTGAATCCATCATCCAGAAATCCGTGGAGCTGGGCGCGCACCGCATCGTGCCCCTGCTGACCGAACGCGTTGTGACCCATCTGGACGAGAAGGAAAGAATCAACAAACAGGAGAAATGGCAACGGGTCGCCATCGAAGCCATCAAGCAATGCGGTGCGGCCTGGCTGCCGATAATTAAAATGCCGGTGACTATCGAGGAAGCGTTGTCACGTCGGAGCGCCGGTCTCCGACCCGGCCTGCCAGGTCTCCAACACGCCGGGTCCGGGACCGGCGCTCCCGCCGCAACCTTGAGATTATTCTCATTTGATTTGTCCCTTGTCGGCTCGCTGCAAACCGAGCGCCGCCATCCGCGCGAATGCTTTCAGGAATTCCAGACCCGGCACGGACGCCTGCCGCAAAGCGTCGCCGTCTGGATTGGCCCGGAAGGCGACTTCACACCCGGGGAATTGAAAGCCGTCCAGGCCGGCGGCGCATTGCCGATTTCGTTGGGCCCGCTGACTCTCCGTGTCGAAACCGCGGCGATTTACTGCCTTTCAATTCTCAACTACGAATTGAACAGATAAACAAAACCGGCGAGGATTGCCCTCGCCGGTTTTGTTTAAGAAACGCTTTTTAACACGGCGTGTCCGCATGGCGGACAGTGGCACGGTCTGCGTTATCTAACTTTGTCTTGATTCCAAAAACAGGCTATTTTTATGAGCGATGAAACTGCGACTGGACCTGCTGGAGCACCTGACGGCGGAAGACCTCCGTCAGGCAGCGGAGGAGTCGGTTCACCGCTTCAAACCCGAGCCGAATTTCTCAAAAACTGGGACTGGTACATTGTCACCAGCATCAACCGAGGAGCGTGCGAAAGAGGTCAAGCACAGCATGGAGTTAACTCGGAGGCTGGAGCAGCGTGCGCGGCAGAATAGGAAGCCCTCCGATTCCAAACCCTGACGCTGGGCGAAACGTTTGATCGCCTGCGCGCGTTTCATCGCAAAGCACCCTTTCTTTTTTTCAACGGCAACACATTTGCCACCATCGGGCGTGAATTGTCCTTCGCTTTGTTCAGCGATTTGGCGCCGGCGCGAAAACGCGAAGTCGGTTCGGCGGTTGCTCACTACATTGCCGGCGTGCTCGACCGCGAGGACATGATGCAAATCGTTGAGAGCCTTTCCCAAACCGCCGATTTCAAGCCGGGTGACCGTGTGAAGACGCTGCGCGGCTCGTTGCGTGGCACCATCATCAGAATCCTGGATCACGGTCGCGTAGTCTGGCAACCGGACGGCACAGAGAGTGAATTAACCGCGTTGCCAGAAAGTCTGGCGCGGGAAGATTGAGCAAAAACGGCATGAAACTGGCTTGTTCTGACACATCAGGACGGGCCAGATGTCTTATCATATCGTCAGCATAGACAGCCGCAGTGCAGCCTGAGCTGTCGGGATGGGCAGTTGACCTGCAAGACGGCGGAGGGCGAGCGCAAGCTGCCGCTGGAGGATGTCGCGTCCATTATTGTCACCAGTTTCTCGGCCAGCATCCACAGCGAACTTTTCCTGGAAGCCGCCAGGCATGGCGTTGCACTCATCATCTGCGAAACCTTCAAGCCGGTCAGTTTGGTGCTGCCGGCCAACCGTTCCACGGACACGATTCTTTCACGCGCCATGCTCGACCTGACGCCACGCGCCCGCGCGCATCTCTGGCAAAAGACGATTGACGCCAAGTGCCAGAATCAATTCGCGCTGGCGGAGCACATCGCGCCGCAAGACCGGTGGTTGGATGGATTGCGCCAGACGGCCTTTGGCAAGAAACCTCACAAAGAAACAATTTGCGCCAAAATGTTCTGGCAGATTTTTGGGCGGTCGTTGAACGATGAACATTTTGTCCGCGACCGGGGACGTGGCGGGCTGAATCATTTTCTGAATTACGGTTACGCGGTGCTGCTCTCCACCGTGCTGCAAAAACTTTTTGGCGTCGGGCTGGATCCGACGTTCGGTATTTCACACGTGGCGCGCGAACGCAGCACGCCGCTGGCGTATGATTTGATGGAACAGTTCCGACCCTGCGTGGACTGGCGAGTGGTTCAGTGGGTGAAACAACATCCGAATCCAGCCGAATGTGCGCGCCGTTTTCGTGACACGTGCGCAATGGGAACGTTCCTACGTCATTCAGGGTTCCCCCGCTTCCGAGGTGGAAGCGGAAGATTTACCCGATCAAATACAACTCTGGTAGCTTTGCAAAAGTTGCAAACTCAGGGGTTTATGACCAGTGAGTTTGCCACCCCCGTTTTTGGAATCAAGGCAAAGCGGAATTCGCGGCGGGTTGGTGTGTGTGGCTCGATCCAAGTGGTTTGGCCATTCCCCTGCCCTGCAACCGCCACACACACCAACCCGCCGCGAATCCAGCTCACCCTTCATCTCCCACTCAAATCCAAAAACGCAGTCATTAAAAAATGATTTTCCGTGACATCCCTCATCCAGCCTCCTGCTCCCGCGAGCGAAGAGTTTACTTCGATTGAATTAAAACGCGGAAGGCCCGGCCCAAATGTTCCGGGTGGGTGAGGGTCTGAAACTGGCGCGTGCGGGCAGCGTCCCATTTGCCAAAGGATTTGTCTTTTACGGCCTTGTCCAGAATCCGTGTCAGAAATTGCGCCTGCGTCAAAAAACCTTCGGTCGCCAGCCCGGCCGACTCGCCGACGGCCTGGATGGCCGGAAAATTGACGTGCGCGGTAAGGTCCTGTTCGCCAACGTTGTCGAAAATGTCTTCGGTGACGTGATGACGAAAATAGGCGCGCAGCGTGCCGCGCGGACGACCGGGAGAAAACAATTCATCGGCAGTCAGACCGTAGTCAATGGTCATCAAACGTCCATGCTCTAAAACGTTCGCCGCTTCGCGCCACCAGTTTTCAGCGGCGGGGGAAATTTCGACGGTGTAACCATCGGGCAGCACCGATTCCAATTCTGAATTCTGAATTCTGAATTCTGAGTTCTGAATCCTCGCCCAGACGAACTTTCCGGCTTCGAGGGCGACGCCCCATTCAAACCATTTTTTTGCGGCGGCGTCCCAGCCGAAACGATGCACCGGCAAGGCGTCCAGCAGTTCGTTGCTGAAAATCACCCCATAACATCGAGGATGGAGGATTGAGGGTCGGGCTGGCGCGACGGGATTTCGTCCCGCCAAACCTTGAAAATCGGCGAACCAGCGGACCTGCGACCCGAATTTTTCCAGTTTTTCCCTTTGCCAGGCCTGTCGGCGGGCGGATGGCTCAATCATACAGTATTGGATCCGGCTGAAAAGTTCCGACCGTGCCGATTGCAGCCAGTCCAAAATGTCTTGGGCCAGGGTCCCATCATGCGCCCCCGCTTCGACAATCCTGACTTCTGACTGCCGTCTTCCGATTTCTGTCTGCAGCCATTCGGCAAACTGGAAGGCAAGCAATTGCCCGAACAATGGGCCGGTGCTGACGCTGGTAAAAAAGTCGCCGCGCCGTCCGGGATTGTCTTTTTTTGTTTGGTAATATCCATAATCTGGACAATAGAGCGCGAGCTCCATGAACCGGGCAAAAGGCAAAACGCCGTTCGTGACAATTTCACGTCGGATAAGTTCAATTAGGGGTCGCATTTTTCATATTTGGCGCGGCTCTAGCTTAATGTGCGCACAAGCGAAAAGAATTTATGGCCAAAATCGATGCGTTTTTCAACTTGATGTTTGAACAGAAGGCGTCCGACCTGCACATGGCCTCCGGCAACCCGCCCATGCTGCGCATCAACGGCGAACTTCAGCGCGTGGATTATCCCCCGCTCGAAAATGATTCGCTCAAGACCATGCTCTACGAAATCGCGCCGGATTACAAAATCAAGCACTTTGAGGAAACCGGTGACGTGGACTTCGGCTACGAAATTCCCAATATCTCGCGTTTCCGTGTCAACTTTTTCAATCAGAGAATCGGCGTCGGCGCCGTGTTCCGCCAGATCCCCAGCCGCGTCCTCTCGTTTGAGGACTTTGAGAAGCTCGAGGCGCCGCTGCCGGCGGTGCTCAAAAAGTTTTGCATGCTGAACCGCGGCCTGGTCCTCGTCACCGGCCCGACGGGTTCCGGCAAATCCACGACGCTGGCGGCGATGGTGGATTACTGCAATGTGAATCGCAAAGACCACATCATCACGCTGGAAGACCCGATCGAATTTGTTCACGAAAGCAAAAATTGCCTGGTCAACCACCGCGAAATCGGCCTGCACACCAAATCGTTTTCCTCGGGTCTGCGCGGGGCGTTGCGCGAAGACCCGGACATCATCCTGGTCGGTGAAATGCGTGACCTGGAAACCATCGAGCTGGCCATCACCGCGGCGGCCACCGGCCACCTGGTGTTCGGCACCCTGCACACCCAAAGCGCCGCCAAAACCGTGGACCGCGTTATTGACGTCTTCCCCGCCGATCAACAAAACAAAATCCGCCAGACGCTCTCCGAGGCGTTAAAGGGCGTCGTGGCGCAAACGTTATTCAAGCGCACCGACAAAAAAGGCCGCGTGGCCGCGTTTGAGATCCTGGTTTTCAATACCGCCGTGGCCAACCTCGTGCGCGAAGGCAAGACGCACCAGATCAATGGCATGATCCAGGTGGGCAAGAAAATTGGCAACCAACCGTTGGACGACCACATCATGGAACACGTGCGCATGAAGCGCATTGCGCCGGAAGAGGCCTACGAGAAATCGCTGGATAAAAAGAAATTCCGGCCGCTGCTGGCCCATCCTCCGGTGGATGAAGACGCCATTTAACGCCTTGAATTATGCGACGCGCCGAATTGGATCAAATGCTGGCCGCCATGCTGGCCTCTCAGCCCGAAGTGTCGGATCTGCTGTTCACGGTGGACCGCCCGCCCCAGGTTGAAGCTTACGGCGAACTCAAGCCGGTGGTGCTCGACCCGCCGATCGAGAAGCTCACCCCCTACCAGGTTGAAACCATCGCCATGAATATCATCGGGGACAACCTCTGGCACATCGAAGATTTGCTGCAACACGGTTCCTGCGACGCATCCTATGCCCTTTCGGACCAGGCGCGGTTCCGCATCAACATTTTCTCTCAACGCGGAAATTTTTCGATTGTCTGCCGCCAGTTGAACGCACAAATCCCGACGCTGGATCTGTTGAAACTGCCGGAAATTTTCAAGGAGATACCCAAGGAAAAAACCGGCCTGGTGCTCGTCACCGGCGCCACCGGTTCCGGCAAATCCACCACTCTGGCCGCCATCCTCAACGAGGTCAACCGCGCCAAACCCGTTCACATCGTCACCCTGGAAGACCCGGTGGAATACGTCCATAAACACGCGAAGGCGACGTTTAACCAGCGGGAGCTGGGCATTGACTTCGACAGTTACGCCAACGGCCTGCGCGCTGCGCTACGCCAGGCGCCCAAGGTCATTCTCGTGGGCGAAATGCGCGATCAGGAGACGGTCAAAATCGCCTTGAGCGCGGCCGAAACCGGCCACTTGGTGCTCAGCACGCTGCACACCATCAACGCCGGTGAAACCATCAACCGCATCCTCGGTATGTTCGATCCGGAAGAGCAGGAACAAATCCGCATCCGCCTGGCGGATTCTCTGCGCTGGGTAATCAGCCAGCGGCTGGTGCCCCGAGTCGGCGGCGGACGGTTTGCCCTGATTGAAACCATGGGCGCCAATCTTCGCACGCAGGAGGCCATCCGCCTCGGCGAAAGCGAAGGCAAGACCTTTTACGAAATTATTGAAGCCAGTTCTCCGTTCGGCTGGCGTACTTTTGACCAGTCCTGCCTGGAATCCTATGAGCGGGGGCAGATCACCGAGGAAACCGCCATGCTTTACTGCACCAAACGCAGTGTGGTGGCCCGCGGCATTGATGCCACCAAGAAATCCCGCGGCGACATGAGTTCCTCCGCCGGCCTGCTGCGCATGAAAACAACGATTGAAAAATCAGCACCTCCGGTGCTCAAAATAAAATAACCTATGGCTGGCTCTTTTGATTTCATCAGTACCGAGGACAAACCGGCTTTGATCGCTTTTTCCACGCCGGAATGGTTGGAAACCGCCAAGGGCGCCCTGACCGAATTGGGTTATAAAGTCCACACCGCCGCCACGCACAGCGATTTTCTGGTGCGTTTTACCCAGGTCCACTATCAAGTGGTGGTCATCGAGGAACTGTTCGGCGCCAACACCATTGATGAAAACCAGACGTTGCAGACCTTGCAGAACATGCCGGTCAACCAGCGCCGTCATGCCACGATTATTTTGCTCGGTGATTCCTTCCAAACGTTCATGCCCATGGAAGCCTTCAAACAAAGCGTCCATGCCGTCATCAACACCGCCGAGTTGTTTTTGCTCAAACAACTCGTCGAGAAGGCCGTCGCCGACAACTCGCTCTTCTACCACAGTTTCCGGGAGGTTCAGAACCGACTGTACGCCAGTGGCAATCGCTTGTGATGCCCGCGGGGCTTTGCTAATTTTACCCGCCACTCTTCATGACTCGCCTCGACCAAGCTCTGGTTGACCGCGGCCTTTGCGAAAGCCGCGAACGCGCCAAACGCGCCATCCTGGCCGGACAGGTCCGCGTCAACACCCAACTGGCGCATAAACCCAGCGACTCCGTTCAGCCGGAGGATGCCCTGGCGCTGGCAGCCGGTGAAAAATACGTCAGCCGCGGCGGCCACAAGCTCGAACACGCCCTGCGCCGTTTCCCATTGGACGTGGCCGGGCTGGTCACGCTCGACCTCGGCGCGTCCACCGGCGGCTTCACCGACTGCCTGCTCCAACACGGCGCCGCAAAAGTCTTTGCCGTGGACGTCGGTCAGGGCCAGCTGGCCTGGAAACTCCGGCAGGACCCCCGGGTCGTGGTCATGGAAAAAACCAATGCGCGCCATCTGACTGCCGCCCGCTTTCCCCAGCCGTTCGTTCCCGCCGATTTGGCGGTGATTGATTGCTCGTTTATTTCATTGCGAAAAATTTTACCCGCAGCCATTGCTTTATTGAAGCCAGCCGGCAAAATTGTCGCGCTGATTAAACCACAGTTCGAAGCCGGCAAGACGGAAGCCGACAAAGGTCGCGGTGTCATTAATGATCCGGCGGTGCACGAACGGGTGGTGAACGAACTGCGCGACTTTGCCGCCGCGCAACCCGGCTTGAGCTGGCGCGGCGTCGTCGAATCGCCGTTGCTCGGCCCGGCCGGCAACAAGGAATTTTTGGCGCTGATTGAAAAAACAAGCTGACAAAATCAAGCGCGTCGGCCTCATCGGAAATTCCGAAAAGGCCGCCTGCGCCGACATCGTCCGCAAAGCCGCGCGGCTGATTGCGCGTGCCGGGCGCAAGGCCATCCTCAACCCGGACACCGCCGCGCTGGCCCGCGAAGTGGATTTGCTGCTCGTGTTCGGCGGCGACGGCACCATGCTGCGCGCCGCGCGTGACATCGCCGGCTCGGCCACTCCCCTGCTCGGCATCAACATCGGCGGCCTCGGCTTTCTTACGGCGGTGCCGTCGGGCGAACTGTCCCGGGCGCTGAACCACATTTGGAACGGTGAATTCAAATACGAATCCCGCGCCTTGCTCGAAGTGAGCGGCCGCTGCCATGGCCGGCCGGTTTGTGAAATGGCCCTGAACGATGTCGTCGCCGGTCGCGGCGCGGTTTCGCGCCTCATCGGACTGGACGTAAGCGTCGACGGCGAACTCGTCACGCATTACCGCTGCGACGGCCTCATCGTCAGTTCGCCCACCGGTTCCACGGCTTATTCGCTGTCGGCGGGCGGCGCGGTGATTTTTCCGACGGCGGACGTGTTCGCCCTCACGCCGATTTGCCCGCACGCGCTGTCCAACCGTTCCCTCATTTTCCCCTTGGCCTCGATCATCGGGCTTAAAGCGCTCAATCCAGCCCCGGCGACCATTTTAAGCGTGGACGGCCAGGTGGTCGCCGAGCTGGATGCCAACGACGAAGTGACGATTCGCCGCAGCCGGCGCGCCGTTCGCTTGATGCATCTGGCGGACAGTTCATTTCTGGAAACCCTGCGCCACAAACTGCAATGGCGTGGCGCTTACGTTTGATTTCACATGGTTCGCTTAAAGGACATTGCCCAGTACGCCGGCGTTTCCGTGATGACGGTCTCGAAAGCGTTGCGCAATGAGCCGGACGTATCCGCCGCGACCAAGGTGCGGATCAAACAACTGGCGCAACAAATGGGTTACGTACCCGACTCCACCGCGCAGGGCTTGCGCAACCGTACCACCAAGCTGTTCGGCCTGGTCATTCCCTCCATCACCAATCCCATTTACGCGCGCATCGTTTTCGCCATCGAGGAACGCGCCCACGAACTCGGCTACGATATCCTGCTCGCGCACACACATAACATCCCGGCCCGCGAGGAAACCTGCATCCGGCGGCTGATGTCGCGGCGCGTGGACGGCTTTTTCATTTCACCGGTCTATCGTTTTGAAGCTGAAGCGCGGATTTATGTGGAACTGGCCGCGCGCAAAACACCAACCGTCCTGCTCGGCTCGCCCGCGCCGTTCTGCAGACTGTTTCCCGGCGTGGAAACCGAGGAACTCACCGCCAGCGCCACCGCCACGGAACATTTGTTGAAACTGGGCCACCGGCGCATCGCCTATCTGGCCGGCCCGCAATCCGCGCCGTGGGCGCACGAGCGCTTTGAGGGCTACCGCCGGGCATTGCGGGAAGCCGGGCTGGATGTGGACGACCGCCTGGTCTTCCAGGCCGGCGGCACAATTGAAGACGGCACCAAAGCCGCGCTGCAAATGCTCAACGAATCCTGCAACGTTACCGCGGTGCAGGCCGTCAACGACCTCGTCGCGATTGGCTGCGCCGAAACGCTGCTCTCCCAGGGTCTGCGGATTCCCGAGGATATTTCCATTGTCGGCTTTGGCAACGTGATGACGGCGGAATATTTCCGCGTGCCGCTGACCACCATCCGCCAGCCCAAGTTCCGGCTGGCCATGGCGGCGATGGACCTGATGACCAATCTGCTTCGCGGCCAGCCGGTGGAGAGCAAACGTTTGTCCGCCGAACTCATCGAACGCAAAAGCACCGCGCCGCCCAGGACTGCCGCGGCCACCGCGCCGAAGAGCCACACCTAATCGCGTCAAACCAGTTGCAACGGCTCGAATTGACGGCCCAGAACCGGCGCGCTCTTCACTTGCAACCAGCTTTCCAGCACGCCGGCATAGATGCTGCGGAAGTCCACGGTGTATTGGATGTCGCCTTCGAACAAATCCTGCGGCGCCAGGCTGGGATATCGTCCGAGCAATCCCGCCTTCACCTTGTCGCCGATGACGAACAACGGCGCCGCCGCGCCATGGTCGGTGCCGCCGTTGGCGTTTTCGGCCACGCGCCGCCCGAATTCGCTGAAGGTCACCACCAGCACGCGTTGCAAATTGCCCTGCGCCTTCAGGTCGCCGACGAACGCGTTGACGGCGTCGCCCAGTTCCTTGAGCAACCGGTCCTGCGTGCCGGCCTGGTTGACGTGGGTGTCGTAACCGCCTTGTGAAACGTAGTAAACCCGGGTGGGCAGGCCGCCGGCGATGAGTTGCGCGATGAGTTTCAAGTCCCCGCCAAGTTTCGTTGCGGGGTAAGGAGCCTGATTTTTCACACGCGCGACAATGGCGCGGATTTTCTCGGAACTGACTTGCGCATCGAGTGCCGTGCGCTCAATGAAATGCAGCACGGAACCGCCCGGTTGGGGCATGCCGCTGGCCAGCGCGCCGATGCTGCCGCCCGAATTTGCGTCGGGCGCATCATCAGGCATCTCGTTCATTTTCTCGTAGGATTCCTCCAATAAATCCACCTGGCCGGGTTTGAAGCGCCCCGGCGACATGAATCGGTAGCTTTGCGGGTTGGCCAGGCTGATGCCGGTGGGCGTTTGGGCGAAGAATGACTGCGGCGTCTGCCCGCCGATGTCCACGCCTACCGTCGGGTCGCAGCCAGGGCAGGCGTTGTCGAAATAGCGTCCCAGCCAGCCGTATTTTTCCACCTGGTCCGAGTCGCTGGCGGTCTGCCAGATTTCCGTTGAGCGGAAATGCGAGCGATTGGGATTGGGATAGCCAACACCCTGCACGACAGCCAGATGCCCGTCGTCGTAAAGGTCTTTAAAACCAGTCAACGCACGATGCAACCCGATTTCGCCGTTCAGATTCAAAACCTGTTGCGGTGTGAGGCCGAGCTTCGGCCGCGCCTTGCGGTAATAGTCGTTGGTATAGGGCACGACGGTGTTGATGCCGTCGTTGCCGCCGGCCATTTGCAGCACCACCAGAATCGTCGCGTCTTTGCCGGTGGCGATTTGCGTGGCCGAATCGGCCGCTTCACTGTGCAACGCGGCAAAGGTGTCGGCGAGAAACGCCGGAACCGTCCAGCTCAGCGCACTGCCCAATACCGTGGTGCGCAAAAACTGGCGGCGGGTTTGGAGCGTGATTTCGTTTTTCATAACCTTCGGCGTGACAAGTGACGTGTGACAAGCGACAAGAAAAAGCCCGCGCCCGCGCGATTGCAAAATCCTGGCGCCTGCCACCTGTCACCTGTCACGTTCTGTTTCATGTCACTTGATATTCCGGCGTGCACATCACCAGACGGATGGCCGCCCGGATGTCGGCATCGTTTAATTTGCCTCGCGCGTTGAGAAAGTCGCCCAGCGCCCGGGCTTGATCGTCCTTGAGCGCTGATTGCAGCAACCGGTGTTGCAAAGCGGCCACCAGCCGGCTCTTGTCCGTACGCTCCTCCGGAGACAGAATCCTGACCACGTCAACACCGCCGACATGGACCCGTTCCCGCTGAGCCGGCGGCTGACCCGCGGCCATCGAGTTCATTTGCATTTGCTGCATAGCCTCGAGACGGGCCTTGGGAATGTCCGCGCCCTGGATCAGCAGCGCCGCGGTGTTGTAACGGTCCAGCAGCGTGGTGGTGGTGATCCAGGCGATGCCGCCATCCCAGCCTTTTACGTTGGGCGGCGCGAATAAGTCCTGCCTCATCCGGCGCGTGATGCCTTCGCAAATTTGCGTCGGCGGCAAATCGCATTCCAGGACACGCGCGGTGCCGACGAGCCACTGCACCGGGCTTTTAACCTGGTTGCAAACAATCGCCGGGTTGTAAAACTCCTCGCTACGGAACATGATGCGCAACAACGGCTTGAAATTATTGCCGTTCTCTCCCAAAACGGCAGCCAGCGCGATGTTCAACCCGTCGGATGGCGGTTGTCCGGCAAAATAATTCCACAATTTGGCGGTGATGAACCGCGCCGAGGCCGGTTGCGCCACAATCCGGGCGATAACGTCGTCGCCGTTGAGATTGCCGGTCAGGCCCAGAAACGTTTTGGCGCCGTTGTCGTGAAAAAACGGGCGGTAAATATAATCCTGATTCAGCCGGTCCAGCGACCAGCCGGTCAAAGCCCGCGCCCCCTCGGTCACGTCCTTTTCGGTATAATGGCCGATGCCGAGCGAAAATAATTCCATGACCTCGCGCGCGAAATTCTCGTTCGCGTGCGGCCGGCGGCTCTCCGCCTGATCCAACCAGATGAGCATGGCCGGGTCCTTGCCCACAAAGGTCAGCAGTTCCTGCCAGTTGCCGGTGGCCAGACGGCGAAACAATTCGTTCTGACGCCACATGTAATAGGCGCTGCGCACTTTGACAAAGCTGGTCGCAAAATGCCCGTGCCAGAACAGCACCATTTTCTCCTGAAACGGACGCGGCCCCTTGGCCATGCGGTTCAGCCACCAGCCGCGCAATTCCATCAGACGCCGAAATTGCACGCGCATTTCCTGCTGATATAGCTTGCGGCGTTCGTCCGGCGACGCGTTTTTGGCGGCATCGCGCAATTGCTTCACCCCGGCCGGATCGGGTTTGGCCCAATCCGGGGCCGGCGTCGGGTCGGCATACTGTTCGTAATCGAGCAGGGTCGAAAGGGCGTCATCCGGGCCAAGACTGGCCAGCCGTTCAATGACGGTCGGCGGACCCCCGAAACCGGCCCGGTTCAACAGATGCGCCGCCGTGTTATAATCCCAGCGGTCGGCTGGAAGCGCCTTTAGCATACGTTCTTAGAGACGTAAGTAAGACTGAAAACGTTTCAAGGCAATTCAATTCCCATCCAACGGGAAGGTTGCCAGCGATGTATAATGCGCCCCGGTGGGCGACAATTCGCTCCTGATGAGTTCAATCTCCGGGACCGTCCATTCGCCAAACATCCGGGTTTTCATCGTTTCGGCGTGGCCGGTTAATGCTTTGGTTTCAAAAGGGCCAAACTGCTTGAATCGCGCCAAAGTCACGTGCCCGGCAAACCGTTCGCTCCCCTGCTCCGCCGTGAACGGCTGGACCGCGGCTTCAATTTTTCTCTGCAAATCCACCAGCCGGCTTTCGCCGTCGGTAATGCCGATCCAAATGACGCGCGGCGAACGGGCGTTGGGGAAAAACCCAATACCCAGCGCGCACAAACGCAACACCGGCACATCGGAACAAGCCGCGCGAAGGGAATCCTGCAAGCCGGTCACGCGGTCGGACGAAACGTCGCCGAGAAAGCGGAGCGTGAGATGAAACTGGTCCGGTTTCGTCCAGCGAACCACACCACGCGGCGCCAGCGGTTGTAGCTCGCGTTGAACGCGAAGCATTTCCTCCCGCACCGCGTCCGGGACGGGAATCGCCACAAAGAGTCGAAATAGTTCGGTTGAACTTCCGCCTGTCACGATTCCAAAATACTTGAAACGTTGTGTTCGTGCTTCGTTTTTTTATTCGACTCTCAACTCTCAACTTTCAACACTCAAGGTTCGTTGAAAAACTCACATCCTTTTGTCGCAAAATCGCCCCGGACTGCACTATAAGATGACGGTGGAGTTCTTTAGGGTAAAAATCGCATGGACTTAACCGACAAAGAATACGTCGAGCACTGCCGTGACGGCCATCCGGAGGACTTCGGTCTGCTGGTGGAGCGTTATCAAAAACCGCTGTTCTCCTTCCTGGCCAGCCGGGTTGGAGATAGCGGGCAGGCCGAGGAAGCGGCCCAGGAATCATTTGTGAGAGCCTTTCTGTCATTGAATAAAC
>JAJXYT010000102.1:0-21086 GCA_021780375.1 bacterium | reverse complement strand
ATAAACTGCGGAAGCCGGAGTCGTTTTACTCCTGGCTGCTGGGCATCGCCGGTCGGGTCGCCAAGGAACAGTTCCGCTCTTTGACACATCGGCAACGCGACCGCGAGGCGGCCGAGACCATGATGGCGGACGCGACTGACAGCGGTGAAGCGTATCCTTTGGAAGAAGCCATTGCCGCCCTGCCTGAATCCCATCGTCAGGTGATTCTCCTGCGGTATTACGAGCGGCTTTCCTGTCAGGAAGTAGCCACACGACTCGGCGTGCCGCTGGGCACGGTCACCAAAACGCTTTCGCGCGCCTACGCCCTGCTGCGTCAGGAACTGGCGGCCCGCGAAGGCGCGGAAACAACAGTCAACCAAACGCAATAATTATGAACTGCGCTGAATGCCGGGACAATCTGGTCGCGTGCGCGGAAGGGTTGCTGGACCGCGAGGCTTTGCTCGAATGTCAGGCTCACTTGGAAGCCTGTGCCGGTTGCCGGGCTGAATACCAGGCAATCGCCAGCTTGCAACAACGGCTGGTCGCTCGTGGCCAGGCCACCGCCGAAGTGTCCATGGTCGCACCGGTGATGCAGCGCGTTCTGCAAAAAAGCAAAGAACCGGAAGGAGAAACTATTATGAGCAAGATATTAAAATATCGTTGGGGATTCGGGCTGGGTGCTGCCGCGAGTGCGGCTGCCATTGTCCTGATAATCCTCCTGGCATTTCCCAAAACACAGGCCACCGCTGCCGAGGTCATGACCCGAGGCGCTCAAGCCGTGGCCAAGCTCACCAGCATTCACTTCCGTGGGGAACTACGCACCTTGCCGGCTGATAGTTTCAGCTACATCAACGCCGATTGTCCGTTCTATACAATTGAACTGTGGAAACAGTTCGAACCGGACTTAAAATGGCGTATCGAGAAGCCCCTGCGCACCGTTGTTATGGATGGCGACTCGACTGTGATGCTCATCAAGAACGGAGATGTCGCCTCGAGGTTTCCTCATCCGGCGGCCTCCGGCACCGAATGGCTGCAACGCATCGCCAATCTCAGTAACACAATTACCAATGAACTCAATAACGCCATTGCTAAGGGCTGGAACATGAGTCTCACGAATGAAATCGGTATTGATGGCCGGCTAAAAGATGTCGTCACCATCGAGGCCAAGCCCGGATTGCCCGCCAACGACTATCTCAAAAATGTGTTCATGGAAACAGCCGACACGCGCCGGGTGTACGTCTTCGACGATCAGAGTGAGCGGCTGGACTCGGTGAAAATTTATCTCCATTCCGCGTCGGGCGACAAGTTAATCTTCAAGCTGGACCAGATTGATTACAATCAACCGATTGATCCAAGCGAGTGGAAACTCGATTTACCGGCGGACGTAAGTTGGTGGCAAAACCAAATGCAGATGCTGCCCGATAACGAAAAGTATGCCTCCCTGGCGGCGGAACAGGCTACGCGCGCATTCTTTGACGCTTGCAGCCAGGAAAATTGGAGTGAGGCGGAAAAGTTTCTGCGGGAATCGCCGGTGGATAATCTACTCAAAGAGGAGCTCGGTGGCTTAAAAATCATCAGCATCGGCACAGCCTTTACTTCCCAAGCTGGCCCTGACCAGTTTGTGCCATACGAAATCAAGCTCAAGGATGGAAGCGTCAAACAAATGAACCTGGCATTGAGGAGAGACAAACCCACCGGCAGATGGTTTGTTGACGGCGGCTGGTGATTTGGCAGCCAGCCTTCGCCAAAGCGGAATCGGGCGGAATTTTAACAATTCCGCCCGATTGGTTTGTTTCAGAAGCGGTTGGTGCTCAAGGCAAGGAACAAGCTGAAGCTTGAACTCCAACGCGGAGTGCAACACGCCGTTTTTTATTCGACACTCAACTTCCAACTCTCAACACTCAACGCAATGAAATGGCCCGCCGATTACCACATGCACACGCCGCTTTGCCGCCATGCCCGCGGCGAGCCGGAGGAATATGTTAAACACGCGCTGGCACTCGGCTTCAAGGAAATCGGCTTTTCCGACCACGCACCCATGCCGCAGGACGATTTCGATAATTGGCGGATGAACGCCGACACGCTCGATGAATACGTCGCTAACATCCGCAGGGTGCAGAAGGATTTTCCCCAACTGACCATCCGACTTGCACTCGAAGTGGATTATCTGCCCGGTTACGAGGACTGGATTCGCGGTCTCGCGGCACGGCATCCCTGGGATTATTTCATCGGCTCGGTGCATTATGTCTCCGATTCGTGGGCGATCGATGATCCGCAAAAACTGTCCGAGTGGCAGCACCGTGACGCCGGCGAAGTCTGGACGATTTATTTTGAAAGGCTGACGAAGGCGGCGGAAACCGGCTTCTTTGAAATCATCGGCCATGCCGATTTGCCGAAGAAATTCGGGCATCGTCCATTGCATGATTGCGCGCCGCTTTACAAAAAGTTTCTGGACGCCGCCAGGAAGCACAACTGCGCTATTGAACTTAACACCGCTGGCTTGCGGAAGGATTGCCGGGAAATTTATCCGAGCCGCGAAATCCTTCAACTCGCGTTCCAAACCGGCGTGCCAATTACCTTCGGTTCTGACGCCCATGCGCCGGAGGAAGTGGGGATGAACTTTGCCGAGGCCATCCAACTGGCGCGCAGCGTCGGCTATCAGGAATGCCGCCAGTTTGCCCGGCGCCAGAAACTGGCCGTCACATTTTGACCCCCATGCCGCCAGCCGACTTGACTCGAGCTCCCAGTCGCCGATTGATTGGCCTCATCCTGATCGCGCTCACACTGGCTCTGTACGGGCCGGTGGCGAACCACGGTTTTATTAATTTTGACGACGACCAATACGTCACGGGTAATTTTCACGTAAAGGCAGGACTGACCTGGTCGGGCATCGTTTGGGCGTTTCAAAGCGGCTACGCAGACAACTGGCATCCCCTGACCTGGATTTCGCACATGCTGGATTGCCAGTTGTATGGTTTAAACCCCGCCGGGCATCACCTGACCAATCTCTTGTTGCACGTTGCCAATACGGTGCTGCTCTTTCTGTTTTTGAGCCAAACCACAGGAACGACATGGCGAAGCGGATTCGTAGCGGCGTTATTCGCCTGTCATCCGTTGCACGTGGAATCGGTGGCGTGGGTGGCGGAACGCAAGGATGTATTGAGCACGTTCTTCTGGCTGTTGACCTTGCTGGCTTACGCCCATTATGCAAAGAAACCCGGCGCCAAGACATATCTGCTGACGTTGTCATTGTTTGCGCTCGGGCTGATGTGCAAGCCGATGGTGGTCACCTTGCCGTTTGTGTTGCTGCTGCTGGATTTCTGGCCGCTGAACCGGTTTTCGCCGAATGCCCCGCGTCTGGCCAAGTCCATCGGCAATTTGGTCTTTGAAAAAACGCCTTTCCTGGTGCTGTCCCTGGCCTCCAGCACGGTCACCTTTCTGGTGCAACGGGCCGGCGGAGCGGTTTCCTCGCTGGACAGCGTGCCGCTCTCCTTTCGCCTCGCCAACACAACGATGTCCTATCTCCGGTACCTCTTTAAGACCTTCGTGCCGGTTGACCTTGCAGTCTTTTATCCACCCCCGACGCACTGGCCATTGGGGCTGGTTATCGCTTCGGGACTGTTTCTGTTGGCGTGTTCCGTTTTGTTTGTCTGGTTTGCCCGCCGGCATCCTTATTTGTTGGTGGGTTGGTTTTGGTATCTGGGCACCTTGATACCCGTGATTGGCCTGGTCCAGGTGGGGCGGCAGGCCATGGCGGATCGTTACATGTATATTCCCGGCATTGGTTTGTTTATTGCCATCGTGTGGGGCGTCAACGCGCTTTGGTGCGGAGGGTGGCAAAGGAAATGGCTCGCGCCCGCAGTCGGCATCCTTGCGCTGGCGGGTTGTCTGATGGCGACATGGATCCAACTAAAGTATTGGCAAAATAACATGACCCTTTTCTTCCACGCCCGGGCGGTCACGGCCAATAACTATGTCGCTGACTGCCATCTCGGTGAAGCCTTTGAAGAAACCGGCCAATTTGGCAAAGCGGTGGCCTTGCTGCAGGAGGCATCACGCATCAATCCCAATTACGCGCGGGGAGAATCTGAATTGGGCGCGGCTTTGGCGAGCCAGGGAAAACTGCCGGAAGCCATCGTTCATTTCCAAAAGGCCGTTCGGCTCCGGCCGAAAGATGCCGTTTTGCATTACAACCTTGGCACAGCCCTTTTAAACCGTGGCCAACCGGACGAAGCCGCAGCGCAATTTTCAACCGCGTTGCAGTTAAACCCGGATTTTGCGGAGGCACATAGAAACCTGGCCATGGTTCTCCTTAAGCAAGGTAAAACCGCTGAAGCGCTCGCTCATTTTTCGAAGGCGGTCAAATTGAATCCTGATGATGCCGAGGCGCACTTCGACTACGGCCTCGTGTTACTGGACAACAACCGGTTGGCCGAGGCGGCGGTTCAATTTTCTCAAGAGCTCGCGTTGTCGCCTTATCAACCCATGGGCCACTATCGTCTGGCGGAGGCATTGTTCCGCCAATACGAGTCCCGGAAGGCGATCGCTGAGTTCTGGCAGGCCCTGCGGCTGGCTCCGAATTTTCCCGAGGCCCTCAATGAACTGGCTTGGATTCTTGCCACAGACCCCGACCCAAAACTGCGTTCGGGTGCAGTGGCGGTTCATCTGGCGGAACGGGCGTGCGCTTTGACCCACTCTCAAGTCGCCGCCCTGCTGACCACGCTGGGCGCTGCCTATGCCGAGGCCGGCCGCTTCCCGGAAGCGATTGCCACCGCGCAAAAAGCCCGGGATTTGGCATCAGCGGCAGGGCAAAAAGATCTCGCCGATAACAACGAACAGTTCCTCAAACTCTATCAATCCCGGCAGGCTTACCATTCGGGACCCTGAGTTTGCTTTCACTTTGTCGCTTCTGGACACTTCCGAAGGATTCTGAAAAACTTTCCCGGTGAAACAATCAATCGTCACTTTGGACATGGAAGGCGTGTTGACGCCGGAAATCTGGATTGCCGTTGCCGAGAAGACCAAAATCCCGGAATTGCGCCGCACCACGCGCGACGAACCGGATTACGACAAACTCATGCGCGGCCGGCTCGCCATCCTCGACCGGCACGGCTTGAAGCTCTCAGACATCCAAAGTGTCATCGGCACGTTGAACCCGCTGCCGGGCGCCAAAGATTTTCTCGATGAATTGCGTTCGCTGGTGCAGGTCATTATCCTGTCCGACACCTTCGAGCAATTCGCCGCTCCCCTGCTCCGCCAGCTCGGTTGGCCGGCGTTGCTGTGCCACCGGCTGGTTGTCGAGCATGACCACATCGTAAATTATCAACTGCGCATCCGGGAACAAAAGCGCGAGGCCGTGGCCGCTTTCAAGCGGTTGAACTATCACGTCATTTCCGCCGGTGATTCCTACAACGACACCGCGATGCTGCTCGAAGCGAACGTCGGCTTCCTGATCCACGCGCCCGAAAAGGTGAAGCAGGAATTTCCACAGTTCCAAGCCGTCGAATCGCTGGCCGATCTGCTGAAACTCATCAAAGCCGAACTGAAATAACATGGAATCTTTTGCGCGAATTGCGCGAATTGTCGCTAATTGATTTTGAATCCGTGATAATTCGCGAAATTAGCGTCAAGGCCTTTAATCTTCTGCCTTAAAAGCGCGCGAAATCAAATCACGGACCGCTTTCTTCGGGTCTTTGCCTTCGTAGAGCAACTCATGGACTTCGTCAATGATCGGTGTCGGCACCTTCTTTTCGCGCGCCAGCCGGTGGGCCGATCGCGCCGTGGGATAGCCTTCGGCCAGCTTTGGATGCGACGCCTGGATCGCCGCCATCGTTTCACCGCGCCCTAAACGCTCGCCCAGGTCGCGGTTGCGGCTTTGTTTCGAGAAGCACGTCAGCATGAGATCGCCCAGACCACTCAGACCGGAAAAAGTTTCCGCCTGCGCGCCGCAGGCGACGCCGAGCCGGCGCATTTCGGACAGAGCCCGCGTGACCAGCCCGGCCTTGGTGTTGTCGCCGTAGCCGAGTCCGTCGCTCACCCCCGCCGCGATGGCGATGATGTTTTTCAGCGCGCCGCCGTATTCCACACCCAGAATGTCCGTGCTCCGGTAAATGCGGAATTCCGGCCGATGGAAGAGTCCCTGCACCGTGCGCGCCGTGCCATCGCTTTCACAGGCGCAAACCACCGTGGTCGGGATGCCGAGTGCCACTTCCCGGGCAAAACTCGGACCCGACAACGCGGCCACGCGGTTGGCGGGGGTGTGCTCGCGTAAAATCCGGCTCATCGTATCGCCGGACTCAAATTCGATGCCTTTGGTCACGCTCACCAGAATTCCCGGGTGCCCCTTCAATTTTGCCGCCACCTGGCGAAACGATTGCGACGGAATGGCCATCACCAGGCACTCGGCGCCGCCAGTTGCCTTTTGAAAATCCTCCTCAATCTTCCAGTCGGTCGGCAATTTCAGTCCGGGCAGATAACGCTCACTACGTCCGCGCCGGAGTTCCGCGAGTGTTTCGGCGTTGATGTCCCAAAGCGCCACGGCGTTCCCGTTTTCCTGCAGCACCTTGGCCAGCGCGGTTCCCCACGCGCCGGCGCCGAGGACGGTGATTCTCATGTCGTATCCTTTTTTTTGAATTGCAGCCGGCTTTCGGTTCCGGCGACGAGGCGTTGGAGATTGCCTTTGTGTTTGTAAATGGCCATCAGGCCCAGCACCGTCGTGACGATGCCGAGCAATAGATTATGCGGCGGCAGGATCCAGACCGCGGCGGGCAAGGCCATTGCCGCCGAGATGGACCCGACCGAAACGTATCTCGTCGCCAGCAACGCCAGCAGGAAAACGACCACGGCAATCAGCATGGCCCATGGCGCGAGCGCCAGATAAACGCCGGCGCTGGTGGCGATGCCCTTGCCGCCTTTGAATCGCAGCCAGCAGGGGAAATTATGGCCGAGCACGGCGAAAATGCCGGCAATGATGACACAATTCTCGATTTGACCAAACGTAGCCGACAAACTGTTTATTGTTTCAGGAGTGGCCGCACAATAGATGTAGACTGCCAGATGGCAAGCCAACCACCCTTTCGCCGCATCCATCAGCAGCACGAAAATTCCCGCCGGCTTGCCGAGCGCGCGCATGGCGTTGGTCGCGCCGATGTTCCCGCTGCCGACAGAGCGGATGTCAATACCTTTGGCCCGCGCCACGAGAAAGCCGGTCGGAATCGAGCCGAGCAAATACGCCGCCACCGCGACGATGACATAACCCAGAATTGGCACGGTTGTATTTAACGGTTGAAAGTCGAAAGTTGAAAGTTGAAAGTTGGGGTGGGGCGAGCGTCCTCGCGAGCCGTCTACTTCTCGTCTTTTGCGAGAGATTTCTGATTTCAGTTTTTGGGTTTCACTGGCAAACTCGCCGCGTGGCAACCACAACCCCTGAAATCCGGGTGGCCGTTCTGGGCGTCGGCTCGCTCGGACAAAATCATGCCCGCATTTACGCGGAGCTCGACGGCGCCGGACAGGTCGAGTTGGCCGGCATTTTTGACACCAACGCCGACACGGCCCGCAAAATCGCAGCGCGGCACAACACGCGCATTTTCCATTCCATTGCCGAGGCTGCGGCCAACGCCGACGCGCTGAATATTGCCACGCCCACCAGTACGCATTTCGATCTCGCGAAGCAGTTGCTCGCGCAGGGCAAACACGTCCTGATCGAAAAACCGATGACCGACGACACCGCCCAGGCCGCCGAACTCGTCCAGCTGGCGCAGCAGAAAAATTGCGTTTTGCAGGTCGGCCACGTCGAGCGGTTCAATCCCGTTTTCAAATACCTCGAAACGGCCGCGCCCGAGCCGCGTTTCATCGAATGCCACCGGCTTTCACCTTACCCGGCCCGCTCGACCGACATCGGCGTCGTGCTCGATTTGATGATTCACGACCTTGACGTCGTGCTCGCGTTCGTGAAATCGCCGGTGACCAGCGTGGACGCCGTGGGCATCCCGGTGTTGAGCAAGAGCGAGGACATCGCCAACGCGCGGTTGCGTTTCGCCAACGGCTGCGTCGCCAATCTCACCGTCAGCCGTGTCAGCCCGGAACGGATGCGGAAAATCCGCGTGTTCAGCGGCCCGACCCATCCCTGCTACATCTCGCTCGATTACCGCGCGCAGGAAGGATTTATTTACCGCATTGCCCGCGAAGGCGAGAGGGAAACGCCGCTGCTGAGGAAAGTCCTGGCCGCAAAATTCGGTGTCGGCAAGGACTCCACGATTGTCAGTGAATTTGCCGGAAAAATAATTGTCCGCGAACCGGTGCCGATTGCGAAGGACGAACCGCTCAAGCTCGAATTGCAGGATTTTGTGGACTGTGTCCGCGAAAAACACGCGCCCCTCGTCAGCGGCGAATCCGCCAAACGCGCGCTGGACCTGGCCTTTGAAATCACGCGGCAGGTGCAGCAGAGCAAATGAATAAGACCGATTCCTTCATGCTCATCGCCGGCGAGGCGAGCGGGGATGCGCTCGCGGCGGAACTGGTTTCCGCGGTGCTTGCCGCGTCGAAGCAAAGCGGAGACGGGCGCGCACCTCAATTCTTCGGGGCCGGCGGCACGGCAATGGCCGCGGCCGGCGTGGAACTGGCATTCGACCTGACGGAGCACTCGGTCGTCGGCTTTACCGACGTGGTCAAAAACTATTTCAAGTTCCGGCAACTGTTTAATCAACTGTTCGCGCTGGCCATCGAACGCAAACCGGACGTCGTCGTCGGCGTGGATTTCGGCGGTTTTAACCTGCGTTTCGGCCACGCCCTCAGGCAATACACCCGCGAAAATCCCTTTTCGAAGTGGAACCCGAAAATCGTTCAATTCGTTTCGCCGCAGGTCTGGGCGTCGCGTCCGGGCCGCGCCCGGCTGCTCGAGGCGGATTACGATCTGCTCCTGAGCATTTTCCCGTTTGAGAAGGACTGGTACGCCCGGCGCGCGCCGAAGTTGCGCGTGGAATTTGTCGGGCATCCGATGGTGGGACGCTTTCCGAAGGCCGAAGGCCGAAGGCCGAAGGCCGAAGGTTCAGCGGCTGCGCCGGCCATTTTACTTTTGCCGGGCAGCCGGACGAGTGAATTGAAACGGCATTTGCCGGTGATGCTCGATGCGCTGGAATTAATTCAGAGAAAACTGCCGACGAGCCGTGCGCGAATGGTGTTGCCGAATCCGGCCTTGCAGAAACTCGCAGCCAGGCTTTCCGCCCCTCCGCCCCAGGTCGAAATTCAGGTCGGCAACCTGCCGGAATTTCTTGCGCAAACGGACATCGCCATCGCTTCCACGGGCACGGTGACGATGGAGTGCGCGTTTTTCGGCGTGCCGGCGGTGACGCTCTACCAGACGTCATGGGTCAATTTCGAAATCGCGAAACGCATTGTTACCGTAAAATGGGCGACCATGCCGAACATCCTGGCCCACGAGGAGGTTTATCCTGAATTCATCCAAAGCGCCGCCACGCCGCAAAACATCGCCGGCGCCGCGCTGGAACTGTTGCAGAACGAATCGCGCCGGCAAAAAATCAAATCGCAGCTGGCCGGGATTGTTGCCTCGCTGGGCGGTCCCGGCGCGACCGGACGCGCGGCCAGGGCCATCCTGAGTCTGTTCGCATGAAGGACCTTACATACCCGGCCTGGATCAAGCTGAAAGGATTGTTGTTCCTGCTCATCGGGATTGCCGCGGCCATACTGCTTTTCCCCGACAACCCCAATTCGAGGACGGCCGGCTTGCTCGTGGCGGCCATCTGGAGTTTCTGCCGGTTTTACTATTTTGCATTTTACGTCATCGAAAAATACGTTGACCCGAGCTACACATTTTCCGGTTTGATCCCGTTTGCGAAGTATTTATTCCGGCGGCGGTGAGTTCGGTGGGGCGAGCGTCCTCGCGAGCCGGATTCACGACTCAAAAACGGCTCGTCCGGAATCTCGCCCCGCCAGTTTTGACTTTCCGGGACACAACAATTACCCTGCCGACATGGAATCGCTGCACGCACCGTGGCGGATTGAGTACATCCTCGCGCCCAAACCGCAAATGGACGCCAGCCTGTTCACGCGCATTGCCCAATCCAGCGACGATGAGGCCAATTACGTGCTCGTCCGGGACCGCACCTGCTTCGCGTTGCTCAACAAATACCCCTACGTCGGCGGGCACTTGATGATCGTGCCCTACAAGGAAGTCGCCGATTTAAACAGCCTTACCGACGAAGAACTCGCCGATTTATGGAAACTGACGCGGCGGTGTATCAATGCGTTGACCCAACTGATGAAACCGGACGGATTCAACATCGGCATCAACCTCGGCAAGGTCGCCGGGGCGGGTGTCGCCGGGCATTTGCACATCCACGTCGTCCCGCGCTGGAATGGCGACACCAACTTCATGCCGGTGCTGGCCAATACCACTGTTCTGCCGCAGGCCCTGGGCGAGCTGGCCGCGAAACTGCGCGCCGAACTGGCAAAATAATCTCCGATGGCCACGGAAACAATTCATTTTGAAAATGCGCGGTTTGCGCAACAACTGTTCAACAACGAACCGCGCAATCTGCAATCGCTCGAAACCGAACTCGGCGTCAAGGCCACCTCACGCGAAGGCTGGATCAAACTCGAAGGCCAGGCCGATGCCCTTGAACGCGCCAAACACCTCTTCGTTTCGCTCGAAACCCTGTTGAAGGCCGGCACGCCCGTCCGCAACCGCGACTTTGCCCATGCGCTGAACGTGGTGAAGCATGAAGGCGCGGAAACCCTCAAGGATTTGGTGAGCGACCGCGTGCTGACACATGACCGGAAACCCGGCGTCACCGCCAAAACCGTCGGCCAGAAAAAATATCTCGATGCGATCCGCAAACACGACGTGACGTTCGGCGTCGGCCCGGCCGGCACGGGCAAGACGTATCTGGCCGTGGCGATGGCGCTGGCGGCGTTGCGCGACGGGGACGTTTCACGAATCATTCTCACCCGGCCGGCCGTGGAGGCCGGTGAGGCGCTCGGTTTTCTGCCAGGCGACCTCTACGAAAAAATCACGCCGTATCTGCGTCCGTTGCAGGACGCGCTGCACGACATGCTGCCCGCCGAGGACATTCAGAAGCACACCGAGCGCGGCACGATTGAGATCGCGCCGCTGGCGTACATGCGCGGCCGCACGCTCAACAACGCCTTCATCATTCTGGACGAAGCGCAGAATTCGACGACGGAGCAGATGCTGATGTTCCTCACGCGCCTCGGCCACGGTTCGCAGGCGGTCATCACCGGCGACGAGACGCAGATTGATCTGCCGCCGAACAAGCATTCCGGTCTGTTGGAGGCTCATCACATCCTGAAAAACGTGGAAGGCATCGCCGTCGTCGAGTTCAGCAAACGCGACGTCGTCCGCCATCCGCTCGTGCAACGCATCATCACGGCTTACGAGGAGCATCGCAACGGGGCGAAACCGGGATGAGCATCGTGGCCACCAATCGCCAGCGAACGCAAGAAATCGATTTGCGTTTGCTGAAACAAATCGCCGGGGCATTGCTCGCCGATCTGAAAATTCAGGACGCGGAACTCGGCGTTCATCTGGTCGCCGCGCCCGAAATGACCCGGCTCAATGAGACATTTCTCCGGCACCAGGGTTCGACGGACGTTATCACATTTGACTATTCCGACACCGGACGCCGGACGCCCGACGCCCGACGCCAGCTGCACGGCGACATTTTCATCTGCCTGGACGAGGCCGCCTGGCAAGCACGCAAGTTTCGTACAAGCTGGCAATCGGAAACCGTGCGTTATCTCGTTCACGGCGTTTTGCATTTGCTGGGCCATGAGGATTCGCAGGCCGGCCGGCGGCGGAAAATGAAGCGCGTGGAAAACCGCCGGTTGGGCGAACTTTCGCGGCGATTTTCGCTCGCACAACTGGGCCGCACCGTTAAACTTTCCGCGTGCAAAAATCCCTCATCGCGAGCTGGCGCGCCAGTTTCCTGACCGGCCTTGCCATCGTGCTGCCCGGCGTCGTCACCCTCGCGGTGGTCAAATGGCTTTTCGGCACGGTTTCCAGCTTCACGGACACCCTTCTTTTTTTCCTGCCGTACTGGCTCAGTCCCCGGACGATTTATCAGGACGGCATCTCCGGCCCGGTGTTCTGGTATTGGAGTTTGCTGGCGTTGCTGCTGGCGATTGCGATTGTGTCGGTGGTCGGCGTGCTGGGACGGTATTACTTCGGCAAACGACTGATTGCCTGGGCGGACAGCTTGATGCTGCGCGTGCCGGTCTTGAACAAGATTTACGGCACCCTCAAGCAGGTGGACGAGGCCTTTACATCCGGAAAAAAAAGCTCCTTCAAAACCGTTGTGCTCATCGAATATCCGCGCGAGGGAATTTATTCCGTCGGCTTCGTTACGAGCGAGCAGGCGGATGAGGTGGAAAAAAAGACCGGCAAGAAATGCGTGTGCGTTTTCATCCCGACAACACCCCTTCCGACCGGGGGTTTTTTGGTCGTGGTGCCGGAGGAAAAAGTCATCAAGCTCGACATGTCGGTGGCCGACGGGTTCAAATATATCATCAGCATCGGCGCGCTGGCCAATGAATCCATCCCGCCGCCGTCCCGCAAATGATTCAATCCGCCACCGGCTTGATTCTGCGCACCCGGCCATTTGCCGAAACCAGCCTCATTGTTCATTGGCTCACGCCGGAATTCGGGCGCATCGCCACGGTCGCCAAAGGGGCGCGGCGGCCCAAATCGCCGTTTCTGGGCAGGCTCGATTTGTTTTACGTGGCGGACTTTTCGTTCAGCCGCAGCCGGCGTTCGGATTTGCACCTCCTGCGGGAAGTCGGTGTGCGCGAGCTCCACGCCGCGCTGCGCCAAAACCTGGCGGGCCTGCACCGGGCGACCTATGCCATCACCTTCGTCGAACAGGCGACGGAAACCGAAACGCCCCTGCCGGCCGTTTACGACCTGGTGCTCGCTTTTCTGGATCAGCTCTGCGAACGACCCGACGGACCCCAGGCCGTTTTCCGGTTTGAATTGAAACTGCTTCAGGAACTCGGTTTGAAGCCGGACTGGGAAACGACCGGGCTTTCGCCCGGCGCAAAAAAGATCTGCCGGGTCCTGGCCCAGGGCGGCTGGCCGGCCGGCACGCGGCTGAAATTGAGTCATGTCCAATTCACTGAGTTGCGGGAGTTTTTGCACGGTTTTTTGATTTTTCATCTGGGCCGGTTGCCGAAAGGGCGGGCGGCCGCACTGGCGGGCCTGGATTCGGAATGACGCAAAAATTGGTTTGCGATATGCTACTAAAACGGCTGCGAAACCGATAAAATGACCAAGCAGATTTTGAAAAGATTTTCCACGGTGCGAATGCAGATGGTGGCCAGCGTGTTCGTAGCCATTGCCCCCGCGCTGGTGTTGACGTTCCTGGTCAACCAGACCTGGTTCTGGGAATTCGCGCCGGGCTGGTTAAAACGGTACGCTCTGGACGTGCCCTGGGCCAGTTTGGCCGTCGGCCTGCTGGCACTGTTCGCAGCGTGGTTCGGCGGTGAACATTTCATCCTGCGCCAGGTGCGCGCCCTGTCCGAGGCGGCCCAACGCTTCGCCCGGGGCGACCTGAATGCCCGCACGGGATTGGAACCCACGGAGGACGAATTCGGCCAGCTGGCCAAAGTTTTCGACAGCATGGCCGAAGCACTGCAACAGCGCATCCGCGAGCGCGAAAAGGCGGAAAAAATCCTGCTCAACCGCGCTCTTCAGCAGACCGCCATCGCGGCCCTGGGACAATTCGCGCTGACCGAAAGCAACATGTTGCCTTTGATGAACCAGGCCGGGCGGCTCGTCGCCCACACGCTGGAACTGGAATACACCGCCATCTGGGAACGGCTGCCCGACGGCCGGTTGTTATTGCAGGCGGGCGCCGGCTGGAAACGCGGCTGCGTCGGTGAAACCATAATCCCCGGTGATAATCACTCGCAAATCGGCCTGACGCTGAACTCCGGCGAAATGATTGTGGTTCCTGATTTCAAAACCGAGACACAATTCGCCGTGCCGCCGTTATTCGCCGAGCATGGTATCGCCAGCGGCATCACCGTGGCGATCCCGACCCGTGGGCGGCCTTTCGGTGTCCTCGGCGCCCACGTCACCCAACGCCGTAATTTCACGCCGGACGAGATGCAGTTTCTGATGGCCGTGGCCACGGTGCTGGGCATGACCGTGGAACGCCGACGCGCGGAAGCCGAAACCGAAAAGGTTGCCTCCTTTGCCAAATTAAATCCGGCGGCCACCCTGGAGTTCAGCGAACGTGGCACGATCAGTTATTTCAACGAAGCGGCGCAACAACTCGCGCTGTCCGTCCGAAAAAAACATCCGCGCGACATTCTGCCGCGGGAGATCAACGAGATCATTCGCGACTGCCTGACCACGGGTCGCAGCCGGGTACGCCTGGAGACGGAGGTGAGTGACCGCACCTTTTCATGGTTGTTTCATCCCGTGCTGCCGAGCCGCGTCGTGCATTGTTACGTGGATGACATCACCGACCGGCTGAACCTCGAGGAACAACTGCGCCAATCGCAAAAAATGGAATCCGTTGGCCAGTTGGCCGCCGGGGTGGCGCACGACTTCAACAACATGTTGACCATCATCCAGGGACATTCCAGCGCATTGCTCGCCAAACCGGCACTGCCTCCGGATGTGCTGGATCCGCTTCAGGCCGTTTATTTTGCCGCGGAACGCGCCGCGGGCTTGACCCGCCAATTGTTGATGTTCAGCCGCAAAAACGTGATCCAGCCCGACCTGCTCGATTTGCGCGAGGTCGTCGGCAACATGTCCAGGATGCTCGACCGCCTGCTCGGTGAGACCATCCAGATCGATTTTCGGCCGCCGCCGGAACTGCCCGCCATTGAAGGCGACGTCGGCATGATCGAGCAGGTCATTATGAACCTTTCCGTCAATGCCCGCGATGCGATGCCGAAGGGCGGCCGGCTCACCATTGGAATTGACACACTGATGATTGACGAGGACTACGTGAAATCACATGCCGATGCGCACGCGGGCCGGTTTGTTCGTTTGCGGGTTACGGACACAGGCATGGGCATGGACGATGTCACCTTGCATCGCATTTTTGAACCGTTCTTTACGACCAAGGATGTCGGCAAGGGCACTGGCCTCGGCCTGGCGACGGTTTACGGCATCGTCAAGCAGCATGAAGGCTGGGTCGAAGTCAACAGTGAACCCAACAAAGGCGCGACGTTCGAGGTGTTTTTCCCCGCGAGCGAAAAAAACCCGGCGCCCAAAAACGAAATACCCGTCCTGCCGGAATCTGCGCCCGGCGGAGGAGCTGAAACCATTCTCATCGTCGAGGATGAACCCGTTCTGCGCGAAATGGCGCGCGGCATCCTTTCCGGATACGGTTACCGCATCTTCGAAGCGACCTCCGGCCGGGAAGCCCTCAACGCCTGGCAGCAGAAAGCCGGGGCCATTGATTTGCTGTTGACGGACATGGTCATGCCTGACGGGATTTCCGGCGCGGAACTCGCCCGGCAATTGCTCGCCCATCATCCCCGTTTGAAAATCATTTTTACCAGCGGCTACACGGCCAACGAGGTCAATACCCGGCTCCTGGTGAAAATGAAGGCGCGTTATCTGCAAAAACCCTACACCCACGCTGACCTCGCCAAAACCGTCCGCGAATGCCTCGACCGGACCGACCACGATCCCGCCACCGTGGCCGTACCACTCTGACATCGCATGGGATTGCACGTGCCAGGCGATGTCACGGTTGCCATTTTAAGCGACGTTCATTACGCGGGCGCTGCCGAACGCGCCCGGGGCGATGATTACGAGCTGCGGGCCATCCCCAATCCCCTGCTCCGCACCTTCGCCCATGTTTACCGGCATGTGGTCTGGATGCGCCATCCGCTCGATCAAGCGCCGCAACTGGACCGCTTTCTTGCGGATATCGGCTCAGTGGATTACGTCGTCGCTAATGGCGATTACTCCTGCGACTCCGGTTTTGTGGGTGTGAGCGACCCGGCGGCCGGCCAAAGCGCGCAGGAATGCCTGGGCAAACTGCGCGCAAAATTCGGCGACCGTGTGCGCTTTGCCGTGGGTGACCATGAATTGGGCAAACAGGCTTTGTTCGGCAGCGGCGAAATGCGCCTGGCGAGCTGGCGCACCGTGACGGAAACCCTCGGCTTGCCGCCCTTCTGGCAGCTGGTCATCGGTCGCTACACCCTCATGGGAATGACTTCATCCCTGGTCGCGCTCCCCGTGCACCAGCCGGACACATCGCCGGCGGAATGGCCGGAGTGGCTGCGATTGCGGGAGGCGCACCTCGCCGAAATCCGTGCCGCCTTCGAGGCGCTGCCGTCGAATCAACGGGTGATTCTGTTCTGCCACGATCCGACGGCCCTGCCGTTTCTCTGGCGGGAGGAATGCGTTCGCCGCCGCTTGCCGCAAATCGAACAAACCATCATTGGACACCTGCACACCCAATTGATTATGTGGAAGAGCCGGGTGTTGTCCGGCATTCCGCCCATCCGATTTATGGGACATGCCGTCAGCCGGATGACGGCGGCTCTACACGAAGCCCATCACTGGTGGCCATTCCACGTGCGGCTCTGCCCCGCCCTTTCCGGCATCGAACTGCTGAACGACGGCGGCTATTTCACGATGCAGATTGATCCGGCCGCCGGCCATCCGGCGCAATTTACCTTCCATCCCCTGCCGAGGTGACATGCCTGCGGTAACAGCCGACGCGAGTCGGTTCACTTCTTTGAGCCTCCGCAGTCAATCAGAGCGGACTTGCATCCGCTGCTGCGATTTTCGAAACCAGCTTCATCACAGCTTCCACCGCGGTGCCGGTTTTGACGGACTGTAATGCGCCGCCGCGCGGTTTGATTTCCACTTCGCCTTTGGCCAGCGATTTTTCGCCGATGGCCAGACGGATCGGGAAACCGACCAGATCCGCGTCCTTGAATTTCACGCCGGGCCGCTCGTCGCGGTCGTCCAGAATCACGTCCACGCCGCGCGCCGACAATTCGGCATGCAATTTTTCTGCCAGCTTCATCGCCTCGCTCTCGGGCGCGACATTGAGCGGCGTGATGCAAACCCGGTACGGCGCGACGCTGAGCGGCCAGATGATGCCGTCCTTGTCGTTGCACTGCTCGATCACCGCCTGCAACGTGCGCGTGACGCCGATGCCGTAGCAGCCCATCACGGAGAGTCTGCGGGCGCCGGATTCGTCCAGAAATTCCGCGCCGAACTTCTCGCTGTATTTTGTGCCGAGTTTGAAGACGTGGCCCACCTCGATCGCCCGCCGGATTTTCAACGGCTTGCCACACTTCGCGCAAGGTTCGCCGGCCGTTACCGTCCGTAAATCAAACCATTCGGTCACTTTGATGTCGCGTTCCATGGAAACATGGCGGAAATGGAATCCGTCCTCGTTCGCACCGGTCGTCATGCCATTGGCGCCACGCAACCGTTCATCGGCAAGAATGCGCGGAGCGCCGGTCTCCGACCCGGCGGGTGGCGTCGTCTGACCTTCGGGCCGGGTCGGCGACCGGCGCTGCAATGTTTCCGCCACCGCACCCAAACTTCCCGGATGCGCACCGAGACTGGAAAAAATCTCTTCGGCGCTAGCCGGGCGAAAAACCGTTGTTCCAATTTTTCCGGCAAATTTGGCTTCATTCAACTGGTCGTCGCCGCGAATCAGGATAATCACCGCCTTGCTGTCAGCGATGTAAACCAGCGTCTTGATCTGGCGGTTGGCAGGAACTTTGCAGGGTTCCTTGGTCAAGGCCTCGATGGTGACGACGCCCGGCGTGGCAAATTTCTCAATCGCCGCGCCGATTTCACGCGCCGCTGTTTTCGGAATGCCACTGGTGGCTTTCTCAATGTTCGCGGCATAACCGCAGGCTTCGCAGAACACGACCTCGTTCTCGCCGGTCTCGGCCGGCACCATGAACTCGTGCGAAAATTTGCCGCCGATGACGCCGGTGTCGGCCTCGACCGGGAATGCCTTCAGCCCGCACCGCTCAAAAATGCGCGCGTAGGCGTCATACATTTTTTGATAACTCGCTGTCGCCGCCTCGTCGCTGACGTCAAAACTGTAGGCGTCTTTCATGATGAACTCGCGGGCGCGCATCAGGCCGAAGCGCGGGCGGATTTCGTCGCGGAACTTGACGCTGATCTGGTAGAAATTCTTCGGCAACTGCCGGTAGGAATTAATCTCCGCGGCGGCGGTGCCCGTGATGACCTCCTCGGCCGTCGGGCTGAGCACCCATTCGCGATTGCCGCTGTCCTTGACCTTGAACAGCACGTCGCGCGCGGTCTCGTAGCGGCCGCTTTGCTGCCAGATTTCCGGCGGTTGCATCGCGGGCATGAGGACTTCGATGGCCCCGGCGCGGTCCATTTCCTCGCGGACAATTTGTTCGATCTTGTGCAACGCGCGCAGGCCGAGCGGCAGAAAGAGATAGACGCCGCCCGCGACTTTGCGGATCAGCCCGGCGCGCAGCAGCAGTTTGTGCGACAGAATTTCCGCCTCGGCGGGCGGTTCACGAAGGGTCGGAATGAGGGTTTTGGTCCAGCGCATAATTCAAAATTCAGCGGTAAAACTTTTGCGCAATTTCGCGCGGAGAAACAATCAAAGGCACGGGCAAATCCAGTTCACGGAACAACAGGCCGAGCCGACGATGGTCAACGGCCAACAAATGTGAATCGTTTGAGACGAGCAAAATGGCGTTCAACACAGCGGATTCGGCAACGATGATGGCGTCATTAATTTCCGCAGCCGGCAACAACCCGGCCAGCAGGGTCTTTCGCGCCGCCTCGCGGGCAAAGGCTTCCTGGGCGGAATTCAAGTCGGCCGGATGGAAACGCCAGCGGGACCGCAACTGGAGCAGTGCCTTCCGGGCCAGAGCGCGCTGAACCGCGTCCCGCTCGTTCTCGGCCTGGTGGAGTAATTCGCCCTGAACGGTTGGCGGGACGAGGATTTCCACCGGACGAACCCGGTTCCGCACGACATCCAATGCGTCCAGCGCGGCGTTGTCGCCGGCCGCGAGCAAAAGGGGGAAGTTGGTGTCAACGGCTACGAGCGGAGATTTTTGCATCGTGGCCGTAAATGATGGCCAGCGCCCGCTGGCGGAGTTCGCGACGTTCCTCGTCAGTCAACTTGTTGCACGCCTGGCGCGTCCGCTCGCAGGCGGCGAGGATTTCAGCCTCCCGCTTTGGCTGCGCTTTGATGGACGGCTTTTTCATTTCGGAAAAAGAATACACTGAAAAAGGCAGGTTGCCAAGCCCGCTTGCTTCACTGAGTTGACCCAAAGTGCCAGCTCTCCAATCGGCAACTTTCGCTTCACGGCGAGCGGATGCGATAGAAACGGCTGGGATAGTTGGTCCAGTTCGGATCGCTGAAATAGGCCGAGCCATTAGTGAGGGTGCAACTCTGAAGTGCTGTCCAAGGTGCAGCAGTCAGATTGGTGGCGGCTTCCAGCACGATGGGAATATTCGTCGTCCCCGTGATGTCGAATCCGAATTCATTATTCTGCACGCCGAATTTCCCATCGCCGGTCTGCACCTGCGGGTTCCACAGGACCATTTCCACCGGAGGGACATTACCGCCGAAGGTTGTCGGACCCCAGCCCGTGGTTCCCGGCAGGTAATAGATAGTCACGCTGTCAGCATAAAAAACATTCGAACCGATGACCGTCGGCGCGTTCCCCTGGAAATAGGCACTGGTCAGGCTGTGGCAGGCCCCAAACACAGAGTCCCCAATGCTGACGACTCCGCTGCCAATCATGAGATTAGTCAGGCCGAAGCAGCCCCAAAACGCTTGGATTCCGATGGTGATAACACTATTGGGGATCGTGACGTTAATCAGGTTGTAGCAGTCCAGGAATGCATCGCTTCCGATGCTAGTCACTCCGTTGCCCATCGTGATGCTGCCCAGATTGGTGCAGAGCATGAACGCACCGTTTCCAATGCTAGCGACGCTATCCGGGATTCTGAAACTTCTCAGTCCCACACACCTAAAGAATGCCGTGCCCCCGATGTTGGTAATGCTGTCCGGGATAATAACGTTGGTTATACCCGTGCCGCTGAACGCACTGCCCCCGATGCTGGTTACCGGATAGGCATACATCGTCTCTGGAATAAAGACCAGCTTGCTACCCGTGTATCCAGTAACCGAATTGCCTGCGACACTGAATGCAAATGACGAAGTCTGAAACCCGCTAAATGTTGAACCCCAAGCCCGCCCGGAATAATAATAGACAGTCAGATTGGTGTCACCGGAGAAAATATCCACACCAGCGTTGGGCGGATTACCATAGAAAAAGATGTTGCCAAGGCTGTAACAGTATTCAAAAGCATGGTCCCCAATATTGGCGACTCCAAAACCAACCGAGACGCCGATCAAATTGGTGCATTGATAAAAGGCCAGGCTCCCGATGTTGATGACACTGTCGGGGATCAAGATGCTGGTAATGCCTGGGTCATTTTGGAAAGCAGAGTCCCCGATGCCGGTAACCGGCAGGCCGTTGATCCTACCGGGGATGGTCACTGCCCCGCCAGAACCGATGTATCCGGTAATGGTGATCAAGCCATTGGTGGTAATCGTGCCATTATTGGTCGTGTAAACATAATTGGTCGTGTAATTGAATTGAGCATTCAACACGCCGGGCAACACCGCCGCACAGAGCAGACAGCCAATCTTCACAGCTTGCAAAGGCTTCATTGCGTATTCCTTATACAAGAAATCGCATCTTAAGGCAAGTTAATTTTAAGGGCCCACGACGACCGCATCGACCTCTTCTTCGCTGGTAAAACCGTTGCGGCGGGCATTCTTTCGCCGCCAGTATTGGCTGATTGTTCTCGTTGCCTCGTCCAGCCAAGCAGGGTCAGCCAGCAGGGTGATCACTTCGATGGAGCTAAAGAATTTCACAGCATTGGACCTGGGCTTACCTAGCGCCCGTAAACGGGTCAGTCCTGAGTATTGACACAAATGGCTGCCCTGCTATTGTAGAGGCGCTATGGCGCGGAAATTACGAGTGGAATATGAAGGGGCGATTTATCATGTGATGAATCGGGGGGACCGGCGGGAGCCGATTTTCAAGGATGACGCCGACCGGAAGCGTTTTCT
>JAJXYT010000165.1 GCA_021780375.1 bacterium | reverse complement strand
AATCAAAAAAGGCAATTGGTTTGTCCACTTGGGGAAAATCGCTGGCATCTCAAAAACGCCCCTAATCAATCACATTTTGTCCACGGCTCCGCAAACATTGGGCATGATGTTTAGCGATTGATTCGTTTCTGCGCAAGAAAGTTTGTGAAAAATTTCACGTTTTCCCGCACTCCGCCTGTTTCAACAAGTTATGTCACCGCGTTTCCGCGTGGAAAACGATTGTCTTCCGGGTCTGAATCAGTGGATGCTCCCTTGACGTTTTCTCCGTGAAACGGGCATCCTCTTTGAATGGAAAATGATACGCCCCGCCCGGCGCGAGTCCTGGTTTTTTACTACAGCAAAGACGGCCATACGAAAATGATGGCGGACCTCGTCGTGGAAGGCGCCGCCAGCGTTCCCCATACCGAAGTTCGACTCAAGAGCGTCAATGAAGCGAGTGGTGCCGACCTTACGTGGTGTGATGGTATTGCCGTCGGTTCACCGACGCACATGGGTACGATTGCCTGGGAGATGAAGCAGTGGTGGGACGTCACGGCCGCGCCACTTTGGCCAAAAACCGAGGGCAAAATTGGTTGCGCTTTCACCTCCTCCGGCGGCCAGGGCGGTGGTGGCGAATTAACCTGCCTCGCGCTTCAAATCGTGCTCATGAACTACGGTCTCCTGGTCTTCGGCGTGCCGGATTATGTGGCGCCGGGCCAGACCTTGCACTACGGCGCCATCTGTGCCGGGCGGCCGCGCAATGACGGCGAGCGCGAAGCCTGCCGCCGTCTGGGGCGCCGCCTTGCCGAGTGGGTGCAAACCTTGATTTGGCACCGGCCGGAACACGACCCCCGAAACGCCAGCTATGCCCGGTTCCCGGACAAGTAAGTAACGACGCAACCGCCGAAGCGGCTTTCGGCAGAAAGCCGCGCGCTCAACGTTCGGAAGAATGCGGCGCTCCGCCGAGCCGCCGCTACGATTAATGGAAAGGTCTCAATCTACTTAAGTGAAGTTTTTTGCGTCGGCGTGCGCAGCGGGTAAAGTCCCGGGCAACAGCCGAAGGTTTCATGAAACGCCTGGCTGAAGTGGCTCAGGCTCGCATAGCCCACTTCCAGCGCGGCTTCCGTCACGTTGAATTTGCCCGAGCGCAACAGTTCCGCCGCCCGCTCCATGCGCAACTGGCGGAGGTATTGCGGGATCGTCATGCCCGTCGCCGCGGAAAACGTCCGGCTCAGATGAAACGGACTGCACCCCACCGCGCGTCCGATATCTTCGAGGCTGGGCGGGTTTTCCAGGTCCTCCCGGAGCAAGGCCACGACTTTATCGACGCGTTCGGCGGAAAGCCGTTGCTGCCGCTGGCAGAACAATTCCCGTTCGCCCGGGGCGAGGAAAAACAATTCGGCCGCCAGTTCCAGCGCCTTGGTCTGGTACCACAACTTTTGCGCCGCGGCGAGCACGGGCGCCTCGCGCAGGCTCGCCAGCAATTGCTGTTGCCGGCTCGTCAGCCGCGTCGGCGTCACCACGGCGGATGTTTCGGATTGGCCGGCGACGACTTCCTTCACCAGCGGATGCAATGACGGCGCGAAATCGCCCAGATGCCGCCGCAAAAAATCGAATGACATTTCCACGGTCAAAAACTGGTGTCGCTGCTCCGCCTGCCGTAACGCGCGCAAGGGTTGGTCGCCGCGCCGGTAGAAACCGACCGTCAACGGCGCAAAGGCGACTTCATGGCCGTTGCAGGCGACGCGGCCGTGGCCGGTAAGGTTCAGGCAGACCTCGACGCTGCCGGGATGAAAACTTCTGCCCCAGTCAAATTCCTTGTGCGTCTTGAAGTCGTGCCACTCGAAGCTGACGCCCGCCCCGCCCACGCTGCCGTGCAAATGCCGCCAGCCTTCGCCTATCGCAGTCCATGCCGGACGCTCCGTGAACACAGGCGCCGCGGGAAATTCCACAGTTTCCACCGCTTCGGCGGGTTGTTTGACCGGTTTAGGCACGGTCCTAATGTGCCATTTTTCATGCCGCGAGCAAATATCTTGTCATTGCCATGGCAAAATGAAGCCATTTCTTGCGGGAGCGCTGGCATCTTGCCGGCGGGTTTTTGACAAGCCAGTTAATGAACACGAGCGCGGACCGCCTTGTCCGCGAGTCGCTTGCGTCCGGAAGCGGACACGCGGACAAGGCTGTCCGCGCTCCTTTGGTTGCGGCTTAACCGCGCTGCGACTATGCGACATGGAAGTTTGCTTCGCCTCTCGGGGAATTCTCTCCCCGTAAGCAGGGTGCCTTTCAGCCGCGAGAGGGGCTCGTGCTTCATCGGTATGGGAGAGGCATTCTTTTGACATCACGGTAAGAACATGACTCGGAGAGAATTTTTGATCCTGGCCGCAGCGGCGGTGGCCGGTTGCAGTTCGACGCCGCCCCGGGCGGTTTCGTCTGCGCCTGAAACCCGACAGATCAACGCGGGACCAGTCAACAGTTATGCCGCTGACGGTGTTTACCCCCGGTTCCGCAACCAGGGATTCTTTCTGATTCGCAAGGGTGAAAGGCTGTTCGCCCTGTCCGCCATTTGCACGCACAAGCGATGCAAGCTGGACGCGGAACCCGACCGTTCGTTCTCCTGTCCCTGTCACGGTTCAACCTTCGACCCCCAGCGGCCACGTCACCGAAGGCCCGGCGAAACGTGATTTGCCGACGCTGTCAACGTTGATAAACGAACGAGGCGACCTGCTCGTAACCGTGCCGGCCATTTGAAACCGCAAACCACGGGCAACACAGGAAAATGCGGCGTTGACAGGTTATGCCATTTTCGGCGGGGCAAGCGTCCTCGTGAGCCGGAAGTTTGGAGTGTGCGGAAGTGTCCGCGACTTGAAAGCGGCGGCCGGTCGCCGCAGTCCAGGGCCGCCCGTGATGAATGCTTCTCCGGAAAGTTTGAGAACTTTAATGCTGCGGCCGGGTTGAAGTTGGCCTATGGTACGGCCACAACCAAAGGAAAGAAATGAACACTCCGCTTAATGAACTTGCAATCAGGCGAATGATTGAGGCGATACGGGAGGCCAACCCGGAGATAACGAGCGAAGAAATTATTAAAACCATTCGCGCCAGCCGGGAATCCCAGGGCCAGGCCTGGACGGAGGATTTTGAGAGAAAAATCAGGTATTGCATCCAGATAAATCCAAATTAGACGCCGCGGGAGGCAAAATTGGTCTGTACCGCAGATGAACGGATGACACAGATTTATGGCTATCCAACGATTTGAAATCCCGCCGGGGGGAGTATCCTCCTGAGCCGGGTCGTCGGTAAGATTAAATTCGGCGCGCCATGAACAAGTATCGAATCTTTGTGGATTTTGCCGTGACGCCGGAGGTCTTGGAATTGTTGCAGGCGGGGACCCGGGGACATGAATTAGTTTTTCCCAGGACACCCGTGGCTTCCGTTCTGGCCAGAGCGGAACGGGACCCGCAATTCGCCACGGCGGACATCGCCTTTGGCCAGCCTGAACCCGAGGCGATTGCGGAGGCTGGCCGGTTAAAATGGATTCACGTCAGCACGTCGGGCATCACCCGCTATGACAACCCGCAGTTTCGCGCGCTGATGGCGGAACGCAAAATCCCGGTGACCAACAGCGCGTGCGTCTATAACGAGGCGTGCGCCGTCCATGCCCTGAGTTTCATGGCGGCCCAGGCCCGAAAGCTGCCCCTGGCGCTCAAAACCCGGGCCGCCAGCGGCACGAAAGCCTGGAAAGAGATTCGCGGTACTTCCGGGACGCTACGGGGCGAAACGGTTCTGATTCTGGGTTACGGCGCGATTGGCAAACGGCTGGCCGAATTGCTCCGCCCTTTCGACATGAAAGTGATGGCCTATCGCCGGAAACCGCTCGGCGATGAAGGCGTGCCGGTGATTACCGAGCAGCAATTGCCCGGCGCGCTGGCCGAGGCCGGTCACATCGTCAATATCCTCCCGGACAGCGCGGCGACGCGACATTTCTTCGATACCAAACGCTTTGGGATGATTAAACCGGGCGCGATCTTCTACAACATCGGGCGCGGCACGACGGTCAATCAGGATGCATTGCTGGAAGCCTTGCGTTCAGGGCGAATCGGAGCTGCCTGGCTGGATGTGACCGAACCCGAGCCTTTGCCGGATGAGCATCCGCTCCGGAAGGAGCCGAATTGTTTTATCACTCCGCATGTGGCGGGCGGACATGCCGGCGAAACCAAAACGCTCGTCCGTCATTTTCTCAAAAACTTCGAGCGGTTTGTTCGCGGAGAACCCTTGCTGGACCGCGTGATGTAGCGGCGCTCACAGGCCGCTACACTAAATTTTGGCAGGGACGCCGCGCGGCGGCGTCCGGTCGGCGCCGCGCGCCGACCCTGCCTATTTCTTCTTTGTCTTTTTGGCAGCCTCTG
>JAJXYT010000158.1 GCA_021780375.1 bacterium | reverse complement strand
CGTGACGATTCAGGCGCAGATTCTGGAATTGCTCCACGGCCTCAAGCAGCGGCTCGGCATGGCGATTTTGCTCATCACGCACAACCTCGGCATCGTCGGTGACATGGCCGACCGGGTGGCGGTGATGTATGCCGGACATATTGTCGAACTGTCGCCCGCGAAGGAATTGTTGCGCCGCCCATTGCATCCGTACACGAAAGCACTGATGGCGAGCGTGCCGAAACTCGGTAAAACAATTCGGTGGGGCGAGGCTACCGACGAGCCGGCTCGCGAGGACGCTCGCCCCACCAGATTGCAGTCCATTCCCGGCAATGTGCCGCGCATCGGCAATTTCCCGCCCGGCTGCCGGTTCGCCCCGCGCTGTCCGATTGCCAAACCGGAATGTTCGGAAAAAATTCCCGAACTGCTCGAAGTCGAACCCGGACGTTTCGTGCGCTGTCCGTTTTGGAAGTGAAGTTTTTTTAACCGCAGAGACGCAAAGACGCAGAGAAAAATAAAAATGCCAACCTACGATTCCATCTCAACCGAGGAATATGTGACGACGCGATGCTTGGCTGAATTCTGCCGTCCCTGCGGGACTCGATTTTGTCTGATTTGTCAACCCACCGTTGAAACGGTGGGCTATTGTCGGTCGTCTTGCGGACTTTTAATTGCATGAACCTGCTCGAAGTCAAAAACCTGAAGGTGCATTTTCCCGTGAAGCACGGGATGTTCAGCCGCGCCCGCGAATTCGTGAAGGCGGTGGACGACGTGAGCTTTGCCATCGAGCCGGGTGAGACGCTCGGTCTGGTCGGCGAAAGCGGCTGCGGCAAGACCACGCTGGGCCGCGCCATCGTGCGGCTGGTCGAACCAACGGCGGGCAGCGTTCTGCTCGACGGCGAGGACATCACGCGGATGAACGGGTCGGTGTTGCGCGCGCGGCGGCGCAAGTTCCAGATGATTTTCCAGGACCCCTACGGCTCGCTCAATCCGCGCATGACGGTCGAGCAAATCGTCGGCGAGGCGCTCGACATCCACAAATTGACCGACACCAAATCCGCGCGGCACCAACGCATCCTGGAGCTGCTCAAAGACGTGGGCCTCGACCCGATCTATGCGCAGCGATATCCGCACGAATTTTCCGGCGGCCAACGCCAGCGCATCGGCATTGCCCGCGCGCTGGCCGTCGAGCCGCAATTGATCATCTGTGACGAACCGGTGAGCGCGCTGGACGTTTCGGTGCAGGCGCAAATCATCAATCTGCTCCGTGATTTGCAGCAGCAGCGCGGCATCGCCTACCTTTTCATCGCGCACGATCTCGCGGTGGTCGAACATATCAGCCGGCGGGTGATGGTGATGTATCTCGGCAAGATTGTGGAAACCGCGGACGCCAAAACCATCGTCCGCGAGCCGCAACATCCCTACACGCAGGCGCTGATTTCCGCCGTGCCGGAGGTGGACCCGGAAACCAAACGCCGGCGCATTGTTTTGCCGGGCGACGTACCGTCGCCGATTCATCCCCCGACCGGATGCCCGTTCCACCCGCGTTGTCCGATTGCGCAATTGCCGAAGTGCGCGGAGGAATTTCCCGAATTCCGGGAGGTTCGGAAGGACCACTGGGCAGCCTGTCACTTTGCGGGAACAAAAATTGAATCTGTCCGTAACCCGGTCTCGCGCGAAACCGTCTGATCTGTCGGTTATTGCTTTGGGGACGTGGCTGGTGGCCGGCCGCCCAGTTGAAAATCGCACTGGCCTTTGAGGGAACCCACGTGCACCAAGAGCCGGTAGGTGACGTTGGTTTTCAATGGTTCGGGGTGCGAGCGCGGCACGGCGGGTTTCATGCCGCGCAGGTTTTGGCCATATCTGAAAAATTCCACCGGCGCGGAGCGCGAATCTGAAATCAAGTGCCAGACGGGAACGGCGGCTGGATTGATGTGCCCGGCGTCGAGCGGGACCACTTCCACTTCCGAAAGCTGGTACGGCTGCCCCCCGAAGCCGAAAAGGATCGTGGGCTGGCCTGGCCGGGCGGGGCCGCGCGACAGGAACGGGCGTTCGGTATAAGAAATTCGGATGATTTTAGGTTTGAACCAGCCCGTGAAATGATAAACATAAACGCAAGCCAGTAAAAGCGCGGCGATAATGAGCATCCAGTTCCGTTTTGTCATAAGCATAAAATTGAATGTACCGGGCGTGGTGCCCGTCCAACCATGCAACCAGACGCACCGACGAATCGAATGGTTATGAAAATAGCAGGCCGGGGCCGGTTGGCCAGCCCGGAAAACCCCGGGGGCGGCTCCCGGGCGTTTACGTTGATCGAGCTGCTCGTCGTGATTGCCATTATTGCGATCCTGGCCGCCATGTTATTGCCCGCCTTGAGCAGCGCCAAGGAAGCCGGTCGCCGGATTGCCTGCCTGAACAACCTCCGACAACTGAGTCTCGCCGCCCAAATGTACGTCGATGACAATCAGGGCATCTACCCGCCGCGCAGCAATACCAACCGCTGGCCGAACCAATTTTATGTCAACTACGGCAAAAGCGTGAAAGTGTTGCTGTGCCCCACTGACGTCGCCACCGGCCTCTCAAAGCCCGCGACCATCGGTGGCGGCAGCTCCTCCAACAATGTTGCCGACGCTTCCCCGCGCAGTTACATCATCAATGGCTGGAACGATTATTTCTACGACACTTTGAGTGCGGGTGATTTCACGAGTTATATGGACGGTACCTATCCAAACGGCTTGAGACAGACTGCCATTGTACATCCGTCCCAGACGGTCGTGCTGGGGGAAAAGCGCCACGATGCCGGAGATTTCTACATGGATTTGAGGGAAAACGGTGGCAACGACTTTACCGGCATTCTCGAACAAGGCCGCCATGACAATAATGGCGTTACCAGCGGCCAGGCCAGGGGCGCCGGCACCACCGGCGGATCCAACTACGCCCTGGCGGACGGCAGCGCGCGGTTCATCAAGTTTCCCCAGGCGGTGGATCCGTTGAGCCTGTGGGCGATCAGCGATGCCGATCGGGTGGCTTACGCCATCATTTACTAGCGCTCAGGCTGGAGCGGGCGATGGGAATCGAACCCACGTGTGAAGCTTGGAAGGCTTCCGTTCTACCATTGAACTACGCCCGCCTCCGCGCTTCGCGCTTCGGCGCGGCAAGCCCGCAAGCTTGCCGATGCGCATCAATCATAATTCCCGCGCTTGCATTGTCAATGTCACGCGTGTACCCTCGCCGCGCATGGCAGCGTTGCTTCTTACCGGTGGGCATGTCGTGGACCCGGCCAACCGCCTTGACGCCAAGGCGGACCTCTTGATTTCCGAAGGTAAAATCGCCGCGGTCGGCGCCGACGCCGCAAACCAGGCGCCGCCTGACGTTGAAAAAATGGACGTGAGCGGCCTCGTGATTTGCCCGGGTTTGATTGACCTGCACGTCCATCTGCGCGAACCGGGCCAAACCGCAAAGGAAAATATCGCGACGGGCACCGCCGCCGCCGCGCGCGGTGGCTTCACGTCCATCGTTTGCATGCCCAACACGTCGCCGGCGGTTGACACCGCCGGCACGGTCGCGCTTATTCGCGAACGCGCGGCCCGGCAGGGCGTCGTCAACGTCTTTGTGGCCGGCGCCATCTCCAAAAACATCGCCGGCGAGGAGCTCGCCCCCATCGGTTCGCTCAAACGCGCCGGCGTCGTGGCCATTACCGACGACGGGCATTGCGTGCAAAACAACGAGCTTATGCGCCGGGCGTGCGAATATGCCAGGATGTTCAACCTGCCGGTGATGGATCATTGTCAGGATTATTCGCTCGTGACCGACGGGGTGATGCACGAGGGGTACTGGAACACGGCGCTTGGCTTGCGCGCCTGGCCGTCGGCGGGCGAGGAAATGATTGTCGCGCGCAACATCCTGCTGGCTGAACTCACCGGCGCGCGGGTCCATTGCCAGCATTTGAGCGCGGCCGGCAGCGTGGCCTTGCTGCGCGAAGCGAAAAAGCGCGGCGTGCCCATTTCCGGCGAAGCCTGCGCGCATCATTTCACGCTCACCGATGCGGCGGTGGCCGGCAGCGCCAGGTTCTGGGCCAATGACGGTAAAACCCTGGCCGGATACCAGGATGAACTTCCCGAATGGCCGGCCTACGACACCAATTTCAAAATGAATCCGCCGTTGCGTTCCGCCCATGACCGCGAGGCGATTCTGGCCGGGCTGGCCGATGGCACGATTGAGATTTTGTGCAGCGACCATGCGCCGCACTGCGATTTTGAGAAGGAAGTCGAGTTTGATTACGCGCCGTTCGGCATCATCGGATTGGAAACCGAACTCGCCTTGTCCCTGATGCAGCTCTATCATGCGCAGCGGCTGGGTTTGCCCGAACTCATCGCCAAATACACCGCGGCGCCGGCGCAATTGCTCAACCTGCCCAAAGGCACGTTAAGCGTGGGCGTGGACGCGGATGTGACGGTGTTCAATCCGGAAGCGGAATGGATCTTCACTCCGGAAAAATCCGCGAGCAAATCGAAAAACAGTCCGTTCTTCGGTTGGAACCTCAAAGGCAAGGCCGTCGCGACCTTTGTCGGCGGGAAAAAAGCATGGGCGGAAAACTCCGAACTGGTCGCGGCGTGAACGGTTCCTTAACGCTTGACCGCCTGGCCGGTCACTCTAGCATCGCGCAGCGATTTTGATGATGAAAGCAATTCTGGCTCTCGAAGATGGTTCAATTTTTCATGGACAGGGCTTTGGCGCCTGCGCGTCCGCGTGCGGCGAAGTCTGTTTTAACACTTCCATGACGGGCTATCAGGAGATTCTCACCGACCCGTCCTACAAAGGCCAGATTGTCACGATGACGTATCCCCTCATCGGAAACTATGGCGTCAACGCCGCAGACGTGGAATCGTGGCGTCCCCACGTGGCTGGATTTGTCATCCGCGAACTCTCGCCGGTGGTCAGCAACTGGCGCGCGGATCTGTCGCTGGCGGAATATCTGGAAAAGAACGGCATCCCGGGCCTCCAGGGCATTGACACGCGGGCGCTGACGAAAAAACTGCGGGTGCGCGGTGTGATGAATGGATTTATTTGCACCGGGGAAATGTCGGACGAGGAAGCCTTGCAACGCGCAAAAGAGTTTGTTTTCGTCGGCGTGGATTACGTCAGGGAAGTCTCGCACCGGAAAGCGTTTCGCTGGGACGAAAAGGATGAGCAAAGCGCGAATTTCAAGCTCGCTTCCGGCAACGCGCCGACGGAGGCCCGCGATCTGCGCGAACCGTTGCCGCCCGCGGATATCCCGATTGTCGCCTTTGATTACGGCCTGAAATACAACATCTTGCGCCGATTGCGGCAACATGGCTTTAGCGTTGAGGTTTTGCCGGCAGCGGCTTCGGCGGCGGAGGCGCTCGCCCATAAACCGGCGGGCATTTTTCTGTCCAACGGCCCCGGTGACCCGGCGGCGCTCCATTACATTGTGCGCGAGGTGAAAACGCTCGTGGACAGCGGTGTTCCCATATTTGGGATTTGCCTTGGCCACCAGGTTCTCGGGCTGGCTTTTGGCGGGAAGACCTTCAAATTGAAGTTCGGCCATCGCGGCGCGAACCAGCCGGTCAAGGATTTGGAATCGGGCAGGGTCGAAATCACGTCGCAAAACCACGGTTTTGCCGTGGACCCGAAAAGTTTGCCAAAGGACATTGCCGTGGACCGGATTAATCTGAACGACCAGACCGTCGAGGGCATGAGGCACAAGACCAAGCCGGTTTTTTGCGTGCAATATCATCCCGAAGCCTCGCCCGGCCCGCATGATTCCACGCCGCTGTTCGCGGAATTCCGGGCCTTGATTGCGAAACGCGGTTAGGATTAAAACGCTGGATTTTGAGATTTCCGTTTGACTTGGCATTGGTGCCGACCATAATAAAATCCGTCTAAGCTATGGCCAAACTTGTTATCCTGACTCAAGGCATGAACGGCCGCGTCCACGAATTGAAAGCGGACAAAACCACCATCGGCCGCGTCGAGGATAACACGTTTCAAATCGCCGAGCCGTCCGTTTCCAGCCATCATTGCGAAGTGCTGCTGCGCGGCAATGAGGTGGTCATCAAGGACTTGAACTCCACCAACGGCACGTTCATCAACGACGAAAAAATCACCGAAAGCGTGCTCAAGCCCGGCCAGAAGCTGCGTCTGGGCCAGATTGAATTGCAGCTCGAGAACGGTGCTCCGGCGGTTCCGGCGGGATCTGGCTCTGCTTCATCGGCGGCGCCCGCCCCGGCGCCGGCCAGGAAGCCGGAGTCCGTCACGCGCACAACCACAACCCGCGGAGTCAGTTTGAGCGATCTGGAAGGCGGCGGCCGTCCCCTCGGTTTTGACACCGCCGCCGCCTTTACCAAAAAGCGCAATAAAGTCGGCACTTATTTTTGGATCGGGGCGGTGATCTTCGCTGTTATTATTATCATACTACTTCTTTACGCGCTCTCGCTGGCCAATCAGCACAATCATTGACCGGCGCTCATCAATAAACGCTAAAGCCGCGGCCATGAAACCGCGCCTTACCAATCATCGAATCGCCGCCTTGACGTTGACGGAAGTATTATTGGTGATTGCCGCCTTGGCGCTGCTCGCTGCCATATTGTTACCCGCTTGGGCAACAGCCAAGCGCAAATCGAGCAAGATCGGTTGTGTTAGTAACCTCCAACAGATCGGAATGTCTTACCGGATGTGGACCGATGACAATTTCGGTAAATATCCAATGCAAGTTTCTGTGACGAACGATGGAGCAATGGAATCGATCGCCACTGGAAATGTCGCCGCCTGTTTTAGCGTTTTATCCAATACATTGGATAACCCTGCGATACTGAATTGCCCGCTGGATACCAAGCACTTTCCGGCAACCAATTTTGCCACCATCGAAAACTCAAACATCAGCTATTTCATAAGTTTGGATGCCATTGATACGCAACCGCAAACGCTCCTTTCGGGCGATGACAATTTGGTGGTTAATGGCATAAGGGTTCAATCCGGTATTCTGAATCTTCACGCCAACGACGTGCTTGCCTGGACGAAAGAACGGCATCAAGGCGCTGGGAATCTTTTATTGGGTGATGGTTCGGTGCAGCAAGCCACCGGTGCGGATTTAACTTCAACCGCCGGCCTTGCCACCAATCGCCTGGCGATCCCTTGAGTTTTTCTATTCTGGCTTCCGGCTCCCGGATTTTATATTTTCCCCGCATGTTTGAAACGGTTAAAACGGAAATCACGACCGCGACCGGGAAATTGACGCATCTGCGGAGGTTTCTTTGACGTGCCCGCCGCCCAAAAGCGCCTCGGCGAACTCAATGCGCTCATGGCCGCCGACAATTTCTGGAACAACCGCGAAAAGGCGCAAACGCTGATTGACGAGGCCAACTCCCTCCGTAACAAAATCGAGCCGCTGCTGCAGGCGGAAAAACAACTGGACGATTTCCGCGTCATGCTCGAACTGGGCGAGGCCGAACGCGCCGACGCGCAGCCAAAGGTCCAGCAGGAGCTGGAACGCGACCTCGCCACATTTTTCAAGGACCTCGACGCGTTGGAATTGAAGGTTTTTCTCAACGGACCGCACGACCGGAAGAATTGCATTTTGAGCATTAACGCCGGCGCCGGCGGCACCGAGGCGCAGGATTGGGCGGAGATGCTGTCGCGCATGTATCAGCGCTGGGCGGAATCGCGCGGCTGGGAGGTCGAGGTCACCGACGCGCTGCCCGGCGAAGGCGCGGGTCTTAAAAGCATCACGATGCTGATTCAGGGCGAAAACGCCTACGGCTTTGCCAAAGCCGAACGCGGCGTGCACCGGCTCGTGCGCATCTCGCCGTTCGATTCGAACAAGCGCCGTCACACCAGCTTTGCCAGCGTGGACGTGATTGCGGAAATCGAGGAAAACAATTCCGAGCTCGTGATTCCGCCGAACGAATTTCAGGTCGATACCTTTCGCTCTGGAGGCAAGGGCGGCCAGAACGTAAACAAGGTCGAGACGGCCGTGCGGATCACGCACCTTCCCACCGGACTGGTCGTAGCCTCGCAGACGCAGCGGTCACAGCATCAAAACCGCGCCACGGCCATGCGGCTGTTGCTCTCACGGATTTACGCCCAACGCCAGGACGAGCAGAAGGCCGAGATGGAGCGTTTCTACGGCGAAAAAGGCAGCATCTCGTGGGGCAACCAGATTCGCAGTTATGTCTTTCAACCGTATCGCCTGGTGAAGGACTTGCGCACCGGCGTCGAAACCAGCAACGTCCAGGCCGTGATGGACGGCGACCTGGATGCCTTCGTGAACGGCTGGCTCCGCGCCGGCTGCCCGACCAAACGGATGCAGGGTGTGAAAGAGGACGACGATTAAGGCGAGTCCGTAGTCAATAGATCGTAGTCAGCAGCAATTGGCCAGTGCTACTGACTACTGACTGTAAACCAATGAACATTCTTGACCAAATCGTTGAAGAAAAGAAACGCGAAATCGCGAAGCTGCCCGCGCGGCTCATCGCCGCCGGCGATCTGCGCGATGCGATGCTTGCGCACGGCGAACGGCGCGATTTTATTGCCGCGCTGCGTAATCCTAAACGTAGCGCAGCCGTCCCGGCTGCAACCCCGGCAGGCGGGACGCCTGCGCTACAATCCATCGCGCTAATTGCCGAGGTAAAAAAAGCATCACCATCGGCAGGAATCATTTGCCAGGACTTTGATCCGGTCCGCATTGCGAAAGAATACGAGGCGGCCGGTGCGAGTTGCCTTTCCGTTTTGACGGACGGGAAGTTTTTCCAGGGTTCGCTGGATCATCTCCGGCAGATTCGGGCAGCGGTGAAACTGCCCTTGTTGCGCAAGGATTTCATCATTGATGAACGGCAGATTCTCGAAGCCATCGAATGGGGCGCCGACGCGATTTTGCTGATTGTCGCCATCCTGACGGACGAACAATTGGATAGATTCCAATCACTGGCCACGGAGGCGGGACTCGCCGCCTTGGTTGAAGTTCATGATGGCACTGAATTGGAGCGCGCCATGAAAATTGGTGCGAATTTGATTGGCGTGAACAACCGGGATTTAAAAACATTCAAGGTGGACCTTGCCACCACCGGGAAACTGGCGGCGAAACTTTTCTCGTCACCTGTCACTCGGCACTCGTCGCTTCTGGTCGCCGAAAGCGGCATTCAAACGCGCGCGGACGTGCAACGATTGAAGCAGTGTGGCGCCAACGCCATTTTGGTCGGTGAATCCCTGACGCGCGGCGGCGATATGCAGAAGACAATCTTCGAATTAATTGGTTAAATCTTGTAGCAGCGGACGGCAGTCCTCTCAAATCATTTAGAGCCGACTCACGTCGGCTGCTACGAAGTTTTACGATTATTTGCCAACTGCTTTGCCAGACGAATTGCGGAAATCATGCTCGAGGGATTGGCAATGCCTTTCCCGGCGATGTCATAGGCCGTGCCGTGGTCGGGCGAGGTGCGGATGAATGGCAGGCCCAGCGTCCAGTTGATGCCGGTGTCGAAAGCGACCGCTTTCAGCGGTGCCAGTCCCTGGTCGTGATACATCGCCACCACGGCGTCAAAATCCCCGCGCAGAGCGTGATAAAAAACCGTGTCACCGCTCAAGGGGCCGACGACATCCAATCCGCTTTTTTGCGCCGCGCGGACGGTCGGAGCGATGGTCTTGATTTCTTCGTCGCCAAATTCACCGCCTTCACCCGCGTGCGGATTCAGGCCGCAAACGGCAATTTTCGCGCGCGCCAGGCCCAGGTCGCGACAGGCTTGCGTGGCCAGTTCGATGGCGAGTGTGATCTTATCCGCGGTAATTTTCCGGGGAACCGATTTGATCGAGGTGTGAATGGTCACGAGGGCCACGCGCAGCCAGCGCTCATGTTCGTCGTCGCCGAGCAACATCATCGCGTAGCGTTTCGTTCTGGCGGCTTTCGCAAACAATTCCGTCTGGCCGACAAATTTGTGTCCGGCGCGGACGATGGCCTCTTTGTTGACCGGCGCCGTCACCACGGCTCCCAACTCACCGCGGAGGCAGCGCCTGGCGCCATCTTTCAGCGCGGCGAAGGCGGCCTGCGCGGCGGCTGGCGAACCGGCCGGCAGATCCTCCGGCAGCGGCCCGGCGAACGGTCGGGTGATAAAGACCTTGCCTGCAGCATCATAGCCGGAAAATTTTTTCAGGGGCACCCTGGTTCCCAGTTTTTCATTCAGCCGCCGCAGGTATCCTTCATCGCCGATTAACAAATACCGGGTGTCGTTATTGGCTGCTTCGGCGGCGAGGGCTTTCAGGGTGACTTCCGGGCCGACGCCGGTGACGTCGCCCAGCGTGATGCCGATCCAGCGAGTCATACGGTTTGAGGGGAGTTTAGAAGTAGCGGATGAAGGTTTTTTTCTTCAGGCTGCTGATCCACTGTTTTTCAAGGCGCGATTGTTCCTGGGTGCGGAGCGTGGCGTCAATCTCATCGCGGACTTTGCTGAGCGGCCGGACGTGGGCGGGACGTTTTTGTTCCACGAGCATCAGGTAACAGGCCTGGGGCGTTTCGATGATGTCGCTCATCTGGCCGGGTTTGAGCGAGAAGGCCACGTCGGCGAGTTTCTTGCGGAGCACGGAACGCTCGACCCAGCCCCAATCGCCGCCCTGCGCGCGTTGCGAGCCTTCGGAATAAACCGAAGCCATCTGGGCGAACGAAGCGCCTTGCTTGATTTGCGTCAGGATTTCCTCGGCCATGCGATGCGGGGATGGATCGTCAGCGGAACTTTTGTTGAGCACAATCATCCGCAGTTTGATCTGGTCTCCCACCTTGAAATCATCCTGATGGGCGAGGTAATACTGTTCAATTTTGTACGGCGAGATGACAATTTCCTGGGAAACGTATTTGCGGCGCATTTCATACTCGATGTATTGATCGCGCACGCTCTTGCGGAACTGCTCGAAGGTCATGCCCTGTGCCTGCAAGGTTTTCATGAGGGTGATGCGGTCGCCGTAGCGTTCGCGGATGCGGTCCTGGACGAGCTGGTCCACATAACTGTCCGGCATCTTGTAACCTTCAACGTCGAAATCATGAAGGATCAATTGACGTTCGATCAATTGTTCCAGACCGTCGTTGAACACGTCCGAAGCTTTTTGTTCCAGATTACCCGAGACGCCCCCTGAGCCGGCGTATTCCTGCCGCAGGGCGTCAATGGCCGGCGCGACATAGTCCGCGACCTGTTCGCGGGTGATGACCGTGTTGTTGACGATAGCGAGGATGCCATCCGCCAATTCCGCCCGCAACGGCAGGCCGGAGCAAAAGATCATCAGCCCGACTAAAATGATACAACCGAATTTCACCAAATTATTCGCGCATGGTAGCAAGCAGTCACCCCAGGTCAAGTGCCCCTTCGTTTACCGGCTAAGGACCCAGTTGATCCAGCCAGTACATCAGGGTAGCCAATATTACTGCCACACCCAATCCAATGATAATGGAGCAAGTCAGGATGAGGTTTTGCTTGCGGCGATAGCCACGCCCGCCCAGGCCCGGCAGCAGACAGGATCGTTTGCGCTCTTTATCGCCCGAAACAAACATGCCAGTTTAATTTCTAACATGCTTGCGGCTGCGGTTCAAGTTCCAGGCCATCTCCCGGCGAAGGAATGGCCACCGGCAGCTCACAATGCCGATGGCCGCAACATCTTCCGAAGCCGGTGCCTTTGTGCCTTATCCCGGATAAATCAACGCCAATGACCTTCAACCCACACGTCCCCACGGTGTCGCCGGCCCCAATGTCCGTAGTTACGGCACTTCCACCTGGCGCACCGGCGCGTGCCGGACGTGTTTAAAGAGGAAAATCAGCGGAATACAGCACAATACCATCAACCCGAACATACGGAAGGCGTCCACGAACGCCCACAAATGTGCCTGCTGGTTGAGCACGTTATAAAAGAGCGCGTAAGCCTGGCTCTTGGCCGTCACCGGATCACTGTGCCGGGCGAGCATGGCCTGGGCGGCGTGCAACCGTTGTGTGAACACCGGATCGGTCGGCGTCAGATGTCCGGCCATGAGCGCTTGATGCGCCTGCGCACCGCGCGCGACCAGCGTGGTGACGAGCGCAATGCCGACACTCCCGCCGATGTTGAGCATGAGGTTGTAAAGTCCCGTGCCGCTCCCGATGTCCCTTTGCCGCAACTGGCTGATCGTCACCGTGGTCAGCGGCACGAAAATAAAGCTCATCGCCACGCCGTTCAACACCGTCGGCAGGATGACGCTGGCCATGCTGACCTGGAGATTGATGTCGCTCAGCATGTAGGATGACAAACTCAACATCCCGAAACCGAAACACAACAACCAGCGCACCGGAATGCGTCCGACGAGCCGTCCCACGAAAAACGTGGTCACAAATGCTCCCAGGCCCCTGGGGCTGAGGGCGAAACCGCTCTGCAAAGCCGGATAGCCCATCAACGTTTGGAGAAACAATGGCAGCTCCGCCGTCGTACCGTAAAGAATGATGCCGATGACCAATATCAGCATCACCCCGGTGGCAAAGTTCCGGTTGCGCAAAATCCGCAAATTCACCAGCGGATGCTCCACCTTGAATTCCCACACAATGAACGCGATCATCGCCACCACCGAAATGCCGAGGAACCAGCGGATCCAGACCGCGCTCAGCCAATCCGCCTCCTGCCCCTTGTCCAGCGTGATTTGCAACGTGGCCAGCCACAGCGCCAACAGGCCGAACCCGACGAAATCAATCGCCGCCTTCACATTGCGCTTGATGTAAGGCGGGTCTTCGACGAGCCATTCTGCCAGGAATATCGCCAGCAGACCGACCGGCACATTGATGTAGAAAATCCAGCGCCACGAATAATTGTCCGTGATCCAACCGCCCAAAGTCGGGCCGATGATCGGCGCCACCACCACGGCCTGCGCAAAGGTTGCCATGGCAATGCCGCGTTTCTGTGGCGGAAAGCTTTCCAGCAAAATCGCCTGGGCAATGGGCACCATCGCGCCGCCGCCCGCGCCCTGCAAAATGCGCGCCAGAATCAGCATCGGCAGGTTCAGCGACATCCCGCACAAAACCGACGCCAGCGTGAACATCCCGATGCAGGAAATGAACACCCGTTTCCGGCCAAAATGATTCCCCAGCCACCCGGTCATCGGCAGGATGATCGCGTTGGAAACCAGATAACTGGTGAGGACCCAAGTCGCCTCATCCGGCGTCGCCGACAGGCTGCCCGCAATGTGCGGCAGCGCCACAACGGCGATGGACGTGTCCAGCACCTGCATAAACGTGGCCAGCATCACGCCCACCGCCACCAGCCACGGGCTGTGACGCGGGTGCCACTCCAGATGATGCACGTCGTCGGGCATGGGAGTTAAAAGCTGAACCGATAAGAGGTAGCCACGAGTGCGGCGAGTTAATCGGCGCCCGGCTGCGCTTTGACCTTGTCCCTGGTGTTTTTCATTGCCTGGCGGATTGATTCATTTTCCGGCGCAGGACGAATTGAAACAGCACCGCCGCGCCCCCAGCCAGCATCAGCGCCAGCAGGCCGATGATCCAGGCTGGCAAAGCGAATTGGCTCACCCGGACACCCGGCCCCACAGACAGGCCGGGGCCAATCGTGTGGTCGGCGGGCAATGGTTCATCGAAGAGGATTTTTACCGGCACGCGCTGGACCACTTTCACGTAGTTGCCCGTCGCGTTTTCCGGCGGCAACAGGCTGAAGGCCGCGCCACTGCCGGCCTGAATGCTGTCCACGTGCGCACGGAACGTCTGGCCGCCCAAGGCGTCAATCTCCACCAAGGCCGGCTGGCCGGGCTTCATTTTCTTCAATTGCGATTCTTTGAAATTGGCAACCACCCAGACATCCGTCGGCACGATCGACATGAGGGTCTGGCCCAATTGGACATAGTCGCCCGGTTCAACCGCCTTGCTGGTCACGCGGCCATCACAGGGCGCAAAAATCTTCGTGTAGGAAAGGTCCAGTTGTGCCGTCCGCACATTGGCCTGCGCCTGCTGTAATTGGGCGAGCGCCATGCCGACGGCCGCCTCGGTCGCGGTCAACTGCGCTTTGGCCTCGCTGATCTTCGAATTATCAGCGACCACTTTTTGCCGGGCGGCGGTCAAATCGGCGTCCGCTTTCCTGACGGCGGCCTGCGTGGCGTCAAATTCCTGCGCCGAAATGGTGTTTTCCTTTCGCAATTGCTCCATCCGCCGAAAATCTGCCTGGGCCAACTCGTCCGTGGCTTTGGCAGCTTCGGCATCGGCCTTCGATTGGTCGGCGGTGGCCTCGGCGGTGGCCACTTTCTCGTTCATCAAATTAAGTCCGGCGAGCACCACCTTGTAGTTGGCCTCCGCCTCCGCAACGGTGGCTTGCTTTTGCAAGGCGGTCGTCGCGTAATCCGACGGATCAATCTCGGTGAGCAATTCGTTGGAATGCACCATTTCGTTGTCGAGCACAGGCACGGCGGAAACCTGGCCGGCCACCCGCGGCGCGACGGAAACCACGTTCGCGGCGATGAAGGCGTCATCGGTGGTCTCGTGCGTCAATGCAAAGTTCAGATAATGCAGCCCGAAGTAGAGCAGCACGGCGACCATGGCCGCCGCGGGCCAGATGAACCATGGCGAATTTAATCTGGCCAACTTCGCGCCGCTCGCCGTCGGCCCGGTGGCTGATTTGCTTTCGTTCATAAAAATAAAAAAATGCCCGGGGGAGATGTGGCGCCGGCCTCCGCCGGCTGCCCGCCGTTGTCACTCCCTCTTTTTTTGTGCTCCCGCGCCGTTGAGGAACAAATCCACGATGCGCTCGGCCGTCCTGCGATTCAGACGGTAATTCGGGATCAATAAATGCGATCGAACATAAAAATTCGTCAGGCCATAAAAACCGTAGGCCAGGTCCCGGCTGTCAAAACGATGGCCCAATTCGCCGTCCGCCTGGGCGCGTTTCATCAGCGAGTGAATGAATTCCAGGTTGCGCTGGCATTTGTCGAGATAGCGCACTTTCGCCGGCACTTCGCCCGGCGCGGCAAAGGCCGTGGCGAACGCGATGCGCGTCAATTCGCGGTGGTGGTGAAAATAGTCGAACAACGCCACCAGAATTTCGACCAACTGCCCGCGGAAATCGCGTCCGCGCGCCGCCGCCTCCTGCACCACCCCAAACCGTTCATCGTGCGCCTCACTGACGAGCGCCTGAAACAAGCCGGCCTTGTCGCGGAAATGATAATACAAGGCCGGTTTGGAGACCTTCGCATCCCCGACGATTTGCTGGACGGACGCGGCGGCATAACCGGCGTTGGCAAAACGCTTGACCGCCGCCCGCAGAATCTGCCGGCGCGTCCGGGAACTGTTCGCGGCTTGAGCCATAAAAACTTACCGAACGGTAGGTACTGTTATAAACTTTGTCAAACCGAAGTTGGCCGCCGGCCGCGGGCTTGCGGCCGGACGGGCGTCGCGCCTGTTTCTGACTTTTGAATTTGCGCCTTGAGGCGAGGTTCCTGGTTTGGCGCAAGCGACGTCGTATGCGGAATGAAATATTTGCAGAGAGAGACAGGCGCGACGCCCGTCCGCTGCCGGTTTTACTCACGCGGCAGGTCGGTTTTTCCCATCAATCCGTGGTGCAGCCGGGAATGCCGGTGGCTGTAGGTGAAGTAGATGATCAAACCAATGGCCATCCAAACGATGAGCCGGGCCCAGGTGTCGGCGGGCAGGCTCGCCATGAGAAAAAAGCAGGAAAAGGCACCCAGCGGCGTGATGAGCCAGAACACCGGCGCGCGAAACGGACGAGGAATTTGCGGGTCCGTGAAGCGCAACACAAAAACGCCGGTGCAGACAATCGCAAATGCGAGCAGCGTGCCGATGGAAACCAGTTCGCCGAGCAGGCCGATGGGAAAGAGTCCGGCGATGAGCATGGCCACCACGCCGGTGAGGATTTGGGCGAGCCACGGCGTGCGAAATCTCGGATGCACGGCGCTGAAAACCGGCGGCAACAAACCGTCCTTGGACATCGTGTAAAAAATCCGCGGCTGGCCGAGCAACAACACGAGGATAACGGACGACAACCCCGCGATCGCGCCGATCTTGATGAAATACACGAGCCAGGCGAGCGAGGGGCCGAGCGAGTTGATGGCCACGGCGATGGGCGCAGAGACGTTGAGTTGTTTGTAATTTACGATGCCGGTGAGCACGAGCGAAACAAGGATGTAAAGGATGGTGCAAAAGCCCAGCGAACCGAGCAGGCCGATGGGCATGTCGCGTCGTGGATTTCTTGATTCCTGCGCGGCGGTGGAAACGGCGTCAAACCCGATGTAGGCGAAAAAAATCACACCCGCCGCGCGCAGCACGCCGCTCCAGCCGAATTCACCCGGAGCAATCGCCGGCGGTATGAAAGGATGCCAGTTGTGCGGGTTGATATAAGCGACACCGACGCCGATGAAAGTAAGAATGACCGCCAGTTTGAGTGCGACGATGACGTTGTTGAAATTTGCCGATTCCTTGATGCCGATGACGAGCAAAATGGTAATGACCGCGACAATCAACATGGCCGGCACGTCGAGCACCGCGCCGGTGTGAACCCAACCGTGGACGAAAAGTTGCCAGAGGTCCCACCAATGCGCCCCGGACGGGGTGATATGATTATAGGGCGCGGACGTGAATTCCGGAGGAATGGTGATTCCCAAATCTTTCAAGAAAGAAACCACATAGCCCGACCAGCCGACGGCGACAGTCGCGGAGGCAAACAGGTATTCGAGGATCAAATCCCAGCCGATGATCCACGCCACAAATTCGCCGAGCGTCGCGTAGCCATAAGTGTAGGCCGAGCCGGAAAGTGGAATCATCGAGGCAAATTCCGCGTAACAAAGTCCGGCAAATGCGCAGGCGAGTCCGGCCAGAATGAAGGAGAAAACAATGGCCGGCCCGGCATATTGCGCCGCCGCCTGCCCCGTCAAAACGAAGATGCCCGCGCCGATGACCGCGCCAATTCCAAGAGAAACGAGGTTGATTGGCCCCAGCGCGCGCTTCAGCCGCTGGTCAGTGGTTGCCTCGGCCTGCAAATCGGCAACCTTTTTTCGACGGAATAAATTCATTCGGGGAGTCGAAACTTATTTCAGCCGTTTAATGGCGCAATTCGCTGCTGCAAGTCAAGCAAATGCCCTGTTGACTTTGGCCGCGAGTTTGATAAATTTTGCGTCCCTTTGCTCGGTTTTGAAATGAAAACATATTTGCCCAAAGTGAATCTGGACCAGCGGAAATGGCACGTCATTGACGCCGATGGCGCCGTGCTCGGACGGCTGGCGGCACAGGTGGCCGACATTTTACGCGGCAAAAACAAGCCCGTGTTCACACCGCACCTGGATGCCGGCGACTTTGTCGTGGTCATCAATGCCGAGAAAGTCCGGGTCACCGGCAAGAAGGAAACGGACAAGGAATTCATGACCTATTCCGGCTGGAAAGGCGGCGAAAAATACACCACCGTCGAGCAGATTCGCGCGCGGCATCCGGAAAAGCTCATCTTGCACGCGGTGAAAGGCATGATTCCGAAGAACCGGCTCGGCAGCCGGTTGTTGACCAAGTTGAAAGTGTTCAAGGGTCCGAAGCATCCGCATGCGGCGCAAAAGCCCGAACCGCTCAAGGCGGCGGCCTGATTGGATTTATGGCAGAGACGAAAACCAACGAATTTCTGGGCACCGGTCGGCGCAAGACCGCCGTGGCGCGGGTCCGGCTCGCGTCCGGTAACGGCAAGATCACGGTCAATGGGCGCGCCTTTGACCATTATTTCGTGCTCGAAACCCAGCGGGCGCAGGCCGCCCAGCCTTTGACGGTCACCGGGACGGCCGAAAAAGTCGACGTGCGCGTGAACGTCGCCGG
>JAJXYT010000095.1 GCA_021780375.1 bacterium | reverse complement strand
CATATTGGAATTGCATACGCCAGTTTATCTTTTTCCACAATAAACGCCACCCGCGAGAGATGGGCAAGCCCGAAATAGAGGCTTTTTTGAGCTGAATCATCGGGGCCAAGGATTGGAAATGGAACGAGGTTTGGCAAACACGATTTGAATAACATCGAACATCGAACATCGAACATTCAACGCTCAACATCCAAGGAAATGGCGGCGGTCAATAGACACGCCGCTACAGGAGAGTGATATTTGCCGGCTGGATCAGCCTTCGTTGGACTACGGCGCGACGAGTGCCGGCGCTCCCGATGTTTCCGCCGGTTGACGACGAGCGGCTGCGGGACAGGTTTGCAGATTTTCATCTGCGTTTATCTGTGTCCATCCGCGGCTATAGATGGGTCCTGGAGGTTTGCGCCGTTTAGCAACGGCGGCTACGGAATGGCAGGAGGACGGATGACGGAAGGCGGAGGGGGGCGGGGCTACCGGGTAACATTGAACATTCAACGCTCAACATTCAACATTCAACATTCAACATTCAAGATCGAACAGCGAATGGAACAGAGGGAGGCGGAGCGGGAAGCGATTTCTTTATCCGGGATTTTGTGGCAATACAACATTTGTCTCTTCGTTCACTTCGTTGGCTTCTGTTCAAAGCTTTTTTTGGGCAGTTCCACAGAAGATCACGAAGACAACGAAGATTCCTGGTTGTCTCGGTTTCGCGCATTTTCGACAAAGACCTGTGGGTAGGCTCATTCTTTCTCGCCCCGCGACGGAGGAGCGGGGAGGGGCGGCTTGATTGATTGAATGCCTCCCCATGAACCTCGTAGCAGCCGACGTGAGGAGGCTCATTCCAATCACCCGGAAATCAAGTTACGGCTCGCGAGTACGCTCGCCCCACCGGATGGGACATGCCGGGCGGTTTTTTTATCTGCGTTTATCTGCGTTCATCTGCGGTGACAGGTCGGTTTTGGAATTTTGCGCCGTTTGACAACGGCGGCTACAAGACAGAGATGACGACTTTGCCGAAGTGTTTGCCGCTTTGCTGGTAGCGATAGGCGGCGGGGGCGTCGGCGAAATCAAAGACGTGGTCAACGACGGGTTTAGTTTGATGCAAGGTAATGGCGCGATTCATGGTCTCGAACATCGCGCGGCTGCCCACGTAAATGCCGCGCACGACGACGAGCTTGCGGATGATTTCGCCCAGCGGCACTTCGCCGGTAAATCCGCTGACGCCGCCGACGAGATGCACCTGGCCGCCCGGGGCAACAGAGCGAAGCGATTTTACAAAAGTTCCGGCGCCGCCGACCTCAACAACCTGGTCCACGCCCACCTTGTCCGTCAGGCGAAAGACTGCCTCTTCCCAATCGGGCGTGGAGCGGTAATTGATGGTTTCATCGGCGCCGAGTTGTTTGGCGCGGGCGAGTTTTTCGTCGCTGCTGGAGGTGATGATGGCCCGCGCGCCGTGCATTTTGGCGAATTGCAGGGCGAAGATGGAAACGCCGCCGGTGCCGAGCAGGAGAACGGTTTCGTCGGCGGAGACATTTCCGCGCGTGACCAAAGCCTGCCAGGCGGCAAGGGCGGCGCAGGGCAGGGTGGCGGCTTCCTGGAAACTCAGGTGCGGCGGAATGGCGACCACGCCGTCCTCGGAGAGTGTCACGTATTCGGCCAACATGCCGTTCAGTGCGCCGCCCAGCGCGGTGTTGGCCATCTCGCGCCGGAACGGTCCGGATGGCCAGCCTTGAAAAAATGTGCCGGCCACGCGGTCGCCGATTTTCCAGCGCGTCACGCCTTCGCCCACGGCGGCGATCTCGCCCGCGCCGTCGGAAAGGGGCACCAGCGGCAGGGCGACCTGGCCGTAACGGCCGTCGGATACGAGGAGGTCGCGGTAATTGAGTGATGTGGCGCGGACGCGCACGAGCACCTGGCCGCGGGCGGGTTTGGGTTCGGGCAGTTCCACCAGACGCAAAGAATCCGGCCCGGTCATCGCGGTGAGGTGATAAGCTTTCATTTCTTTTAGAACAGTTTAATCAAGCCCGTCGCCGTCCCGCCTCGCGGGATCCGTTTGCGCCATCTTGTTCTCCACTCTTCGATTTGCGCCGACTAACGTCGGCGGCTACCGGTTATTGGATTAAGCTCGATAAAATTATCGGCTCCAACCTGCACGGGCATTGCCGGAAGTCAAGCAGCGGCGGAACCTGGTAATGTTGCAGTGTGGTGGGGCGAGGCCACTGGTGAGCGGCTCGCGGGTACGCTCGCCCCACCAGGTGAGCGACTTGCGGGGACGCTCGCCCCGCCAGGTGAGCGACTTGCGGGGACGCTCGCCCCACCAGGTGAGCGGCTCGCGGGTACGCTCGCCCCACCAAGAGTGGTAAATGTTCCACAGCCGACAGGTTCTATGCGTTACGCGCTGCAATTTGTTCAATTGCCCAGCCTGCGTGTTCGGCTATCAATGGTTCCGGACCGTTGGCGGCTCGCTGCAAATGCGGCAGGGCGGAGGGGCCGCCGCAATTGCCGAGGGCGACGCAGACGTTGCGCAACAAGCCGCGACGTTTGGTTCGCAGAATCGGCGTTCCGGCAAAACGCGATTTGAAACCGGCTTCGTCGAGCTGGAGCAGTTCAATCAAGTCCGGCGCGGCCAGTTCCGGGCGCGCGCAGGCTTTCATCAAGTTGCCTTCGTGCGCGAAGCGGTTCCAGGGGCAGACGGCCAGGCAGTCGTCGCAGCCGAAGATGCGATTGCCGATGGCCGGGCGCAGGTCGGCCGGGATGGCGCCCTTCAACTCGATGGTGAGATAAGAAATACACTTGCGCGCGTCCAGTTGGAACGGTGCGGTGATGGCATTTGTCGGGCAGGCCGCAAGGCAACGAGTGCATTTGCCGCAGCGGTTCTGCTCCGGCGCATCGGGTTCCAGTTCCAGGGTAGTGATGATTTCCGCGAGCAGAACCCAGTTGCCGAATTTTCGGCTGATGACGTTGGTGTGTTTGCCGACAAAGCCCAGCCCGGCGCGCTGGGCGAAGTCGCGTTCCAGCAGCGGGCCGGTGTCCACATACCACAAGGAGCGCGTTTCGGGGCCACCCAGTTGGTTCACAAACGCGGTCAATGGTTTCAAGCGTTCGCCGAGCACGTCATGGTAGTCGGTGAAACGGGCGTAACGAGCTATCGCAGTGTGGCGGGTGACGGGTGACGGGTGACAAGATGTCGCAAGCGTGCATTTCACGTCACTCGCCACTCGGCACTCGCCGCTCCTGGCATAGCTTGCGGCGAGGCAAATGATGCTTGTGGCGCCGGGCAGGACATTTTGCGGGTCAATCCGTTTCGGCGCGGTGCGTTCCAGCCAGGCCATTTCACCATGGCGTTTTTCCCCGAGCCAGTCCTGGAATTGACCTGCGCTGGCCGGCGCGGCGGCACTGGTAAAACGGCAGTCGTCAAATCCCAATTCGAGCGCCCGTCGGCGGATGGCTGCTTTCATGCGGCAGGTTTGGAGTGCGGTGACACGTCACCGCTTTTCGGAGCGCCGACATGCCGGCGCACACCCAAATTCCCGGCTCGCGAGGACGCTCGCCCCACCAAAGTGTTGAGGGCTGTGGGGGCGTTCCTCATCGCCGGCCGGATTGCGCGGACTTGAATTGATGCACGACCTGTTGCGCGGCTTCGCGGACGGAACGCAGGTCGGTGTTGATCAGCACGTCGGCCTGGCGATAGAACGGTTCGCGCACGGCGAGCAGTTCGCGGATTTTCAACCGGGGATCCGGATCACACAACAACGGGCGGTGGGTTTGATTCCGCACCCGTTCCCAGATTTTTTCCGGCGAGGCCCAGAGGCAGACGATCAGGGCGTGGGTTTTAAGGCTGGCGAGATTGATCGGGTTGGCGGGCAGGCCGCCGCCGGTGGCGATGACGGTGCGCTGACGGGCAGCCAGCTCCGAGACCAGTTGCTGTTCGAGTTTGCGGAAGGCCGGTTCACCGTCTTTTTCAAAAATATCCGCGATGTTCCGGCCGGTGCGCGATTGAATCAACTCATCGGTATCGAGGTAAGCAAAGTGCAATTGGTCGGCCGCCAGCCGTCCCACGGAGGACTTGCCCGTGCCCATGAAACCGATGAGCGCGAGGTTGACGAGGTGGCGCGTGTTGTTCACGGCCATGGATTAATGGATATTCGGGCGCGGCGCACGCCGATAATGGGCGGGGCGCGCGAAGAACCGGGCGCATCTGAACACACACACGCACCAAATTGCCCACCCCGGCCTTCTCCTCCCTCGGGGGAGGCGAGGGGAACAAAGTGCGTGTGACAAGATGCCGCCGAGCTTCCCTGCGAGCCGGTCTTGGCAATCCGGCGCAACGGCTCGCCGGCAGTTTCCTGTTCCTGTTTGAACCGTCCATGGACCATAAACCTCATCGTTGTAGCGCGGTCGTCCCGACTGCGGGGAACCCCGGCGTCCCGCCGGGTGATCTTC
>JAJXYT010000181.1 GCA_021780375.1 bacterium | reverse complement strand
TCAAAGCACAGGCAGTTATCCACAATGTAGCCCCAGATGTTCGTCCGCTCGGTCCGGTCCTGCAGGGGACCGATGGTCCATTCCCAATGGTAGGCGTCGGCCAGGCTGCTGCCGCCCACCCAACTGCCGCCGGGGAACCGCATGAATGAGGGCTGGAGGTTGACCAGCATGTTGGCCAAATCGGGCCGCAGGCCGTTGGTACGGTTCTGAAAGGTCTGCGCCGGGAATAAAGTCACCACATCCAGGTATACCGAACCGTTTTGCGAAATCCGCAACACCAGACGCGCGGCCGGGTCGGTGGCATTCGGCACCAGCGACACCGCGAAGTGCTGCCAGCTTGTCGTCAAGCCGCTGACCGTGCTCTGCGCATACAACGTCGCGTCATTGGAGCTTTCCAATGAGACCGTGATGTTGCCACTGAATCCACTGGCGGCGCGCGCATAAAAACCCAGGTTGCAGGTCTTGCCACTGGCGAGCGGAATCCCGTAGTAGCCGTCGTTGGCCGCGCCGACCGTGCCCGTGCCGCTGCTCTTGGTGAGTTTCAGGCAAGCCGGATTGGTGGTGCTCAAAGGCAGCGAACTGTCCAGGCTCATCTGGCCGGCCGCCGTGCCGCTGGTCACGAACGTCCACCATGGAATCGAGGTGGTCGAATCGGCAAACATGCAATTGCGGAGCAGCTCGGCGTAAATGCCGCCGTCGCCGGCCATGCTGATTTCCTCGAAGAAAATGCCGAAGAGATTTGAGCTGATGTTGGCCGCCGGCTCGTTGGCCTGGATGGTGACGGTGGCGGTTTGGGCCAACGCTCCCCATGGCGCCGCCACCAGGAACATCGCCATGAGGGTATAAGGAAGGATTTTTTTCATAAATTCAACCGCTCAGACCGCGCACCGTACTCATTTTTAAAAAAAACCGCCGCGCGACAAAACATACCACACCGCGCGGCGGTCATGTTCTACAATCCTGCTCAACCTCAACCGTTATCGGACCAGTCGGAAGAATTGAGTTCCGGTGGTCTTGGGGACAGTGACCTGCCACTGGCTGCCAACCAACGTCGCGGCCGGGCTCACCCCCGTCCAACTGCCTGAAGTCAGGCTCGCCCTGGATTGGAGGGCGAACCCGGAGGCTGCCGCCGGCCACGACAATATCAAATTGCCACCCGACGGCGTCGCGGTGATGGCGACATTCGTTGTGAGCACCTGGTCCGGCCCGAGCGACTGGCTGGCTGCCACATCCGCCGGTGACATGACTCCGTTGTAGATGCGGAATTCATCCAGCGCGAGGCTGGCGTACGGATCGCCGTTATAAAGCGATTGGCCGATGAAGGCTTCAATCGGGCTTACCACGCTCAAGGGAGCTGTGACCGAGCTGTTCACGGACTGCAGGACGCCATTGGTATAGACGGCGATATAGCCCGCTGGCGGGTCATAGACGGCCACGAAATGAATCGGTGTGTTCATGGCCAATGAACCATCCTGCTCGGTGGTGCCCTGCTCACTATTGTAAGTGCCGGGACTGATGGCGGTGTAATCCCGCGGGAGTGAGCCGAAGAGATAATCGTAACCCAAACCGTTGGTTGGTTCCGTTCTGCCAAAGGCGTAGTACATGGCATGGAACGGCATTGTCTGGGCCGTGACCCATCCTTCAATGGTCAGGGCGGTGTAGTTGCTGAGGATGCCTGCCGGCAACTGCACATAGTTCGAAATGGCTGCGTTCAGCCACAAGGCCCCATTGGTGAAGGCCCCGCCGGTGACAATGGCATTGGTTCCGCCCGACAGCACCGTGCCGTTCCAGTTGGCACCACCAATGGAATCCGCAACCGAGGTGCTGCCATTAGCATCGCTGAAACTATAACGATGGACCAGCGACGGACGCGCCGCTGACTGAGTGACCGTGATCGTCGCGGTGTTCGTTGTCCCCTGGTACACCACGGTAATCGTGGCCTGGCCAGGATACTTGGAATGGAGCACGTCATTGCTGTCGAGGTATAGGACATTGGTGTCGCTGGAGGTGATGGTCAGCCCGGCCGGCGGGAAGACGCTGTTGCCGATGATGTCCCAATTGTTCAAGCTGGTGTAGTTCGCCAGCAATTTCAACTGGGCGGTGGCCGGCGCTTCCAGGGTGGCGGGCGCTTGCAACGTCAATGACAGCAGCGTTCCCGGACCATTGGTGACTCCCGCGGGGATGGAATTCGGGCCGGCAGCGTCGCTAATGGCGATTCCCTGCGAAGTCAGCGCGCCGTTATAAATGCGGAACTCATCCAGGCTGGCATCCATGTATTGGTCACCCGTGTACAGCGACCGGCAGATGTAGTTGAGCACACTGCTCACCTGGTTCAACTGCCAGGTGGTGGCAATGTTTTTGCCCGCCAGAACGCCGTTCGTGTAAACCGCGATCCAGTTGGCCTGCGGATTGAAGATCGCCGCGATATGAACATTGCTGTGCGAACTGAGGTTGCCATAGGTGCCGGCGGTATTTTCCGGCCCTTGCCACCCCGGGTCAGCACCGGTGATGCCGATATGGCCGGCGCTGGGCTGGAGATCAATGTAATCCTCGCCCGCACCGCCGGTGTCCGTGTTGCCAAAACCGAAGAAGAAGCAGTTGCCGGGCAGAGTATCCGGGAACGTGACCCACGCCTCAATCGTCACTGCGTTGTAATTGCTGATAATGCCGGACGGCAATTGGACGTATTCGGAAAGGTTCGAAGAGATGGTCAACTGGCTGCCGCTGAAAACACCCGGATAAGCAGCGGGCGTCGGCCCATTGGTCATCACCGTGCCGTTCCAGGCCGAACCGCCCACCGAGTCGGCCACCGTCGTGCTGCCGTTGGCATCGCTGAAACTGTAGCGATGGGTCAGCACCGAGGCCGGTTGGACGACGGTGACAATTTGGGTGGATGAAATGCCGCCAAAACTGGCCACGATGCTGGCGGAGCCCTGGCCAACGGCGTAGATGGCGTTATTGGTTGTCGTGAGGATATTGGTGTTGCTCGACGAATAGCTGGCCCACAGGGACATATCCACCGGGTTAGGCACGCCGGAGGCCGTAACCATCACGGTGGCCGACTCATGGGTGCCTTGCACCAATTGATAGTAGGGGAGCTGCAACTGCACGCCGGTCACGGCGCCGTAATTGGTGCTGGTGCTGTTCGGCCCGCTCACATCGCAGCCCGCAATCTGGAGCGGGTTGAGCGCGCCGTTCCAGATGCGGAACTCGTCCCAACTGGAATCGTAATAGCCGTCAGCCCAGTAGAGCGACCGGCCCAGGTAATTGATCACATTGCTGATCTGATTCATCTGCTCCGTAACGGCGATGTTCCGCCCCGCCAGGATCCCGTTGGTGTAAAGCTCGATGTAACCGGTGGGCGGATTGATGACAGCGGTCACGTGAATTTCCGCGGGGGTGGCGAAGGCAAGGCTGCCGGCGTTGGGGGTGGTATGGCCGCCCTGCCAGCTCGGATCGGCGGTGCTGATGGTCAGAGCCCCGGCCTCCGGCTGGCAGAAAATGCAATTATAGCCGGACGGCAGGCCGCCGCTCAACACATTCGGGTCGGTGTCGCCAAAACCCCAGAGAAAACAATTGGCGGGGAGCGCTCCCAGGGTGACCCAGGCGTCAATCGTCACCGCCGTGTAATTGCTGAGGATGCCCGGCGGCAGTTGGACAAAGTCCTCACTGGAAGCGCTGAGCAGCAGTTGACTGCCGGTGAAGAGGCTGCCGCCCGGTCCCGGCGCGGCGTTTGTTCCACCCGTCAGGACGATGCCGTCCCACGCCGGGCCGCCGATGGAGTCGGCAACGTTGGTGGGGCCAGGATCGCTGAAACTGTATTCGTGGACCAGCGTTTGGGCCGAAGCCACCCATGGCATCAACAGGGTGATGATGGCCATGCAACTCCAGATGAGCGCACGGCGCGTTATTTGATTTGTTTTTTTCATTTTAGTTCGCGGTTGGAGGTTTGATTTGCCCTTTTATTTGCTGCCTCTGGATTCAATCGGTACATCAAGTTCAAGAAAACGAGATACCGCCGGCGGACCTGCCTGCGCCCGCCGGCGGCTGCTTTTGATTATTGTTTCGAGGCCACCGACGCACGGAACGACCGCCGCCGGAACAACAGCCCGGCCAGGCCCGCTAGCGCCGACAACGCGCTGGTTCCGGGTTCGGGAACCGCGGCTGCGTTGAGTTGCGACACGCTGGCATCGTCTCCCAAACTATAAACAGCCGCCACCTGGTCCGTCGTCAGGCCCTGGTTGAAGATGGCGAAGGAATAGGTGGAGCCGGTCAGGGCAGGGTCCGCGTAAGGCGAACCGCCATTCAGCGCGATACGAGTCAACAGGGACAGGTTAAAACCAGGATCAGTTAAAGTGTCGGCATAACCATAAGCAGCATAATATGCGGGCGCGCCATCAACGTAATAACTGAACGTGGTTCCATCATAGGTGAGGACGGTTTGATGAAGATTGTTGTTGTCCAAAAAAATGCCACGCACCGCATAATCCCAGTTGTTCGCATCACGAACGAGAGCGCCGCCAGCACCTTCCAGACCCACGCCAGAGGGATAGGTGTTATTGGCATCTGCTCGAACCGGGGTGTGGAGAAGGTAATCAATCGGGTTGCCACTTCCATCAACATTCCCGTCACTGAAGGCGTAAGCCGTGTCAAATTTGGGCCATCCCGTTGTAGCTTGATACCAGTCCACGATAGTGAACGCTCCGGTAATGCCGGACACGGCGCTGGAATCCAGCGTCAACATCGGCCCGGTTCCGCCCCACTGGCCACTGACGGTGCCGTTGCCACCGTCGGTCACCAAAGCGCCGCCGGTTATGGTTGCACTGCCTTGAAGCGTGCCGTTGGCCGTGCCGACCTGGTCGTTGGCCGTGCCGGTTGAGAATTGATAATAGTGCGCCAACTGGGCATTGGCCGCCAGACCAAAGCCGAAGATGGCGGCCCCGGCGGCCAGGACCAGCTTGGTCTTTCTACCGATCGTTGAGATTTGAGTTTTCATGGTACGACTTCGTTTTCTTTGTTGGTTTGAGTTGTTTTGAGTCAGGACATGGAAATCGAATCAAGTTAAATGTTACCACCAGAAACTCGGAGGATCCCCACGACTGAGGGGGGCTTTAAAACTCCACTGATTCATATCGTCAAATTTGCGCCAGGACACATGCCCATCCTTGAACCCAATATTGCCCCCGGAGGGGAAGTTCCCGTTCAGATGCGGACTGGTATGATGTTTGTAAAAACCACCGGCAATTTCCGTGTAGTTATAGGTGTAGCGGTTGGCGTAAACGCCATAGGACGGACTGGATATCGTCGCGCACATGAACAATTCCCGCTCCGAAACGGGAATCCGTACTGGCGGCAAGAGGCTGTTTTGCGGGTTCGCGGTGGATTCCGGCTGTAAAGTCGTATTTTGAGCGGCCAGCTTGAGGTCACAGGCCTGGCCCGAAAACGCGAAAACATAACCAAGAACGTGAAAATTGCCAACGCTGAAATTCCAAAGGCTGTTGGAGCCGGAGAAGTCGTCTGCGTCGGTAAACCGCGTCGCGGTTCCGGGATCGTAAAAAACTTTTGGGTTTCCACCCACGCTCTGAAGCATTTGATTGCCTACATCCCAAGGCATGTCCCAAGCCCAACTCGCGCCGGTGGCAGTATCATACACGGGCAGTTTGCTGTTGGCCCGGTCGCCAGTATACACAAACAGGGCGATGCCAATTTCATGCAGGTTGTTCATGCATTGGGTGCGAATGGCTTTCTCCTTGGCCGCCGCCAATGCCGGCAGGAGCATTGCGGCCAAAATCGCAATGATGGCGATGACGACCAGCAGTTCGATCAGAGTGAACCCCGACGGATTCGAAGCGCCGGAGTTGACCGCCACCCTGTCCGGCGGAGAGGCATCCCGTCCTCCCGAAACTTTATTCCGTTCAAAAACAAGGGGCGACAGCATAGGATTCTATCTGGATAAGCGGATTCCACATTCAGAACCCGACAGGAATTTTAGAGGATAAAGAACGGCGATGGGCAGGGGCGAGGCGTCTGGCGGTGCGTCGTTGGACCGTTTTGCCTGTCCAGCGCGGCTGGAGAAGGCTGTAACCCAACTTGATAGCGACAGAATTTTTCTCCAGTGTGCGCCGAATGCCCGATCTCCCTCACCAGGAGCAAAACTTCCCGGAAGCGTGCTTCGCCTCCCAAAAGACGCCTGGGGTGCTAAAGGAATTGAACGGTCACTTTGGACCGGGAATATCCCCAATGGTTGGATTAGGACGAGGCTGCTCGACCAGCGTCGCGGCTTCGTGCATGAGAATTTGGTCGAGCCTCCAGTCAAACCAATATCCCTGCCCGCCATTTCCCTGCCCGCTGTTGCTGTCCACAAGATTGCGGCTGAGGGCCAGGGCGTTGCGCGCGTCCTGGACCTGGCCGAGCTGGGAACAGGACATGGCCAGAATGGTATTGGCGGTGGCGACTCGGGCCGGATTGTCGTTTCCGTAGGACAGGCATCGCTGGCACCAACCGACCGCCGCAGCGTAGTCTGCCCGGCGATAACTCCACAGGGCCAGAGAATCACAGCGCCAGGCGATGGCGCCCGGCCACGGTTCCTCCAGCGGCGTGGGAGTGCCTGTCGGCACCGCCTTGGCGGCCAAGTCGGCCAGGGGCGCCAGGGCCGCCATGATGGTGCTGTCCGCCGGCAACAGCAGACTGTTTTTCACCGTCCGTTCGGCCTCCACCGGATAGCGGGTGCTGGCAAAACGCTTGATGATCTCCCGGCGGAAACGCTCGTAGCCCGGCGTGTCGCCCGCTTCAATCAGGGCCACGGCGCAGCGCGTGCTGTCCAAGGTGGCAACATCCGGCGTTTCCATCTGGTCCACCCGCACGAGCAACTTGAAATATTCGGCCGCGCGTTGCCAGCGGCCCTGGACCGCTGCCCAATCGCCCAGGGGCCGGAACACCGCCTCGCCGCCCAGCCCGTTTTCCGGAAAAGTGACTTTTGCCATCAACTGGTCCGCGGCGCCAAACTCGTTCTCGCCCACCAGCGCCGCCGCCTGGCTGATGGCCGCTCGTGCCTCGGCTTGCTGCCGCAACAAGGCCTCGCTCGCTCGGCCCCGCTCGGCTTCCTCGCGGGCTTCCCGTTCCCGGAACATCAGCCAGGTTGAAGCGCCCAGGCCAAGGACCAGGGTCGCGGCCACGGCCGCAATGGAAACAAAGACCGCGCGGTTCCGGCGCACCAGTTTTTGCAGCCGGTACCTTCGGCTGGGAGGACGGGCCACGACCGGCTCGTCGTTCAGATACCGTGTCACGTCCATGGCCAGCCCGTTGGCGGTTTCATACCGTCGCGACCGGTCCTTTTCCACCGCCTTCATGACAATCCAGTCCAAGTCCCCCTTCAAAAGCGAGATCAGCCGGGCTGGTTCCAGACCCCGCTCTCCGGCAATGGCCCGGAGCTCATCAGACGGGAGGGTGGCCACGATGTTCGACGGCCGCAACGGCTCCTTCTCCTGCAAGGTTCGGCGCATTTCATCCCAGCCCGAATCCAGCAGTTGCTTGTTATCAAAAGGTGTCCGGCCCGTCAGCAGTTCATACAGCAGCGCTCCCAGGCTGTAGATGTCACTGCGGGTGTCAACGTCCACCCCGCCCAGCTCGGCCTGTTCGGGACTCATATAGGCCGGAGTGCCGATGAACTGGCCGTAGGCCGTGACCACCGGATTGTCCGCGAGCCGACCCTCCGTGGCTTTGGCAATGCCGAAATCAATCACCTTCGGCACCGCCACGCCATCATGCAGTGAAACCAGAATGTTCGAGGGCTTGATGTCGCGGTGAATGACCCCTTTTTGATGGGCATGTTGGATGGCGTGACAAATTTGAATGAATAAATCAAGACGCTGGCGGAGGTCCAGATGATGCTGATTGCAATAGTCCGTAATTTTGACCCCGCGCACCAGCTCCATCACGAAATAGGGCCGGCCCAGGTTGGTCGCGCCGGCATCCAGCACGTGCGCAATATTCGGATGATCCATCAACGCCAGCGCCTGTCGTTCCGCCTCGAATCGGGCGATGACGTTTTCGGTGTCCATGCCCAGCCGGATGATTTTAAGCGCGACCCGCCGTCGGACCGGCTCTTCCTGTTCGGCCAGGTAAACCACCCCGCACCCGCCTTCGCCCATGCGTTGCAACAGCCGATAGCGGCCGATGCGCGCGTTGGGACCTTCCGCCGCCGCCGGTTCAACGGCTGAGGCGTCGGTCAGATCATCTGTGGACCTTGCCCCGGCCCTCGAAGTTTCCGCCGCCTCAGCTTTCAGTTCATGAACCGTAAAGAATTCCTCGGCCGGCTCCTGAACCGTCAGCAGGGTTTCAATCCGTGTCCGCAAGGCGGGATTGCCGTTGCAGGTCTGATCCAGCAACGCCTGGCGCACGGCGGGGTCGGTCACGTTGCGCGCCGCATCGAACAATGCCTTTTCGATTTCTCGCAAATGTGTCATTAAGCCCAGGTCCCGGTCCTACAATTGATTAAGCGTATTCCCGGCGCGAAAACCGACATCCGGAAGGACGCCAGAGAATCGGATTTCAAGTCTCCTCCTGAATGATTTTGTAAAGACACGCCTTGGCGTATGCCCATTGGCGTTCCACGGTCCGCTCGGTCACACCCAGGGTTTTGGCCACTTCCAGGTTGGTCAGTCCACCAAAGAATTTGAGGCTGACGACCCGGGCGCTTTCCGGGTCTTCTGTTTCCAGCCGGTTGAGCGCCTCGTCCACCAGCAGAACCTTGTCGTCCGGGGTCGCGGCGGTGAGGTCCAGGTTCTCAATATCCAGCCGCTCCGGGTTGCCGCCGCACTTGAGGCTGGACTTGTGGCGGGCCCGGTCCACCAGAATGCGCCGCATGGCCAGGGCGGCGGCCCGGAAGAAATGCGCCCGGTCCTGCCAGGTCTGTTCTCCCTCGGCCGTCAGCCGGAGCCAGGCTTCATGCACCAACGCCGTCGCCTGTAGGGTCTGGCCGGCGGATTCCTGCGCCATGCGCGCCTCCGCCAGATGGCGCAACTCATCGTACACCAACGGCAACAGGTCCTCGGACGCCCGACTTTCACCGCGTCCCACGGCCTGCAGCATCAGGGTTATTGCGCTCATGCTAATGGAACAAACTCAACTATACACGGTGGAATGCGCTTTGACCAGATTGAAACCGATTGCCCATCGTTTCCGTGCCGGCTCCTGCAACAACAGAGGCAACCCCAATGGGTTGTCCCTCACAAGCCAAGGCGCGGCCACCCTCACGGCCCGGTTGGGAAGGGGAAACATCGTTGTCCAAACCTTGACGGACACCCAACATTCCCGCAGGGCCCTCGCCGCGCGCGAAAATGATTACTTCAACAACGCCTCCGCGTGTTTGCGGGCGGCGTCGTGCTGGCCGCCGAGCATCCGCGTCAGTTCCGTAACCCGCTCTTTTTTGTCCAGCAGATGTATTTCTGAAATCGTCCGGCCGTTTTTGATTTCTTTGTTTACAACGTAATGCGCGTCCGCGGGCGCGGCGACTTGCGGCAGATGCGTGATGCACAATACCTGCCGCTTCGCCGCAATCTGCCTCATTTTTTCACCGACGGCATGGGCCGTTTCCCCGCCGACGTTGGCATCCACTTCATCAAAAACGAGCACGGGAATCTCGTCCTCGGCGGCCAGCACCGTCTTGAGCGCCAGCATCACGCGCGCCATTTCACCGGAAGACGCAATCGCCCGCAACGGTTTGGCCGGTTCGCCGGGATTCGGCGCGAATTGAAATTCGATTTCGTCCAGGCCGGTCGTCTTGATGGCAGCAGCCGGCGTGAGCAGGCTCCGATTTTCGTTTGATTTGAGCTTCGTGACCTCGGCGGTCGCAGATTTAATCGCCACCTCGAACTTGCTTTGCTTGAATCCCAGATCTTCGAGCTGTCTGCCCGCGGCTTTGGCCAGAGGCGGAATCGCCTTGCGGCGGGCGTCGGAAAGCTTTTCGCCCGCTCGCGAAATCTCCGCCTCGAGTTTCTGCAATTCGGCGTTGAGGCGCGCCAGTTCGGCGTCGCGGCCTTCGAGCGATTGCAATTTCCGCTTCGCCTCCTCGCCGAATGCGACGACTTCGGCAAGAGTCGCACCGTATTTGCGCTTGAGCGAGTGAATCAGGTCCAGGCGCTCTTCGAGTCCGGCGAGCCGCGCGGGATCCACGTCCACTTTTTCGGCATAACGCGAAAGCGCGGCCTGCAATTCGCGCAGCGTGCCGACGGCCTGCGCGTGCCATTCGGCCAGCGGCGCCGCGCCGGGGTCCACCCGTTGCAATTCCTGCAACGCGCGGCCCACGGCCCCGGCCCGGGTCAGCACGGAGTTGTCGCTCTCGCTCAAAGCGTCAACGGCCGCCTGACTCAATTGCAGCAGCCTGGCGGCGTTGCTGGCGCGGTTGAATTCCTGTTCCACCCGTTCGTCTTCGCCGGGTTGCATTCGTGCCGCAGTGATTTCCTGCACCTGAAAACGCAGCAGGTCCAACTGCTGCGCGTACGTCTTTTCGTCCACGATGAGCGCGGATTTTTCGGCGGCCAGCGCGGTACGGCGGCGGACGAGCTCACTGAAGGCCTCGCGCTCCTTTTCCAGCCGGCCAAAGGCGTCCAGGATGAGAAGTTGTTTCGCGGGATGCAGCAGGGATTGATGGTCGTGCGGGCCGTGGATGTCCACGAGCCATTCGCCGATCGTCGTCAGCGTGTTCAAGGTGGTCGGCGAACCGTTGACGAACTGGCGGTTCGCGCCGTTGGCGGAAAAGGTCCGCTTGAGGACCAATTGCCCGTCCGCGCACGGCTCCAGGCCGTTTTCCTCGAGGAACTGATTTAGCGGCGGCGGAGCGCCGAGCACCGGCTCGGCCAGTGGGTGGCTTGCCGATTCGCGCCGAGGCGGTGCCCGGCGCTCCAATTGCCTGGCGCAAAGTTGGGTGACCTCGAACACCGCTTCGACGGAACAGCTTTCCTCGCCGGAACGGATGAGCGTGCGGTCGGCGCGTTCGCCGAGGACGAGATCGAGCGCGCCGATGATGATGGATTTGCCCGCGCCGGTTTCGCCGGTGATGACGTTGCAACCGGGCTGGAGTTCCAGCGTGAGGTCGGTCACCAACGCGAGGTTTTTGATGCGCAACGTCGTCAACATGATTCGCCTTCCGGATATTTGAACGGGAATACCGTCATTCGGCAAAAAGAAAATGGCGGCCCCGGTCTGAATTCCCGCCGCGACGCCCTTCCGCGCTGAATCCCAACCCGAATCGCGGCAGGATTTGGAGGAGGGCCCGGCGCGAATCTGGCGGGCAGGCTCACGCAAACGCGATTTTGGTCGTGGCCGCCTTTTCGTCCCAACCGCGTGTCGGCTCGGCGGTGACCGAGGAAATGTCCTTGATCGAAATCTGCCGGCCCAGTGTGCGCGGCGATTTCACGTCCACTTCCGCCGGGTCGCAGGTCTGCTGGTTCACCTTCTGGTGCGGCGCGGGCTTGTAACGGACGTACAGCAGCTTCGGCGTGTCGGGCGCGAAAAACAGGATGCGCGCTTTCTCCGGGATGCAGAGATAAGCCTTGTCCAGGATTGTCCCGCCGAACGTGAACCGCTTGAGGTAGCTGGCGTTCCGGTTCGTGTAGGCGCAGGTGAACACACGTTCGCGCTCGGGCAGCCCGCAGTAAAATAATTCCGGGCCGACGAATAATTTCTCCGGCAACTCCGTGACCTTGTACGTGCCGTCCTTGAACACGAGCAGCACCTTGTCGAACTTCGTGCACTCGAGCTTGAACTCGTCGCCGTTCACCTTGCAGCCGACATAGCCACTATCGCGGTCGTAGGCGACTTTGAACGCCTTGAAAGCTGCCGCTTTCACGTCCACTTCCTCGTGCCGGGCGGATTTGGTGGTGAGGCGCGGATACAACGGCCCGTACTTTTCCAGCAATGCCTCGAGATGGACGACGACGAATTTCGTCAGGTTCTTGAGGTGCTTGCGCGTTTCGGCGAGGCCGGCCTTTGCCTTTTCCATCTCCTCGCGGTGCTGGTTGATGTCAAACAACGAAATGCGCCGGATGCGGACCTGCAACAGCCGTTCCACGTCCGGATCGGTGAGGTCGCGCGCGAGTTGCCGCTGGAACGGCTTGAAGCCGTCATAAACCGCGGCGGTCACGGCCTCGCTCGTTTTGCATTTCTCGATCAGTTTGTAGATGCGTTCCTCGATGAAGATGCGCTCCAGCGTGCGGTAATGCAGTTCGTCCTGGAGCTTTTGCCCGCGCAACTCCAGTTCACGCTTAAGGATGGCGACCAGCTGGCTGGTGTTCTCCCGCAGGATTTCCGACACCGTCAGTTCCACCGGGCGGTTGTCCTTGATGACCACGATCCGACTGGCAATAGTGACTTCGCAGTCGGTGAACGCGTACAGGGCGTCCACCAGCTTCTCCGCCTCCACGCCGGCCGGGCACTTGATCTCGATCTCCACGTTCTCGGACGTGAAATCGTTGATGGATTTCACCTTCAACTTGCCCTTTTGCACGGCGTCCTCGATGGACCCAATCAGCGAATCGGTCGTGGTGGTGGGCGGAATCTCCTTGAGGGTGACCGTGGACTCGTCCTTGACCCTGATCTTGGCGCGGACTTTTACGCTGCCTTTGCCGTCCTTGTAGTCGCGCGCATCCATCAGCCCGCCGGTTGCAAAATCCGGCAGGCACTTGAACGGCTGTTTCCTGAGGATGGCGATCTGCGCCTCGAGCAACTCGGGAAAATTGTGCGGCAAAATGCGCGCGGCCAGGCCGACGGCGATGCCTTCCGTGCCGAGCATGAGCGTGACCGGCAGTTTGGACGGCAACGCGACCGGCTCCTGGTTGCGGCCGTCGTAGCTGGGAACGAAGTCGGTAATTTCGTCGTTGAACAATTCCGTCCGCGCCAGTTCCGTGAGCCGGCACTCGATGTAACGCGGCGCGGCGGCGGGGTCACCGGTGAAAATGTTGCCGAAGTTGCCCTGGCCCTCGATGAGGTAACGTTTGTTCGCCAGCACCACGAGTGCGTCGCCGATGGAGGCGTCGCCGTGCGGATGGTATTGCATCGTATGGCCGACCGCGTTGGCGACCTTGATAAACCGTCCGTCATCTTTTTCGTGCAAGGCCCACAGAATGCGCCGTTGCACGGGCTTGAGGCCGTCGGCGAGATTCGGAATGGCGCGGTCGCGGATGACATAACTGGCGTAATCGAGAAAGCCCCGGTCCACACGGTGATGCAAACCGCCGCTGGATTGCCTGGGGTCAAAGGGGATCTGCGCGATGGCGGCGGGCAGGTCCTCCGCGAGGACGTGCGTCGCCCCGTTCCCGTTGGCGGCGGCGGATTTCTTCGCCGGTTTTTTCTCCATGGGCGCGGGCGTCGCGCCTTCGATGGGCCATTCCGGCTGGCCCGGCTCCTTTTTACGTTTGGCTGGCATGTTTTGAAATCAACTGCGACTCGCATTAAGCCAGAAAACCCTTGCCACTGGCAAGACTCGCGCAAACAAATTGACCAATCCCGGTGGGAAAACCGCAAACCATCGAACATTGACCGGGTAACCATATTGCAAACTTTTGTCTCATATGGAACAAAAGTTTGTATGACCGATTCAGAGGCTGAACGTGCGCAATTGCTGTCCGGCATGCTGAAGAATCTCTACCCGACGACGCCATGCCTGTTGTCCCAGATAATGCGGAGGCAAAATCTGTTCCGGCAGGAGTGGATCTTTTGTTACCGCATCGAGCCATGTTTCCCGTTCTGTCGTTGCCCAACGAAGCAGCGCCTGGGCAGCGGTGGCAGTTCTCAGGTTATTGTTGGGTCGCTCGTTAAGAATTTTCAAATACCTGGCATAGAGCCCGTTAATTTCCTCGAAATCCCACGCCCCCGCTACAATTTCCGCATCGGATTCGCCCGAGCACGGTCGTGCCTCCAACAGGATGAGTGATTCCACATTGATCGTTCCTCCCCCAAGGATTTGCCGTTCCTTCTCCAGCGGATCAGGTGAGATCCACACGCTGTTTTGTAAGTAGCCAAAAGCTTTGTCATGCAAGTAACGTCGCAATCGAGCACGATCAGAGTTTCGGGACATTGGAATATCAAACAAGATCAGGCGCCAACGGCCATCCCACTTGCGCCTCCATCGGGCCTGCGGATCCCTTCCGCCCAATGCATGCAGCCGGCCTTGCCTGGTGAGACGATACACACGGTCATCCGGCGACGACGGATGGCGTTCGAGCAATTGTCGCGTTTCCAGAGAAGCTATCTGTCGCATCAACCCGTTGCGGTAAGCCCAACTCTCATAAGAATCTGTCAGATTACGAAAATTCGGGCGCAACAGCTTGTCGGTAGACCACAGCAAGAGATAAAGGAATTCTTCGGTTTTGGGCTGCATACCAGCAACAATGCCAAAACAGTCGTTTCGGGCAATACAAACTTTTGTTCCATATGAGACAAAAGGTTGCAGTCTTAGCCAAGCGTTTAATCGACGGGGCTTTGGATTATTCCTCCACCGGCACGACGAGGCGGTCCATGATGTAGTCTTTGCGCTCGGGCGTGTTCTTGCCCATGTAGAAATTGAAAATGGGCGCGGCCTGCATCTTCGGCGCGTATTCCACCTGGCTCAGGCGCATTTCGTTGCCGATGAATTGCGCGAATTCTTTCGGGCTGATTTCTCCCAGGCCCTTGAAGCGCGTGATCTCGGGTTTGCCGCCGAGTCCTTTCACGGCATGGTCGCGCTCGGTTTCGCTGTAGCAATAAATGGTCTTTTCCTTGTTGCGCACGCGGAACAGTGGCGTCTCCAGCACAAAGACATGGCCATCGTGGACGAGCGGGTCGAAGAACCGGAAAAAGTACGTGATCATCAGGTTGCGGATGTGCATGCCGTCCACGTCCGCGTCGGTGGCGAGGATGACTTTTTCGTAACGCAGCCCGTCGGTGTTGTCCTCGATGTTGAGCGCCTGCATGAGGTTATACATCTCGTCATTCTTGTACATGATATCGCGCTTGAGATCCCAGACGTTGAGCGGCTTGCCTTTGAGAACGAACACCGCCTGGTTGTTCACGTCGCGGCAGCTCGTGATGGAGCCGGCGGCGGACTGGCCTTCGCAGATGAATACCATCGTGCCTTCGCCTTTATCCCGTTTCTTGTCGAAGTGATGCTTGCAATCCTTGAGTTGCGGGATGCGGAGTATGATGGTCCTGGCGCGCTCGCGCGCGAGCTTCTTGACTGACTGCAATTCCTTCCGCAACTGCTGCGTGTCCGCCACCTTTTCGATGATTTTGTCGGCGATGGCCTTGTTGCGCTGGAAAAAGTGCAGCAGCTCCTCGCGCACGCTGTTGACCAGGTCGGCGCGGATTTCCGTATTCCCGAGCTTGTTCTTGGTCTGCGACTCGAACACCGGTTCTTTGAGGCGGATGGACACCGCGCCGACCATGCATTCACGCACGTCGTCACCCTCATATTTGCCGTTGCAGTGTTCGTTGACCGCCTTGAGCAGGCCTTCGCGGAACGCGCTCAGGTGCGTACCGCCGTCGCTGGTGTACTGGCCGTTGACGAACGAATAAAAGGTCTCGCCGTACCGGCTGTGGCTGTGCGTGAAACAGAACTCGAGCGTCTTGCCGGCATAATGCAGCGGGGGATAAATCGGCTCGCTGCCGTCGGCCGCCAGGTCCTCCATGACCAGGTCCATCAGGCCATGACGCGACTGGAACGTTTTGGGCTCGGCCAGGTCCGGCGCCTGCAAAATCAATTTCAGCCCCGTGTTCAAGTAGCTGTAATGGCGCAACCGTTTCTCCAGGTGCTCCAAACGGAACTGAGTGTCCTTGAAAATCTCCGGGTCAGGCTCGAACTCGATGAAGGTGCCATCGGGTTCTTTGGATTTGCCCGAATTCTCCTGCTTGAGCTTACCCACCTTGAACGACGCCTCGGCGAATTGGCCGTCGCGATGGCTGCGTACCAGGAAGGTTTTCGACAGGGCGTTGACCGCCTTGGTGCCGACGCCGTTGAGACCGACGCTGAACTGGAACACATCATCGTTGTATTTAGCGCCGGTGTTGATCTTGGAAACGCAGTCCACGACCTTGCCCAGCGGGATGCCGCGCCCGAAATCGCGCACGCTGACGCGCGTGCCGTCTATCTTGATCTCAACCTCCCGCCCGTGGCCCATGATGTATTCGTCGATGGCGTTGTCCACGACCTCCTTCAGCAGGATGTAGCAGCCGTCGTCGGGATGGGCGCCGGTGCCGATGCGCCCGATATACATGCCCGTGCGCAGCCGGATGTGCTCCAGCGAGGACAACGTCCTGATCTTGCTCTCATCGTAATTGTGCTTTGCGTTTTCAGCCATACAAGTTGGTGATGATAAAATGAATCAAAGCGGTACAAATGAAAACAGCAAATTCATCCGGGGGCACTTTTTGACCCGGCCCAAAGCGCATCGGATCAATTGAACCACGGGAGGGACACAGATAAACACGGATAGAAATAAGATTTGGGCCGGGCAAACAAATTCGATAATCGCTGAGACCTTCCGGATCCGCCAATGATACTTTGTGTCTGGTCTTGATCCGTGTTCATCCGTGGTAAAAAAGTTTTCATTTTATGGATTCGGCTGGAGGCCTCGGGAAACCTGGCCAAGCGCGTGGCGATGGCATAGGCTCGTTCCTTTCGGATGAACAAACGCGTGCTCATCAAGAAGATCGTTGCCCGGCTGGCGGACGAACTCGAGGTTTATTTCCGGGCGGCCCGGGCCTCGCGCGCGGAGGCGACGCACGAGCAGAGCAAGGCCGAAAATAAATACGACACCCGCGGACTCGAAGCCTCCTATCTGGCCCGGGGCCAATCCCGGCAGGCGGCGGAAATCCAGGCGGCCATCGCCGCCTTCGAAAAGCTCGACGCGCGCAAGCTCGGGCCGGGTGAACCCATTGAGGTCGGGGCCTTCGTGGAACTGGAATTCAACGCGGAAAAAACGGCTTACTTCGTCGGCCCGCGGGCGGGCGGCACGGAGGTGCTGCACGACCAGCGGGAAGTTCTGGTGATTACGCCGCAATCTCCGTTGGGGGAACAGCTCCTGGGCCGGAAACAGGGTGAGGTCCTGAAATTGAAACTCGCCGGCGCCCAAAACCAATGTCGCGTGACAATGGTTGCCTAGCCCGAGCCATGAAGTCCGGCCAGAAGCGTGTCGGATTTATTTCAAATACCGCAGCAGCATTTGGAATACGTCCGTGGACTCAATCTGCTTCGCGCCCAAATTTTCCGGATGCGATGTGATAAACAACGGCCAGTCTTTTTTATGGGACGGTCGCCGGCCGTGTGAGCCTTTTACCAGCGTCGCGTCGAGCGGAATCACGTCCATCAACATCCGGAAGCCGAGTTTCTTTTGCAGCAGCCGCCAGGCGATTTTCAGTTTCGGCAGCGGAATCTTCGGGTCGAGAAACAATTCCACCGGGTCGAAACCGGGTTTGCGATGGATGTCCACCGTTCGCGCAAAGTCCGGCGCACAGGCATTTTCCAGCCAGTAATAATAGGTGTGTTCGCCCATGAGCGATTCAGTCAACTCACTCATCGCTTCCGGAAACTTGTCCGGATGCGCCTTCACTTCGGCATCCAGTTTCTGCAAATCCAATTTGTCAAAGGCGTCTGCGACCTTTTCGACGTATGGCGAACCTTCGGGATAGGTTCGCCGGGTCCCGTCGCAAGCAGACAACGGCAATTCCAGTTTTTGCAGCAAGGCCAGAATCCGTTCGGCCGATGCGGCGTGCAGCAGGCTGATGTTGCGCGAATAAAGCACGTCAAGCGCGATGCCGATGGCGACGGCTTCGCCGTGCCGGATTTGGAAATTGGAAAGCTGTTCCAGTTTATGCGCCGCCCAATGGCCAAAATCCAGGGGTCGCGCCGAACCCAGCTCAAACGGGTCGCCGCCGGTGGCAATCAGGTACGAATGCCGGTCAAGGTGGAATTCGTTGACGGCCGAATGGATTCGCGAAACGGGTTCGCTGGAATTTTTGGCCGCTTCGCCGCCGGGAACGACCGGTGGCGGACAAGCCAATTGCAGCGCGGCGCGGTGTGTTTAAAAACAGGATTC
>JAJXYT010000167.1 GCA_021780375.1 bacterium | reverse complement strand
ACGTTCGCCACGCTCAGCCCAGGTTTCTCTTCGTTCCCTTCGTTGGCTTCTGTTTAATTTTTTTCCACAGAAGCAAACGGAGGAAACAAAGAACGACAGGAAAGCGGGTAAAGCCCTTCCCCAGCCCAGGTTTCCCTTCGTTCCCTTCGTTGGCTTCTGTTTAATTTTTTCCACAGAAGCAAACGGAGGAAACAAAGAACAACAGCAAACCGGGTAAAGAGTTTTCCCAGCCCAGGTTTCTCTTCGTTCCCTTCGTTGGCTTCTGTTTAATTCTTTTCCACAGAAGCTAACGGAGGAAACAAAGAACGACAGGAAAGCGGGTAAAGAGTTTTCCCGGCCCAGGTTTCTCTTCGTTCCCTTCGTTGCCTTCTGTTTAATTCTTTTCCACAGAAGCAAACGAAGGAAACAAAGAACGACAGCAAAGCGGGTAAGGAGTTTTCCCGGCCCAGGTTCCTCTTCGTTCCCTTCGTTGGCTTCTGTTCAAAATCCGCTTTCCACAGAAGCAAACGGAGGAAATAAAGAAAAGAAACCGCTGCCAACACCGATCACGAGGCCGCCGGAGTTCTGAAAAGCCTCTCCCAACTCCCATCTGCCATCTCCCTTTTCCGTGACCCGTGACAGGTGACACGAAGCCCTCCTTCTGCCTAAGCTTCCATCCGAAGCACCAGCAGGTTCATCAGCCCGGACCGCACGCGGTAGAAAACAATGTCCGGCGGCCGGACCCCGTAAAAAATCAGCCAGCGCGTGAAGTGTTCGACCCTCCAGGACCGGATGCCGGGCTGTTTCAAATCGCGGCGCGCACGGCCAATGTCGGGATTCGATTTGATGAAATCAATGGTGCTGAACACCGCTTCATACCATCTCTGCGCGATTTCGTCGCTCACCTGTTCGGCCAGCCAGGCCACTTCCTCTTCCAAATCCAAATAGAATTGCGGACGGAGGATGAGGCTCACCGGCCGGCCTTTCGCTCATGCGCCCGTTTGAGTCCTCGCTCAAAGGCCGCCTGGGCTTTTGCCCGCGACAAAATTTCCTCCGGACCGCTGGCCATCGCCTCATCAATCCAAGCCTGCGCCTGTTTGGTGCTGAAAACCTCCTCCATCCGAAAGCTCTGTTCGATTCGCGCCAGAACCTCCTGCGTCAAACTGCGAAAATTGGCCTCCGCCTCCTGTTTCAACCGCCCGTGAAGCTCCGGCGGAATGTCCTTCAACATGATGCTGCTCATGCCCGAAACCATAATGCAACCCGACTGGTATTGCAACGAAACCCGTGACAAGTAACACGAACATCCTTCCTTCCCAGCGTTCCTTCGCGTCGTTGCCTCCCGGCGTCTCTGCGTTTGAAATTCTCCTTCGTCCTAATCCACTGAATTAGCGCACATTAACGACATTCCTGGCCTCTTTCCTTTTCTCTCAACCCTCAACCCTCAGCTCTCAACCTGCCCTCCGACTGGTGACAAGACTGGTTACAAGCCAAAAAAAGTGCTTCCCCCCGGAATGCGTGATGCGTAAAACCCGAACCGGAATTAACGTAACAAGTTGACATTCAGGAACTTCTAATCACGTTTCACGCTTCACGTTTCACCCCAAAATTGTTCAAAAAAATCTCAAAAAAGTATTGACGCCCCTCTTGTAATTTGTGATATTGGTGACACACACGGTAAAACTAAAACAAAAAAACAGAATATGAGAACTAAAATTCTATTAGCCAGCGCCGCAGCTCTCGCTGCCGGTATGTTTGCTTCCAGCGCACAAGTTTATTCAGCCAACGTCGTTGGCTATGCCAATGTGGTATTCGCCGGGGCCGGCGGTTACACTTTGGTGGCCAATCCGTTCGATGACGGCAATGGAAATCAGCTCACCAACCTTGTCAACTCCTTGCCCAATAAATCCCAAGTGATTACGTGGAATGGTACGGGTTACAACACTGCCATTCAAAAAGGCAACGGAATTTGGGGTGCTAATGTGTCTTTGCCGCCTGGTCTTGGCTTTTTCGTAAAGAATGGTGTTTCTACCAGCCCGCCAATCACTAACACCTTTGTTGGTAGCGTGATTGTGAATAGTGGTGGTAGTATCACCAATCCCATCGCTCTAGGCTATTCATTGGTTGGTAGCCCGATTCCTTATGCTGCTGACGCGACAACGGACACCAATATTAATTTGGGTGTTGTATTGGCCAACAAGAGCCAGTTGATTGATTGGAATTCAACCGCTCAAACATTTGACACCGCAGACCAAAAGGGCAACGGAATTTGGGGTTCGCCATTTCCGATTACCGTCGGTCAAGGCTTCTTTATCAAGGCGCAGACTGCGGGTTCAAACTGGGTTGAAAACGCTAGCTATTAATCTCCAGACTTCTATAGAAAACAAAAACAATAACAACGTAATAACCTAAAAAATATGAAAAAATCAGTAATCCTAACAATATTGGGTCTTGGAATTGCGACCGTTGCTTCCTACGGCCAGGGTTCTATGGCATTTAATACTTACTCCGCCAAAGGTGGTTCAGGAATCCTCACCACCTACGGCAATGGCCCGTTGATTGGAACGGCATTGCCCAGTTCGTTTATCGGCGAACTGCTTTTCTCTACAACGCAGATTACCGACAGTGCAACGACGGCTGCAACTGCTAATGACCCTTTGACTGCGGGTTGGACGGTGGCTTCGAGTGCAAACTTTGCTACCCCAGGTAATATTTCGCCAGGTTATGTTTCTGGTCCTAACTTCAATTATACGGGAACGGCTGGTGCAGGTCCGTTTTGGTTTGAGGTGGTAGCTTACGATGGAGCAAGTTATGGCGCTGGCACGTATGCTGGTCATTCAGCCTCATTCCAGGCAACTTTGGTTACTGGAACGACCCTGCCGAACGCTGACCAGATTGATAACTTGACACCATTCTCGGTGTATCAGGTTTCGGTTATTCCGGAACCCACGACGATGGCGTTGGGTGGCTTGGGCTTGGCCGCATTGATGCTGGTTCGCCGCAAGAAGGCCTAAATCAGGCGCGATTGTTTTTGTTTTCACAGGAGCCCCGAATGTTTTCGGGGCTCTCTTTTTTTCTTTAATATCGTAGCAGCCCCACGGTAGCAGCCCGACGGTAGCAGCCCGACGGTAGCAGCCCGACGTCAGTCGGCTCTAACTCCCCTCTCTTTCAGAACGATCAAACTGACGTTCGCTGCTACGTAAAACAGGTAGCAGCCCGACCGTAGCAGCCGACGTGAGTCGGCTCCATCTTCCCTTTCTTATTAAAATGATCGAACTCACGTTCGCTGCTACGAGAAATGGGTAGCAGCCCGACGTGAGTCGGCTCTAACTTTGCTTTTTAAAATGATCGAACTCACGTTCGATGCTACGTAAAATAGGTAGCAGCCCGACGTAAGTCGGCTCCATCTTCACTTTCTCTTAGAATGATCCGGCTCACGCCGGATGCCACGAATCAAGGGTAGCCGCCCCGATAGCATTCGAGGCTCTCTTTTTTTTCAAACAATTAAATGAATTTGCCTTTAGCAGGACGTAGCGGTAATTGCCAAAAATAGCAGGCGACGAGGTAACGAGTCGTTGGGCAAGCACTTGCATCGTGCCCTGCTGCCATCGGAGGCTACCGAATGCGACTTGCATTTGACGCTTGAAACCTTATGCTAAGGGCATGGAAAAAGGCGTCGCTTACCGTTATTTGGTGAATTTGCCCGGCGTTTGCAATGGCCATACCATTGTCGCCAATACGCGCATTGGGGTGCACGATGTGATGGGATTGATCGTCAATGGCACCTCGGTGGAAGACGTGCGGCGGAGTTTTCCGGATCTGACGAAGGCGCAAATTTACGAGTGCCTGGCCTATTACGAGGATCATCGCACGGAGATTGACGCGCTGGTGGCCGAACAGATGAGCGAAACTCTGCAATGAGGTTTCTGCTCGACCACGACGTGCCGGACGAGGTGGGGCAAGTGCTGCGATATTGGCAGCATGACGTGCAACGGCTGCGCGAAATACTGCCGGTCACGACCACTGACGCGGCCATCTTCGATTTTGCGCGGCGGGAGCAACGAATCCTCCTCAGTTGCAACCGGGATCATTTTCTAAAGCTGGCGCGGGACGCCAGCTCAAAGGATCAGCCTTTTGCCGGCCTCATCATCCTCATCCGCCGGCGCACCCGTCAGTCGGAGTGCGCCCATCTGTTGTCGCTTCTGCGTCGCGCCGGAATGTCCGGCTTGAGCGGAAATGTTAATCTCGCGTGACTGCCAGGAACCCACAACGATGGCGTTGGGTGGTTTGGACTTGGCCGCATTGATGCTGGTGCGCCGCAAAAAGGCCTAAATCAGGCGCGATTGTTTTTGTTTTCACCGGAGCCCCGAATGTTTTCGGGGCTCTCTTTTTTCCATTTTTGGTAGGGACGCTGCGCTGCGGCGTCCCCGGCGGTAAAGCCGCCGGAACGTTGCGCCCGCTTGGGGCGCGGACGGCGCAGCGCGCCGTCCCTACCCCAAAAAATGGCTTTTGGCCCGGTTGCGCCTGCCCCGGATGTTTCCGAGGCTCTCTTTTTTTATCGTAGCAGCTTGACGGTAGCAGCCGACGTCAGTCGGCTCTAACTTCACTTTCTTTAGAATGATCCGGCTCACGCCGGATGCCACGAATCACGGGTGGCACCCCCCGCTAGCATTCAAATTGAAATTGGCTTTGGATATTTCTCATTCAATGATAGAGCGAAAGTATGAAAGAGCTTTTGAAGCGCATCACGGTGAATCCAGCCGTCATGACCGGATTACCCTGCATTCGTGGCATGAGAATTCCGGTTACCACCATTCTCGGCCTGCTGGCTGCCGGTGCGACGACCAAGGAGATTCTGACGGATTATCCCGACCTCGAACCGGATGACATCAAGGCGTGCATGGCGTACGCCGCCTGGCTCACACGCGAACGCGAAATCGAGCTTCAGCCCGCGTGACCGTGGTCGTTGACAACTGCCTCCCGCTTTCGTGGGTCGATTTTCTCCGCCAACATGGCCACGTCGCTCGCCACTGGCGCGAACTCGGTCCGCCCAACGCCCCGGACGCGGAGATTATGCGCTGGGCTTGTCAAAATGACGCCGTTGTTCTCACCCAAGACCTCGATTTCACAAGCTTGCTTTTCCAAAGCCGTGCCGCCTTGCAGAGTGTTATCCAACTCCGGTTGGATGACGTGCGTCCCCAAAGCATTGGCGATGACGTGTGTTTTTGCGATTTACGATATGCGATTTGTGGGTGGGGCGAGGCTACTGACGAGCCGGGGCGAAGGGGAAGTTGGTATTACAAACGGCTCCTGCTGGAAGAAGCAATTCGGAAAAATCTGTCCGAAGATGTCCACGCTGATTGCGTCCTTGAAACGCGTCCTGGGGGTGGTAAATTACCACCGTGAAGACAGTCACCGTGGATGATTTCAAACGGATCCGGTTGCCGGACGTGAAACCCCGCCAGAAGTATGCCTACGAAAACCTGGGCAATGGGCGGATCAGCCTGACCGAGCTCGAAGAAAAAGACGTTCCCCTGGTGAAAGCCAGGAAGGTCAACGGCCGTTGGATGGGGGCTGAGGTGAAATTGGACCGTCAGGCTATCGTCAGTTCAATCCGCGAGGACCGGGAGAGCCGATGAAAACTTACTGGGACTCTTCGGCCCTGATCGAAGCTCTCCATGATCCGAGTCTCCGCAGCCGGCTCCGGCCAGTTGACAATGCCACGCGGCCGCACAGCCTGGCTGAAGTGTTCTCAACTCTGACAAAGGGTGTAAGTTTCCGGTACGCGCCAGCCGATGCGGCGAACATGGTTGCGGATCTGACCGCGGACCTGGCCTTCGTGGAGTTGGACTCGGCGGAAACTCTGTCGGCAGTCCGGGAAGCAAGCTCGCAAGGCGTCCGCGGCGCCCGGATCCACGATCTGATGCACGCAACGGCCGCCAGAAAGTGGGGAGCCGATAAATTGCTGACACTGGACGCCGCCGGCTTTTCGACACTCAAATTGCAGGTGAAGGTTTCAGAGCCATGAACCTTCCCGGCGGCCAGCCATTTTCTTTAATATCGTACCAGCCCGACGGTAGCAGCCCGACGTAAGTCGGCTCAAACTTCTCTTTTCCTTTAGAATGATCGAACTCACGTTCGATGCTACGAAAAACAGGTAGCAGCCCGACGTGAGTCGGCTCCAACCTCGCTTTTTAAAATGATCGAACTCACGTTCGATGCTACGTAAAATAGGTAGCAGCCCGACGTAAGTCGGCTCCATCTTCCCTTTTCGTTTAGAATGATCGAACTGACGTTCGAGGCTACGAATCAAGGGTAGCCGCCCCGAAAACTTTCGAGGGGCCCTATCCGCTATTTGATCGCGCGAGGCTGGGACAAACCCGGGCGGTGTGTGCCAAGGGTGTCGCTGTTGGCCGGTCCTGAACGCTACTTTTTATCGTAGCTCATGGCCAACTTGCATTCCGCCAGCGCCTGGTCGCAGGCTTTCAGGGCGGCTGCCCGGTGGCCGCCGAAATCGTGTTTGGCCATCTTCAAATCCGCCTGCGCAAGTCCCAAGGCGTGCATCGCTCGGCGAATGAGCAGATGCTGGTCATCGGCCTGTCCCGCCGCGGGCGCTGGTTGAGCTGAGACGTTGGTATTGAAGTACAGGGCCGTCCCGGCAAGTGCCACCAGGGCGACGATCAATGCGATTTTTGTTTTCATAGTGTGTTTTGGTTCTATTCAGCTGTGTTGTACCTCATTGTGTGAAGGACGGAAAACAAAAAATGAAATTTAAAACGCTTCCATTTTTGTCCCGCATTCCGTCCCCCTCAAAACGGCGTCGCGGGCGTTGGGTGGCTTGGGCCTGGCCGCGCCTGCCCCGAAAGCCTTCGGGGTTCCCTTTTTTTAATCGTAGCAGCCCGACTGTAGCAGCCGACGTCAGTCGGCTCTAACTTCCCTCTCCTTTAGAATGATCGAACTGACGTTCGATGCTACGAGAAATAGGTAGCAGCCCGACGTAAGTCGGCTCCATCTTCCCTTTTCGTTTAGAATGATCGAACTCACGTTCGATGCTACGTAAAATAGGTAGCAGCCCGACGTCAGTCGGCTCATTATTTTCGATTTACGATATACGATTGACGCGCGGCGTTACCTTATCGAAACGGCCTCGTAAATCGTAAATCGCAAATCCCGTCAGAGTCTCGTCACCTCGGCGCCTGCTGGAAAGAGCGAACTCACGCTGCCGGCCTCGGGCGGTTTGGGCCTGGCCGCGCTGATATGCTGTTCTGCCGCAAACAGGTGTAAGCCTGTCATTTGATTGATTTTGGTTTTCACAGAGCCGCACCCTGGAGCGGCCTTTTTTTGGGTTGGTTTGGCAGGGGACGACGCGGGTAGAGACGCGCAGCGCCGCAATCGTCCGCAGGTTGAAAATGCCGGTTGAAAAAGCGGTCCAGAAGGCGCACATTAGCTGGCACATGAGTTACCAGAACATCATTACCCTTGAGCCGGGTAAACGCGGCGGACGGCCTTGCATCCGGCGAATGCGGATTGCCGTGTCGGACGTGCTGGGCTGGCTGGCCTCTGGCATGTCGCACCAGGAAATTCTAAGCGACTATCCCGAATTGACGGAGGAAGACATCCGCGCCTGTCTGGCCTACGCCGCCGACCGCGAGCGGCGGGTGCTGACCGCCGCATGAAGCTGCTGTTGGATCAGAACTTGAGCTACAAATTGTGCGAGCGGCTGGCAGATTTGTTTCCCGATTCAAATCAGGTCCGGCGCGCCGGGTTGGATGCGGCCGACGACCGTGCCGTCTGGGAATATGCCAAAGCTGATGGCTATGTCATCGTATCGCACGACGCCGATTTTGCGGACATGGCTGGATTGTATGGCCCGCCGCCCAAGGTCGTCTGGCTGCGCTGCGGCAACCAAACCACCGAGTACATCGAAAAATTGCTCCGTGGTCATCTCGCGGCGGTCCGGTCCTTTGAAGCGGACGCCGACTCGGCCTGTTGGGAACTCTATTAATGCGGCTTGGGCATTGCCTCCTTGTTGGCTCCCGTCAGGCAATCAAGCGGAACAGTTGAAAACTCGTAAATCGTCAACCGCCTGGCGTAGATTCTATCAAAGCGGTTCCGTTTCCGTTAAGCCCACAGACAGCAGTTTTTATCCGCGTTCATCTGCGTTCATCCGCGGTTCAAGACCGAATTTGCGTCAATTAGCGGAATTCGCGGACCCGACTACCGCCCTCCGTCCTCCGCCTTCCGCCTCTTCAAAAATCCGTGTAATCCGCGGTTACACACAACGTCCCAGTGTATTCTTTTGCCCTCGACGCTCGACCCTCGTCCTTCGACCCTCGACCTTTTTCAGCCTTCCGGCCTTTTCACTCATATCCAAACGCCTTCAGGAATGGTTCCAACCAGAATGGTAGGGACACCGCGCTGCGGTGTCCCCGGCGGTAAAGCCGCCGGAACATTGCGCCGCTGGACGCGGCGCTGACGGCGCAGCGCGCCGTCCCTACCCAAAATAAGCTGTAGGTAGGGACGCCGCGCTGCGGCGTCCCCGGCGGTAAAGCCGCCGGAACGTTGCGCCGCTGGACGCGGCGCTGACGGCGCAGCGCGCCGTCCCTACCCAAAATAGGCTGTAGGTAGGGACGCCGCGCTGCGGCGTCCCCGGCGGTAAAGCCGCCGGAACATTGCGCCGCTGGACGCGGCGCTGACGGCGCCGCGCGCCGTCCCTACCCAAAACCGTGCGTTCCCGCCGCTGTGGTTCGCCATTGCGTCCCTTTCCTGGCGATCCTATCATTTTCCCGTGCTCGTTCCCCACAGGAAATCGTTGCCACACGAAATTCCGCTATGGGTTGATCCGCAACGGGAGATTTACTTCCTCACCATTAATTGCCAGGTGCGTGGAACGAATCAACTGGCCACGACCAAAGTCGCCTCGGCACTCCTGGAGACGGTCCGGCATCGGCAAGTGGCGGGGCTTTGGTGGCCTTATCTTTTCCTGCTGATGCCCGATCATCTGCACGCTTTGATTTCCTTCCCGTCATCGGACAACCAGGTAGGGACGGCTGGCCCAGCCGTCCCCGCCCGTAAAGCGGGCGGAACGAACTTGCAGCAGATCGTGACATCCTGGAAACGTTGGACCGCGCGACAACTCGGCATCGGCTGGCAACGTGATTTCTTTGAACATCGGTTGCGACATGAGGAAAGCCGCCGGGAAAAGGCTGATTATATCCTGCAAAATCCAGTGCGGAAGAAACTCGCGGCGCGTCCTCAAGATTGGCCGTTTGTTTATTTCGCTGATGGGCAGCGGCCGCAATTTGAATGGTAGGGACATCGCGCTGCGATGTCCCCGGCGGTAAAGCCGCCGGAACGTTGCGCCGCTGGACGCGGCGCTGACGGCGCCGCGCGCCGTCCCTACCCAAAATAGGCTGTAGGTAGGGACGCTGCGCTGCGATGACCATTCGGAAATGGTAGGGACATCGCGCTGCGATGTCCCCGGCGGTAAAGCCGCCGGAACATTGCGCCGCTGGACGCGGCGCTGACGGCGCCGCGCGCCGTCCCTACCCAAAATAGGCTGTAGGTAGGGACGCTGCGCTGCGATGACCATTCGGAAATGGTAGGGACATCGCGCTGCGATGTCCCCGGCGGTAGGGCCGCCGGAACGTTGCGCCGCTGGACGCGGCGCTGACGGCGCAGCGCGCCGTCCCTACCTGTCCCCCTCGACCCTCGACCCTCGACCCTCGACCTTTTTCAGCCTTTACTTTTGCGACACGTCCCCGCCATTATCTTCAGCTTGAAGTTTCGGGCGTGCGATGGCATTTTTTGGATGGAATCCGGCAAATCATGAATCGCTTGATCGAATCCAACCGAAACGCGTTGATCCCGCTCTGCCGCCGATTTGGCATAAAGCGGCTGGAGCTTTTTGGCTCCGCTAACACGCCGGACTTCAATCCAGACCGCAGCGATTTGGATTTTTTGGTCGAATTCCCGGCGGATTATGATTTCGGCCCCTGGCTTTCCCGTTTCATGGAATTCGAGGAGAATCTGCGGAAGCTGTTTGGCCGGCCGGTGCACCTGGTGATGGCTTCCGCTTTGAAGAACCCGTGGTTCCGTCAAGAGGCCCGTAAGACGCGCGAGCCAATCTATGATGCATCCGAAGTCTCCAAAATACCTGCAGGACATTCTTGAGGCCTGCGAATTGATTCAAACTGCCGCTGCCGGCCGTACACTGGCGGATTATGAACAGGAGCGTTTGCTGCGCTCGGCAGTGGAACGCAACTTTGAAATTATTGGTGAGGCGCTTAACCGCATTCGCCAAAACGATCCGGCCTTGGCCGCACGGATTCCCGAAAATCGCGATATTATCGATTTTCGCAATTTGCTGCTTCACGGCTACGATTCGATTGACCACAGCCGGGTTTGGGAAATTATTCAGAAAGATGTGCCCAGATTGGATGGCCAGATTGCTCAATTGCTGAAGGAAGCGGGTCCGCCGCCACACAGCCCGGAAGAATGATTTGGTTCAGCCCTGGACTTCAACGCCCGCGGCTTTCACCTCTCGACCCTCGACCTTCGACCCTCGACCTTTTTCAGCCTTCCGTCCTCCGCCTTCCGCCTCTTCAAAAATCCGTGTAATCCGCGGTTACACACAACGTCCCAGTGTATTCTTTTGCCCTCGACGCTCGACCCTCGTCCCTCGACCGCTTTATTCATATCCAAACGCCTTCAGGAATGGTTCCAACCAGAATGGTAGGGACATCGCGCTGCGATGTCCCCGGCGGTAAAGCCGCCGGAACGTTGCGCCGCTGGACGCGGCGCGGACGGCGCAGCGCGCCGTCCCTACCTGTCCCCCTCGACCCTCGACCCTCGACCCTCGACCCTCGACCCTCGACCCTCGACCCTCGACCCTCGACCCTCGACCCTCGACCCTCGACCCTCGTCCTTCGACCCTCGTCCTTCGACCCTCGTCCTTCGACCCTCGTCCTTCGACCCTCGTCCTTCGACCCTCGTCCTTCGACCCTCGACGCTCGTCCTTCGACCCTCGACCCTCGACCTTCGACCCTCGACCTTTTTCAGCCTTTAGCCTTCAGCCTTTACTTTTGCGACGCGTCCGCGCCATTTTCTTCAGCTTGAAGTTTCGGCTCTGAGGGGCCATGCTATGGACATGAAAATCATCATTGAAAAGCATCCTGAAGGTTACGTGGCTTACCCGGCCGGCATCCAGGGAGTCGTCGTGGGCGAGGGCCGGACTTTTGACGAGGCTTTGCATGATGTTCAAAGTGCCATCCGTTTCCACATCGAAACGTTCGGGCGGGAGGCTTTGGAATCCGAAAGTCCCGCGTTGGATGCCTTTATTGCCGAAGCCGTGGTCTAAGGAAAGGCCATGCCCAAATTTCCCGTTGACGCCCCCAAAGGCAAAGTTGTTTCCGCACTGCGTACCTTGGGATTTGAGATTATCCGTGAACGCGAACACATTTCAATGGTCCGTCAGAACGCTGACGGCACGCGCACACCGCTGACCATGCCCAACCATTTACGAATTAATGGAGCCACGCTCCGAACCATTTGCCGCCAATCCGGCATCACCCGTGAAGATTTTCTTAAGGCATATGGGAAGTCATAATCCCTACCTATCGCTCTCACCTCTCGCCCCTTATCGCACTTTCAACCTTCAGCCTTCCGTCCTCCGTCCTCTGTCCTCTGTCCTCCGTCCTCCGCCTTCTGGCTTCCGGCTTTTTCACTCATACCCAAACGCCTTGAGGAATGGTTCCAACCAGAATGGTAGGGACACCGCGCTGCGATGACCGTTCGGAAATGGTAGGGACGCTGCGCTGCGGTGTCCCCGGCGGTAAAGCCGCCGGAAGGTTGCGCCCGCTTGGGGCGCGGACGGCGCCGCGCGCCGTCCCTACCTATTCATATCCAAACGCCTTCACGAACGGCTCCAGTTTTTCCAGATGCGGCTCCAGATATTTCTGGTAATGCTGCCAGCGGCCCCGGGCGCGTTTATACACCGGCTGGGTGACATCGGCATAGGTGGGCGAACGCACCATTTTCTGCCGGGCATGCTCATCAAATTTCAACACCTCGGGGTTCCATGCGACGCCGAGGAAATCCAAGGTTCGCCGCGCCACCGATTCCAAATCGTCCACCATGTCCTCGTAGCGGACTTCAAGATACGGCATTGGCATGAGCGGCGCCAGGGTCCGCAAGAGGCTCATGATCGCGGCATAATCCGCCGCTGTTCCTTCCAGGCTCAGATAGGCAGCTGTGATCGGATTCAGCGGGTGAGGTTGCATGAAACAGCTTAAGACGACGTCGCGCGGATCCCGCAGAGCGATCAGAAATTTGGTTTCCGGAAAGATGCGGACAAATCCCGGAATTATGAATGTGAGCACGGGATGTTTGTCGAGCAAGAGCCGGTTCCCAATGGGGCTGCCGATGACCAGTTCCATGGCGCGGAAATAACCTTCACGCGATTGCTGCAAGGCCGGGTTGCTGGCCGCTTCCAGAACCGGCAGCATATAGGCATCCGGCGGCAAAGTGCGCCTGAGCGGAACAAATGCTTCTTCTACAAAAACATCGGTCTCTTCGGCGGAGACGATGTCCGGATGGGAATCGAGCACCTGCTCGAGTAGCGTCGTGCCGGACCGGGCATGGCCGCAAAGCAAAGCCAACCTCCGTGCGGGCGCCAGCGCCGGACCGTTGCTGAACCAGCGCTTGAGCATTTCAGCGGAGACGTTGGTTTCCATCACCCTCAGTCGCTCGCGCAATATTTTCAATTCTGCGAGATGACCGGGTGCTCCCGGGCGCATCAGCGTCTTGGCCTCCAGAAAAGCTGCCATGGCGTCGTCGTACTTTTTCTGGCGGTCCAGATTATGCCCCAATTCATACCAGGCTTGGGCATGGACCCAGGTGTCGGGAATGGGTTTGGTAATGAACGAGCGCAGGATTTGTTCCCCGCCCTCCAACCGTTCGGCCAGACGTTCCAACCGGGCGCGGACGAGCAGCGCCGACGGGTGCGCCGGGTCCAGTTTCAACGCCCGTTCCACAAGCTGTCCGGCTGCCTCAAGCCGGCGGAGACGTTCATAAAGTTCGGCCAGCTTGACGCAGGCTTGCGGCGTCACATCCGGTTGTTCAAGGGCGCGCCGGAGATAACGCTCCTCGATTTTCGGGTTGCGAAAATTCTGGCATTTTTCGGCAATCGCCGTGAGCAGCTGTACTTTCCGGGGCGCGAGGCGAAGGGCCTGTTCAAAGCGGCGTTCCGCGGCGGCATAATCGTACCGCAAACCATGGATACGGCCCAATTGGAGGAGAATATCGGCATTGGCAGGCGCCAGGCGGCTGGCCCGTTCCAACGTTTCGAGGCATTCCTGGAAATCCTTGCGATGCCAGGCCGCTTCGGCAGCCTGGAGCATCCGGTTGAGCGAGCCGGAAGCGATCAGTTGCGCTCGTTTCATGCCTTCATCACCATTATTTTCGATTTACGATATACTATTTACGCGCGGCGTTGCACGCCGAAACGGGCGTTAGTCTGTGCTTTGGTGGGGCGAGCGTACCCGCGAGCCGTTGGCTTGGGTTCTGCGGAAAGAAATTAAACAGAAGGCCACGAAGGGAACGAAGAGACAAAGTTGGTGCTGACAACAAACGGCTCGCGGGTACGCTCGCCCCACCTGGAGGTGAAGTGTTTTTGTGTTGGTGGGGCGAGGCTACTGACGAGCCGGCTGTCCGTTGTTGGTGGGGCGAGGCTACTGACGAGCCGGGGCGAAGGGGAAGATGGTTTAACAAACGGCTCGCGGGTACGCTCGCCCCACCGGGAGGTGAGGTGTTTTTGTGTTGGTGGGGCGAGGCTGCTGACGAGCCGGCTGTCCGTTGTTGGTGGGGCGAGGCTACTGACGAGCCGGCCGTCTTTTGTTGGTGGGGCGAGGCTACTGACGAGCCGGGGCGAAGAGGAAGATGGTTCAACAAACGGCTCGCGGGTACGCGCGCCCCACCGGGGGCAACGGTTCAGTTTGGTGGTGGGGCGAGGCTACTGACGAGCCGGGGTGGAGGGGATCGGTTTAACAAACGGCTCGCAGGTACGCTCGCCCCACCAAAAAATATCGTCAAGCGCCTGTCGTAGATGTTCGCCCGCCCGACTCCTTGGCGCGCCGTAGGGAAACCAAGACGGCTCAACGTGCGGAACGTGATTTCAACGGATTGACGGCGCGGACGCCCAGCGCCTGGTAGTGGTCCAAATCAACCGTGGCGACGGTCAAATCTTCCAACTCGGCTACCGCGGCATGCAGACCATCGCCGAGGGGCAGGGTCGTTCCCATGCGCCGGGCCGCCGCCAGCAGTTCCCCGGCTCTTTCACAAACCTGATGATCCAGCGGGACCGAAACCAAAAGCGAAACGAACGAATCCCAATAATTCCGCCAGCGTTGCTCCTTGCCGGCGTCTTTCAAAGGCTTGCCCGCGATATATTCGGCAATCGTCGCGTCGCAGATAAAGACCTCATGTCGCGCGGTGGTCACCCATTTGCCCAGGTCAAAATTCCGCCGTTCGCCTTCCACCAGCAGGGAAGTATCGAGGAGGATCCTCATTTGGCCCGGTCCAGGGCGGCCAGGTTGGCGGAGATTTCGCGCGCGGTGGCGGCGTCCAAAGGCTGGCGCGCCCGATAGAGTCTGGCGAAGGCCTCCGCGCTCAAGCCGGTTTTTTTGACCCGGTGTTTCTTTTCCGGCGTGATGAACCAGCCGCCGGGCTGCTCGCGCACGATGTATTGCTGCCCATCGATCAATCCCCGAATGGTCAACCGGCTCTTGTCCGCTTTGGCAATGGTCGTCATCATGGGAAATTTCCCATAAAACCAATCAACGTCAAGCAGTTTTGGCGGCTGGTCAACAGCCTCGCCCCACCGGAGCCAATGGTACATTTTGTTGGTGGGGCGAGCCTACTGACGAGCCGACCGTCTTTTGTCGGTGGGGCGAGGCTACTGACGAGCCGGGGTGGAGGGGAAGATGGTTTGACAAACGGCTCGCGGGTACGCTCGCCCCACCGGGAGGTGAAGTGTTTTTGTGTTGGTGGGGCGAGGCTACTGACGAGCCGGGGGGAAGGGGAAGATGGTTTAACAAACGGCTCGCGGGTACGCTCGCCCCACCGGGAGGTAAAGTGCTTTTGTGTTGGTGGGGCGAGGCTACTGACGAGCCGGGGGGAAGGGGATCGGTTTCGGGAAAACTCTTTACCCATTTTCCTGCCGTTCTTCGTTTCCTTCGTTTGCTTCTGTGGAAAAAAACTTAAACAGAAGGCAACGAAGGGAACGAAGAGAAACCTGGGCTGGGAAAACTCTTTATCCGCTTTCCTATCGTTCTTTGTTTCCTTCGTTTGCTTCTGTGGAAAAAAATTAAACAGAAGCCAACGAAGGAAACGAAGAGACAGTTGTTCCTTGCCGCGCCGTAGTCTGACGCAGGCGGGAGCCTTCAGCCTTTCTTTACTCGTATCCAAACGCCTTCACAAACGGCTCCAGTTTTTCCAGCTGCGGCTCCAGATATTTCTGGTAATTGCGCCAGCGGCCGACGGCGCGTTTATAGACCGGTTGGGTCACGTCCGCATAGGTCGGCGAGCGCACCAATTTTTTCCGGGCATGCTCGTCAAACCCCAGCACGCGGGCGTCCCACGAAACTCCGAGAAAATCCAGCGTCTTGTGCGCGACGGATTCCAAATCGTCCACCATGTCCTCGTAGCGCACCTCGAGATAAGGATTGGGGAGGCGGGTTTTGACAGTCTGCCAGACGCCCATCAAGGCGAGGTATTCCTCCGAGGCGCTGGCCAGGCTCAAGTACGCCGCACCGACCTGGTTGAGCGGGATGTTTTGCATGAAACAACTCAGGACCACGTCGCGCGGGTCGCGCAAGGCGATGAGCAGCTGGATCTCCGGGAAGATGCGGATGAGGGCCGGAACCAAAAAGGTGTAGGAAGGGTTTTTGTCAATGAGCAACCGTCCGGCAATGGACTGGCCGAGCGACAATTCCATGGCGCGAAAATAATCCCGCCGGGCTTGTTCCAGCCGGGCGATTGTCGCGGCGACAAGGGCCGCGTGCATGGCGGTGTCATCGGGCTGGTCGCGCAGGAGCGGACCGTAGGCGTCGTTGTAAAATATTTCTGTTTCCTCCGCCGAGACGATGTCCGGGTGCGCATCCAAAACCTGTTCGAGCAGGGTGGTTCCCGAGCGGGGATGGCCGCCCAGCAAGGCCAGCCGATAGTTGGGCTGGAGTTGGCCGGTTGAACCATACCACTGTCGCAGCTGGTCCGCCGCGGTGTTCGTGATCATATGATTGATCCGGGTGCGCATTACTTTCAACTCGGCGGCCGGGCGCTCGGTCAGCGGCTTTAACAAGAACTTGGCTTCGAGGAAGGCGGTCATGGCTTCGTCATATCGGCCTTGGCGGTCCAGGACGTCGCCCAGTTGATACGCCGCGGCCAGGCGGAGGGACGGGTCGGCGCTGGCGGGAAAGGCGTGAAGCAATTTTTCCGCCGTGTCCAGCCGCCCCGCCTGCCGATCCAACCGGGCGCGCAGGAGCAACGCCGGGGCGCAGGCGGCGTTCGTGTGCAGGGCGCGGTCAACCAGTTGGCCAGCTTCCTCGGTTCGGCGGGTCCGTTCGTAAATTTCCGCCAGCTTGACCAGAATTTCAGGTGAGGTGTCCTTTTGCTCCGCCGCACGCCGGAGATAGTCCTCGGCCATGTCTTCTTTGCGAAAGTCGCGGGATTTCTGTCCCGCGATCGCCAGCACCTCCGACTTTTTGGGAGCGATACGGACCGCTTGTTCAAAGCAACGTGCGGCGGCGCGATAATCGTATCGCTTGCCATAAAGGCCGCCCAGGTCCAACCAAACGCTGGCGTTGGCCGGGTCCAACCGGCTGACGCGCTCCATGATTTCAATGCTTTGTTGAAAGTCACAGCGTTTCCAGGCTTCCGTTGCGGTTTGCACCATGCGGGACAGGGAGCCTTGCGAAACCAATGACTGGCGTTTCAACTTCATGATAACCACAAAATCATAGATGCGCTTGTTTTCCGCGCAAGCAGTCTTTCGATTTACGATATACGACTTACGCGCCGCCTTGCGGTGCCGAGCGGGTTCGTTCATGGGAAATACCAGGCCTCCCGACTACTGACTACTGTCTGACCACTGACGACTGACTACTGTCTGACCACTGACGACTGACTACTGACTACTTCGTTTCCTCCGTTTCCTTCTGTAAAACTGCAAAAAAAGTTTTTGAACAGAAGCCAACGAAGCCAACGAAGTGAACGAAGAAAAACCCGGGCGGCGCGCCGTAGCGCAGCCGTCTCGGCTGCGGGTTCAAGCACCGTCCCGGTGCGCGAACCAAAAACACGCGGCGGGACGCCGCTTTTACCCGCCAGCGAGGACCCCGACGCTACGATTCCATCTTCGGGCCTCCGTCCTCTGTCTTCCGCCTTCTTTCTTGACGGAGAAATCCTTCCCTTCCAAACTACGCTGGTGAAAATCACGAAGGTGTTCTGGCTCTTCGGGCGTTGTGGCGCGGGCAAAACCACTCTGGCGCGAAAATTACGCAGTGGGTTTCTCGACCGGGGCATTCCCGTGTTTTTTCTGGATGGCGATGACATGCGGTCCGGCCTGTGTTCCGATCTCGGTTTTACCACCGAATCCCGGGTGGAAAATCACCGGCGCATTGCCGAGGTGGCCAAGCTGGCCCTGGACCAGGGCATGAATGTGGTCGTCGCCACCATGGCCCCGCAGCACAGCCAGCGCGATGCGGTGTCCAAAGTCCTGGGCAATCGGCTGGTCTGGATTTACATCCACGCGCCGCTGGATGTCTGCGTGGCCCGCGATCCCAAGGGACTTTACCAGCGCGCCAAGGCCGGGAACGTCCAGGATTTGTTGAGTTTTCCCTTTGAAGTTCCCCGGCCGGAAGAGCGGGAGAACTACATCGACACCGTGGCGCAAAATGTGGAGGGCTGTTACACATCCATCCTGGAGCTGGCCCAGGCCCAGCTCTGTGATTTTGCCATTTGATGGATTTGCTGTTCACTGCGGACCTGCGCGAATGAACGCGGATCAAAGCAGATTGCCGATTTTCAGGTCAGTGCACCTACAGTGTTTCATCACACCTATTGTCACACCAGGTTGTGGTGCATTTTGGTGGGGCGAGGCTACCGACGAGCCGGCTGTCTTTTGTTGGTGGGGCGAGGCTACTGACGAGCCGGCCGTCTTTTGTTGGTGGGGCGAGGCTACTGACGAGCCGGGGCGAA
>JAJXYT010000003.1 GCA_021780375.1 bacterium | reverse complement strand
GCGGTAAAAGAAAAAGAAAATGCCCTCCCCCTTCCAGCCCGCGCGAATCTGCTTAACCCGTAGGAGCCGAGGTAACGAAGCTCTGTTCAATTCACTTTGCTGCTAAATTCCGGAGGAGCCTCCTTACGTCGGCTGCTGCCAAATGAGAACAGTCATTCCGCCTTCTGCCTTCTGCCTTCTGCCTTTTCCTCCAGTTTCCCCAGCGTTTCGCAGCCCCAGCGCAGCATGCGTTCGGTCGTTTCCCAACCGATGCACGAGTCGGTGAGCGACACGCCATAGCGCAGTTGCTTCAGGTCTTTCGGAATGGGCTGGCTGCCTTCGTGCAGGTTGCTCTCAACCATCAGGCCGATGAGCGAGCGCGTGCCTTCGACGCGCTGCTGAATGACGCTGCGCCACACGTCCTCCTGTTTCGCGAATTGTTTGCCGGAGTTCGCGTGGCTGCAATCCACCATCAGCACCGGCGGCAGCTTTTCCGCCTTCAATTTTTCCTCCGCCGCGCGGATGCTGGCGGCATCGTAATTGGTCATGGTACGCCCGCCGCGCAGCACGATGTGCGCGTGCGGATTGCCCGTGGTACGCACGATGGCCGTGACGCCGTCCTGGTCAATGCCCAGAAAACTGTGCGGATGCCGCGTCGCGCCCATTGCCTCAATGGCCGATTGCAGGCTGCCGTCCGTGTTGTTTTTCAAACCGATCGGCATGGACAGGCCGCTGGCCATTTCGCGGTGCGTCTGTGATTCCGTGGTGCGCGCGCCAATCGCCGCCCATGTGACCAGGTCCGCGATGTATTGCGGCACAATCGGGTCGAGGAATTCCGTCGCCGTCGGCAAACCCATGCCGGTGATTTCCAACAGGAGTTTCCGCGCGATTTTCAGACCGGTTGCAATGTCCTGTGAACCGTCCAAGCGCGGATCATTAATCAATCCCTTCCAGCCGATGGTCGTGCGCGGTTTCTCAAAATAGACGCGCATCACGACTTCCAGGCGGCCGGCCAGTTCCTGGCGCAACGCGTTGAGCCGCGTCGCGTACTCCCGCGCGCCTTTTTCGTCGTGGATGGAGCACGGGCCGACGACGACGAGCAGCCGCGGGTCTTCCTGGCGCAGGATGCGGATGATCCGCTCGCGGCTGCGCGCCACCGTGGCATTCGCGGCGTCGGGAGTCGGCAACTGCGCCTTCAATTCCCGCGGCGTCAGCAGCCGGACGATTTCTTTGACGTGTAAATCCTGCGTCCGATACACGCGAACGAGTATAGCACGTTTTCAGGTGGCGGAAAGCTGAAAGCAGGGTTGTGGATCAGTCTGTTTTTCCGGTGGGGCGAGCGTCCTCGCGAGCCGGACTTTGCGTAAAGCAAGCGGCGGCGGCTCGTCAGTAGCCTCGCCCCACCACTACAATTCTCCGAAAGCAACTGCGGTTGGACGCGGCGCGATTTTTGTGTATTTCGGCGCGCGAAGGGGTCGAAGCCCAATGATGACTGAACCCACAAGGAGCTGTGCGCAACAGGCGCGGCAAATCAATCTGGACACCGCGAAGCACGGCACGTTCGCCGAAATCGGCGGCGGGCAGGAGCAGTTTTTCCAGGAGGAATCGCTCAAGGGCGAACCACCGGTGGTCATTACGGAAATGACCCTGCACCAGTTGCAGGTGGACGATGTGATTGACCATTGCGATTTTCTCGACCGCGTGGACACGTTGGGCGCGCTGGGCAAGACGGTGCTCATCTCCAGCTTTTTCCGTTATCACCGCCTGGTGATGTATCTTTCCAGGCACACGCAAAAAACATCAGTTTGCCGCTGGGCCTGGTGCGGTTGCGTGACATCATGGACGAGAGCTTTTACACCGACCTCGAAGGCGGCCTGATGGAATCGCTCGGCCAGTTGTTCAAGAACGGCGCGAAGCTTTATGTCTATCCGTCGCTCGACCGCAAGACCGGCAAACTCACCACCGTGGAAAACATGGAAGTCGCGCCGCACCTGCGCCATCTTTACCCGCATCTGGTGGAGAACCGGTTTGTGGAAAACATCCGCAATTACAACCCCGATTATCAGTCCATCTATTCCCGCGACGTGCTCGACAAAATCAAGGCCGGCGATGCTTCCCGGGAAAAGCTCGTCCCGCCGCCGATTGCCCGGGTCATCAAGGCCAAGCGCCTGTTCGGCTGGAACGAAAAGGCCGCGGTAGTGACGGTGTAATTGCCGCGCTCGGTTTCCTGCACACGAAAAAGCGGCGGAGGGCCGCGCCGCACTCCAGGACGCCGGCGCGATTCAATCTGACATTCAACGGACGCGAAGCGTCCTGGACTGCGCCAATCCTCAGGCGCTTTCCCACCGAACTTTTTCGGGACAACCGGTGGCGGTGGAAACAATGTCGGGCATGAAACCGCTGACGAAGCCGGAGCGTTGCTGGGAATGGCGGGGCTTGAACAAAGCTGACCAGGATTTGATTGCGTTTGACCGTTTTGATCATGCCGCGGGAGACTTCACGCGATTTCTGAACTTGAGTGGATGGGATAAACCAAGACAAAGACTATAAAACAGGCGGCGACTTGTCATTGGTTTGCACTTTCAATCCATAACGCCTTCCCGCCGTCTGTAATTTCATCCGTGCGTTGAAGGCCTGGGCAAGATTTCGGGAATTCAGCGCGTTTGTCTTTTTGCCGGACGCCAGCACGCCGCCGTCTTTCAGCAGCAGCACATGTGAAAACACCGGCATGATTTCCTCGACGTGATGCGTTACCAGCACCAGGGTCGGCGCATTTTTGCTTGTGCCAAGCCGTTGGAGGAATTGCAGGAAATGTTCGCGGGCGGTGGGGTCCAGTCCGGCGCAGGGTTCGTCCAGAATCAGGATCTGCGGTTGGGCCATCAGCGCCCGGCCAATCAATACCCGCTGGCGTTCGCCTTGCGACAGCACCCGCCACGGACGCGCCGCCAGTGGCGCGCATTCGATTTGCCGGAGGATGTTCAGCGCGCGACTTTTATCCGTGCGTGACAACGTTCCCCGGAAATCAATCAACGCGTATTTGCCGCTGGCGACGGTTTCCAGGGCCGGTTCGTCGTTGGCCATCATTTGCCGGACGGCGGAACTGACCAGGCCGATTTGTTTGCGCAGTTCGCGCCAGTCCGAACGGCCATAAGTCCGGTTCAGCAACGAAATTTCCCCCGCGGTCGGCGTCAGATAACCCGTCAGCGCGCTCAGCAACGAGGTTTTGCCTGAACCGTTCGCGCCGAGAATCACCCAATGCTGTCCGCGTTCCACGCGCCAGTCCACACCATCCAGAATGGTGGTGCCGCCGCGCTCCACACGCAGATCGCAAACTTCTAAAATCGGCGGGCGTCCGATATGTCGCGCTTTGACTCGTTGAACCGGCTGGCGGCAGGGCGCGTCACTCCGTGCGCGCCGCCTGGGAGCAAAGGGACGCCCTTCCACGTTCCCGGCGCGCAGAGGACTGCGCGCCCTACCCGGTGGTTCCTGGAAAGGGGTTTTCAATTTCTCTGTGTGTTTTGTCACCCTCATTACAACTCCCGGATTTCCGCCCATAGCGGCTGTAAATCGTCGTCGGCCAGCGCCATTTTCCGGATGGCGTCCCTGCCCCCGATTTTCATCGCCTGCTGCAACCAGTGTCGTGCGATGTCGAGTTGCTGCATCTGGCAGGCGTAACACGACAGATTGTAGGCGATGACCGGTTCCCGGGGAAATTTTTCCGCCGCGGGCAACAGCGCCTCCCAGGCCCGGGACAAACCGTCCTCCGGAACGCGGCGCATGGCATAGGCGCGATGCAACCAGCCGCTACAATCGTCGGGGACGGCGGCCAGTTCGGCCCGCGCAATTTCCAGCGCCTCGGCCCAGCGTTTTTCCCGGGCGCAAAGCGTCCAGCGCGCCTCCAGCACGGCCGGATGTTTTTGTTGCGCGGCTGTAATCAAATCCAGTTCCGTCCGGGCCTCGGCGACGCACCCCAGCCCCAGCCACCCGACGGCGGCGTCGAGGTGGTGCGAATCCGGCGGTCCCAGTCGTTGCACAACCGATAGGAAGCCCGCCGGAGGCGGCCCGTGTCAAGCCGTTGGCAATTTGCGCCGGAACGGTTACAGTAACGCCATGAATAATTTGATCGCCATCTTGCTCGTTTTAATGTGCGCCATGACGGTGCGCGCGACCATCCAGACCAGGACCGTTGAATATAAACAGGGCGATACAACGCTCGAAGGCTTTGTCGCTTACGACGATGCCCTCTCGGGCGCGCGTCCCGGTGTGCTGGTGGTGCACCAGTGGATGGGACTGACCGATTACGAAAAACACCGCGCCGAAATGCTCGCGCAACTCGGCTACGTCGCGTTCTGCGCCGACATCTATGGCAAGGGCGTCCGCCCCCGGAACACGCAGGAAGCGGGCGCCTTGGTGGGTAAATACAAGGGAGGCGACCGCCAGCTTTTACGCGCCCGCGTCAACGCCGGTTTGGACGCGCTCCGGCAACAGCCGCTGGTGGATCCCCAACGCCTCGCCGCCATCGGCTATTCGTTTAATCGTTAAATGGTTAAATCGGTAGAAGCGTTACGATTTAACTATTCAACCGATCACGATTTAACGAACATGCGCATCACCGGCGGCAAAGCGGCCCGACGCCTTCTCAGGGTACCCAAGGGATTCGACGTGCGGCCCACGCCCGATCTCGTCAAGCAGGCGGTTTTCAACTCGCTTGGCCCGCGGGTGGTTGGCGCGCGGGTGCTCGAATTGTTCGCCGGTACCGGCGCTTTGAGCCTGGACTGCCTGAGCCGCGGCGCGGCTTCGGCGCTGTGCGTCGAGAAATCGCACAAACATGCCGAGTTCATCCGTGGCAACGCGGCGGCGGCCGGTTTCGAATCCAATCTCGAAGTCCGCACGCAGGACGTTTTCACCATGGTGCATCAACTGGCCGAAACCGGGCGGCAATTTGATTTGATTCTGGCCGACCCGCCTTATGGCGAGAAAAACATCGGCCGCCGCTCGACTTCCTTCGCGCAGCAACTGCTCGACGACGTGAGTCTGCCGAAGCTGCTGGCGCCCGGCGGACGATTCATTCTCGGCCATACCAAACGCGACACGCTGGAGATTGTCGGGCCGTGGCGGGAAGTGAAGGCGCTCAAGCACGGCGACAGCCTGATGCGGTTTTTTGAAATTGTAGGAGACGACGTGAGGAGTCTCTAATCGTTTTCTGACTTGAGTCTCGTGACCTCGCCTCCTACTCAGTCGATGCTTCTGCCACCGCCTCGCGAATCATTTTCCTGAATTTTTCGACGCCTTCGTCAAACGCGGCGGAAATCGGCAGCACGGAAACTTTTTTAATCTGCTTCTTGAACTGTTTCAGGTTCTTTTCGGCGGCAGTTTCATCCATCTTGTTCCCCACGACGAAACGCGGTTTATCCAGGAGCGCCGGATCGTAAAGCTCCAGCTCGCTGAGCAATTGTTTGTAGTCGTCCCACGGCGCGCGGTTGTCCGTGCCGGCCATGTCCAGGAGCAACACGAGGATTTTGCAGCGTTCAATGTGGCGCAGGAAGGCATGGCCCAGCCCGACGTTCTGGTGGGCGCCTTCAATCAGACCGGGCACGTCGCAGACCGTGAGCCGGTGAAAATCCGCATACTCCACGATGCCGATTTGCGGATGCAGGGTCGTAAACGGATACGGCGCGATTTTCGGACGCGCCTTGGAAATGGCTGTGAGCAGCGTGGATTTGCCGGCGTTCGGATAACCGACCAGCCCGACCTCGGCCATGATGCGCAACTCGAACAAAAAATCACCTTCTCCGCCCGGCTCGCCCGGCTGCGCGAAGCGCGGTGTCTGGCGCGCCGCGGTGGCAAAGTTACGATTGCCCAGGCCGCCGCGCCCGCCCTGGCACAAAATAAATTGTTGCCCGTGCCGGGTGAGGTCGGCGATCAGTTCGCCTTTGTCGGTTGAGGCAGATTTCCCGTCTGCGCCTTCCTTGCTCAAATCAATTTCTTGTGCCAGCGCGCCGCTGGCGCTGCGGATCAATGGCCGCTTGCTGGCGCTGGAGCGGAACATCGGTTTGTCATCCGGGCTGCCCTGTTCGTCCTCGACAGTTTCCTTTGCCCCATCGGCCAATTGCCAGACCAGTGTGCCGCAGGGCACCTTTACCATGAGGTCTTTGCCGGCGTGGCCGTCCATGCCCTTGCCCAGGCCGTGTTCGCCATCCGGTGCGATGAGGCGCGGCTGATAGTACTGGGCGATGAGATTGTTGAGGTCGTGGTCGGCCCGCAAAATCACGCTGCCGCCCCGCCCGCCGTTGCCGCCACTGGGGCCGCCCTTGGGCACGAACGCTTCACGATGGAACGCGACACAGCCTTTGCCGCCGTGCCCGGCCCGCGCGTAAATTTTGATTTCGTCAACAAACATGCGTTATCAACCAGTTTAGCCGCAAAACAGCGCAAAATTCACAAAATGAAATTGTTTCTGCGCCTTTTGTGCCTTTTTGTGGCAGTTCTGAAAACAAAAAAGGCGAGGCGGCTGGCCTCGCCTTGAAATTCAATAACGCCGTTCAGTTCTTCGCGGCGGGTTCGGGTTTCACGTTCACGCGCCGGCCATTCTTGTCGAACGCAATTTTGCCGTCCACGAGGGCGAAGAGCGTCCAGTCGCGGCCGGTGCCGACGTTCTGGCCGGCTTCAAACTTCGTGCCGCGCTGGCGGATGATGATGCTGCCGGCGGTGACAAATTCGCCGCCAAATGTTTTCACGCCCAGCCGTTTGCTGACGCTGTCGCGGCCATTGCGGACACTGCCTTGACCTTTTTTGTGTGCCATAAATTTCTGTCTGGTTGCTGGCAGGGACGCCGCGCTGCGGCGTCCGGACGGCGCAGCGCACTGTCCCTACCGATGTTACGCTTTGATTTCCTTGATCTTCACCACGGTGAGTTCCTGACGGTGACCGATGCTTTTGTGATAACCTTTGCGGCGTTTCATTTTGAACGTGAGCGTTTTCTCGCCGCGCTTGTGTTCCACCACGTCGGCCACGACGCTGGCGCCGTTGACGGTGGGGGTGCCCACACTCACCTTGCCGTCCTGGTTGACCAGCAACACGCGGTCAAAAGTGACGGGCTTGCCGGCCTCAACGGCCAGGCGCTCGATTTCCAGCGTGTCGCCCGCGGCCACACGATACTGTTTGCTTCCGGTTTCCAGAACGGCGTACATAAAATTTTCCGCAAAAGGGGTGTGATAAAACCAGAAATGCGCCGGGGTGTCAACGCTTGATTTCTGGAAAATGGCCGAGGGCAATCATCGCTCGCCACGGGCCATCCGCCGCATCCAGCAAAGCGCGGAATTCCTTTGGAGTGTAGAACTGGACTTCCGCTGTGTTTGCGTGCTCCGGTCACATCCCGTCCGCCTCACTCAGACGATGGCCCACAGGCGGGTAATTCTTCCGAACCCACCACGATAAAAACTGCGCGAGGGCGGCGCGGTGAGGGTTGCGGCTTTTGGACGAGAATTCGGACACCAGTTTCGAGGCAAAGAAGCTGGCCACGTCGTGCTTCCCGAGGTCGCAAACGGCGCAGCCGGGAAAAGTGCCGGCGAACCGGCGAAGCTGAATGGCCCGGTTTTAATGATATTTTGGAGACAGTTGCGGCCGCTGGCCGTTGCTGGCCTGCGCGCGGGGTTCCTCGGCGGCGATGGATTCCTCGATTGCTGCCTTGAGGTCTTGCCGCTTCACCATCGCGACCGTGCGGGTGAAGCCCTCGACGACTTCGGTCAGCGTCCACTCGGGGACCCTGGCAACAGTCTCACAATACTCAAAGACCGGCGCCGGCGGGGAAACTTTACGCCCGGTGGTTTGGTAGAACGCGTCCAGCTTTTCAAAGGCGGCGAGTTGCGTCGGACGCCTGTGCGGGCGTCAGCATGACGGCCTGTGAATTGTTCGCCAGTTCCTTTACCAACGTCTCACCGAATTCCTGTGCACCGCCCTTGCCAGCGCAGGTCGGGAAGGATTTCATCTGCCGCTTGCCCGAGGCACCTCACGTCACGCGGCAGGAGTCCCGGCCACGGCAGGGCCGGTAAATCTAGGCCAAAACCTTGTTTTGGTATTTGATCCTTTTTGGCCACTTCGCCATGTCTGCGTCACCGCTTTCGAGGTTTTTCTGTGTCAGATTTGTGTCTGAGTCTGAAAAAGCCGAACCATCGTTTTTCCGGGGAACATTGGTGCGCATAGCAGGACTTGAACCTGCACGGGTTGCCCCACTACCACCTCAAAGTAGCGTGTCTGCCAATTCCACCATATGCGCAAGACAAGGCGCTCGACCGCAAAAACTTCGCGGCCTGACGACTGCGCATTGTCAATTGCATGAGTGCAAAGTCAAGCATTTCCCTCCCCGCTCCGCTGAAGGACAATCAAAATCCAATTCCACGAAATCTCCAGCCCCGGTGGCCGTTGATTTCATTGCGCCGCCGGCGGATCCTGACGTTTTGACGCGCGAATTTCTTCGAGGTATTGCCCGGCCGGTTGGTTTGACGGATCAAGCTGCAAGGTAATTTGAAACTGGGTGAACGCCGGATCCAGCCTTTGTTGCTTCAGCAGCAGGATGCCAAGATTCAAATGTGATTTGGCAAAATCCGGACGATAAACGATTGCGTCCCAAAACTGCTGCTCGGCGTCGCCGATCTTTCCCTCAGCCGCCAGTTCAAGGCCGAGCCGATAGTGGGCCTGCCAGAATTCGGGCTTGAGCTCGACGGCCGTTCCAAAAGATTCAATCGCACCGGCGAACTGTCCCAGCTCGGCCGCCGCAACCGCCTGGTTAAAATAATCAGCCGGGCCTTGTGGCTGGAGATCGGCCGCGCGCTGATAATAGACTGCGGCCTGTTTCAAATTTCCCCGGTCCTGCTCCAGAAATCCGATGTTGATGCACGTCGCCGCGTCCTCCGGCTCCGCCCGAAGGGCCCGTCTGAAACAGGCCAGTGCCTCAGGGGTTTTCTGCCGGTTTTCCAGGATCTGTCCGAGTCCGTTCAGCGCCGGCACAAAATTGCCCCGGATGGCCAACGCCCGAGTAAAATATTCCGCAGCTTCGTCAATTTTTGCCTGAAGAATCAACAAATTCCCGACGTCGGAAAACTCGCCGGGCACCTGCGGCAGCAATCCGCAAACGCGTTTTGCCTCCGCGGTGGCCTGCGCCAAATCCCCTTTGGCCCCCAAATACCGGGCAAAATTGAAATGTAAAAAACCATCGGTCGGAGCCAGAGCCAGCGCGGATGCGTAGAGTTGCCGCGTTTGTCCGGGTGGTTCGGAATCCACTTGGGATTTCAACCCGCTGATTTTTTCGTCGCACAGTTTGACACTGGCGGCATGGGTCAATTGTGCGGTATAGGGTGGCCCGGAGATGCGGCTCAAGATTTCCTGCCAGACCCGGAGCCGGTCCCACGACGAAACCGCCAGCCGACGCTCACACAATTCCTCGGACGCCCATTGGCCCTGGTCGTGCGCCACGATGGACTTCGGAAGGAGTTTTGCGGCTTGTTCGGCAAAGGCGCGGCCCAACAAATAATTGCCTGCAAAGTTCAAATGCACATGTTCATAAAACAGCTCGTTGCCGGGAATTTTCTCCGAGGAATTTTGGGCAAACAATCCGGCGGCATCCAAAAAATAAACGCCCTGGCCGGCATGGGCATTTGCCGCATCTTTGATGATCTGATTGATACGGCTGTCCGCGCGAAAGGCGAGGGCGTCCTCATCCCGCGCCAGCTTAAACTCGCGCAGGGCCTGGCTGTTATTTCTCAGGGCCAGCTGGCAGCGTCCGATGCGAAAATGCAACTCAGCATAGTGGGGGTCCAGGGCGTCGGCCCGGGCATATTTTTTCAGCGCTTCCGGGAATTTTCCCGCCGATGCCAGGGCGTTCCCCTCCTGATAAATTTTATTCCAATCCGCTTTCTGGATTTCACCCAGGGTTGCGGCAGGCAGCGAGGCAAAAGGCGAGCAGTCTTTCAAATTGCAGCCGACGGTGCTCAGAATCACCGGCACTCCGGCTTGGTGCCCCGCGCGCAAGATATCTTCCAGATTCTCCTTGAAATTTTCATAGGCGCGCAACCGGTCCGGATCGTCATACCGAAGCCGGTGGCCTTTGAACATGTCCAGTCCCTGCCACGTTTTCGGGGCTGGCGAACGCCACTCCCATCGTTGCATCCAACTGTCCAACCACTGCCCGATCCGCGTACTTTTTACCGCCAGATCGGCCCGGATTAAATCCACTCCCGGCGCGCGCGAGCCAAAAACGGTACCTCCGCCAAAAGGCCCGACCATTTCGTTGTTGCCCATGTACACCATCCACAAATCGCCGTCGCGCCGGGCGCACTCGCGTGCGATGGGCAAAATCACGTCCGAATCAATGGCCGTCATCGCCACGCAAATCACCTCAAATTTCGTTCCGGGAAAACGTTCGCGCAGCAGCACCTGCAGATAACGCCAGGCGCCAAAACCCGGATCCGGATCGCCCATCGCCGCCGATTCGCCGAACACAAAAATACGATACGTACCGGGCGATTTTTTTACCGCCATCCGCTGGGGCGCCGGGGTGCGGGCCAGGGAGCGGGGGAAAAAACGATAACCAAATTCGTCATTGGGAACGTAATAAGCTTGTCCGTTGATTTCATATCGAAGAAAAAAACCCGTAGGATAACCGTAACCGAACCAACGCAAACCAAGGTCCAGTCCGCCCAGGACTGCCAACGGAATCAAAATGGCCGCACAAAACCGAAACCACCACAGGCGGCGGCGGGGCATCGGGGGCGTCGGCTTTCCCGGCGGGAATTTTTTTTCATTCATTGAAGGCATATCCGCACCCGGCTGAATAATGAAGCAGGCCCGGGCCGCCCGGGGCAAGGTGATTTTAGTTGCCGAAAAACCACTGCCAGCCGCGCCAATGCTGCTGTTGCGGCGCATTGAACGTCCGGCTGGGCGCACGGCCCAAATCCAATTGGATCAGAATCCCGACGCTGTTGGCCCCGCGGCCGTGCGTGCGGATGGCGTTGATGCCGTATCCGTAGGTGGCCATGATTTTCAGACGGTCGGACGGCGAGCGATACAAAATGCCGCCACCCACCCCGCTGAGCCAGTTGCCAGGCTGGCGCTCGCCGGGCAGATAATCCACAAAGGCGCTGGACGCATTCAGGTCCAGGTCCCAGCGTTTCCCGGGGTCCAGCGGCAACAGGTAATTCGCGTTGAGCAGCGCAAAGTTCCGGGCGCTGATTTCCTGAAAATAATAGCCCGGCAGCGAGAGCGGAAATTCCGACACCAAAGGCAGAAGTCCGCCCAGCCGGTAGGCGCTGAAGCGGTCGGCATCCAAACTCGTGCCGGCGGTCAGCCGCACATAAAAATTCTGCTGGCTCTTGGGCAACGTGTAAGCCAGGGCGCCTTCCGCCCAAAACAGATGCGATTGCTGATTGAACACACGGTCACCATTGAACCCGTAGGCGCCCGAGTCGGTGCGATATTGGCCTTCATACCATACGGACAGTTCCATCGCCAGCGGCGGAAAAAGGGTCGGCTCGACGCCACCCCAACGCAAACCGGTGCGGACACTGAAGGTGCCGTGGTCGTCAGGCGTCTGGAAACCCGGCGCGGTGCCATCGTTGGCGTCATAGATCGAGTAATGCGCCGTGCCGCGCAGAATGAAATTCAGCGGAATCTCGCCGGCCGGATTGAATAAATGGTAAACGCTGGCCGACAGCTCTGCGCTGTGGCCGTCAAAGGATTCCCCCGGGTAATACCTGCCGTCGCGGATTTCATAATAGCTGTCGGCAAACCCGCCACCGGCCAGGCCGAGGGCGAAATCGGTATTGGGCCCCAAGCCGTGAACGAAGCCGAGTTCGGAATCGAGATAGACCGGCGCCAAGGCCAGCCGCAACGTGAGGTTGGTGCGCAAAAAATCCGGCTGGTTATGGTAATAAAAGGCGTACCCGGCGAAAGGCGCGTGGCCTTCGAACGCCTGATTGTAACCGAGCTGAATCAGGTCGCGCCGAACAGGATCAATCTGGGCAAAAACAAAACGCGGGCCAAACAAGGATCCCCAAAGCAACAACCACCCGGCTCGTTTCATTCACGTTTTCGTAGCGCAAAGCGTGTCCGGCAGCAAGGCGGATTTGGTCACTCGCCGCTGGACACCCGGAAGGTTTTGGGGCTTACTGTTGGCGCCGATGCCGCCGCTAAATTCTGAATTGCTGAGCAAAGCGAAAGGGCTGGGATTCTCCGACCGGCAAATCGCCCATTTGACCGGCCAGACCGAAGACAAAATCCGGGCGTTGCGGAAGAAACTGAAGCTCGTGCCGAGTTACCGGCTCGTGGACACCTGCGCCGCCGAATTCGAGGCCTACACGCCTTATTATTATTCCACCTACGACCGCGGGGACGACGAGGTCAGGCAGACGCCGAAGAAAAAGGTGATGATTCTCGGCGGCGGTCCCAACCGCATCGGGCAGGGCATCGAATTCGATTATTGCTGCGTCCATGCCGCCTTCGCGCTCAAGGAGGATGGTTTCGAAACCATCATGGTCAATTCGAATCCGGAAACGGTTTCGACCGATTATGACACGAGTGACAAGCTGTTCTTCGAACCGCTCACCCTGGAGGACGTACTGCACATCTACGAACGCGAAGGGTGCTGGGGTGCCATCGCCCAATTTGGCGGCCAGACACCGCTGAATCTCGCGCTCGGCCTCCAGAAAAACGGCGTCAACATCATCGGCACCTCGCCGCAAAGCATCGAAATAGCCGAAGACCGCAAGCTCTTCGCCGCGATGCTCGACAAACTTAACATCCCGCAGCCGCCCAATGGCCTGGCCACGAATGTCGAGGAAGCACTCGCGGCCTCCAAGAAACTTGGCTTTCCGGTCCTGGTTCGCCCGTCCTTTGTGCTCGGCGGACGCGCGATGCAGATTGTTTATTCCGATGCCGAGCTGCAGCATTACATGCGTTTTGCCGTCGAGGCCTCGCCCGAACGCCCGGTGCTCGTGGATAAATTTCTCGAAGACGCCACCGAAGTGGACGTGGATTGCATCGCCGACGTCGGCCAATTCAAAAGAACGGGTGACGGAACCATCGTCATTGGCGGCATCCTGGAACACATCGAATTCGCCGGCGTTCATTCCGGTGATGCGGCGATGGTCCTGCCGCCGCACACGCTTTCCAAAAAAGTCATCGAGACCATCCGCGAATCCACGCACGCCATGGCGCGTGAATTGAAGGTGGCCGGCCTGATGAACGTGCAATACGCCGTGAAGGATGAGAAGGTGTTTGTGCTGGAGGTGAACCCGCGCGCGTCGCGCACCGTGCCGTTCGTGAGCAAGGCCATCGGTGTGCCGCTGGCGAAACTCGCGGCGAAAGTCATGGCCGGGAGAAACCTGAAGGAATTGGGGTTCACCCGGGAAATCCAACCGAAGTATTGGGCGGTAAAAGAGTCCGTCTTTCCGTTCAGCCGTTTTCACGGGCAGGACATTTTGCTCTCGCCGGAAATGCGTTCGACGGGTGAGGTGATGGGCCTGGACGCCGACCGCGGCATCGCCTACGCAAAATCGCAGATGGCCGCGGGCTCGCCGTTGCCGTTGGGTGGAAAGGTTTTTGTCAGCGTGAGCGACGCGCACAAAAAGTACGCGGCGGCGGCAGCCAGGCAATTTGCCGACCTGGGATTCGAACTGGTGGCCACGAGCGGCACGGCGGCGGTTTTGGAGAAAGCGGGATTGAAAGTCCAGCGCGTGGCCAAACTGCTGGAAGGCCGGCCGAACGTGATTGACCTGCTCAAGAACAAGGAAATCCAGCTCGTCATCAACACGCCGAGCGGCGCCGCGCCGCGCGAGGACGAGGTAAAAATTCGCACCACGGCCATCTACACCGGCACGCCCATCATGACGACCTTGAGCGGTGCCGCCGCGGCCGCGCTCGGCATTGCCGCCCTCAAGAAGTCCGGCTACGGCGTGAAGACGTTGCAGGAGTATCACTAGCGCGTTTCAGTTTCGCCACTTCGATGTCCGCCTGGCGCGTTGGTTCCGGAAGGCGATAGCGCGGGCAACAGGCCAAGACCAGCTTGACGGCCGAATCCAAATCCACGCGGTGGCCGATGCTCACAAACAGCGGCCGGAGGCCCTTTTGCGTCCGCAACACGACGCCGATTTGTTCGTCCTTATCCATGAGCGGTGCCGTGGCGCCGGCATTCAACGCCAGTTTCCCAAACGTTCCAATCAACCGGCTTTTGCCGACACCAACGGCGGGTTGGTCCAGTTCAATCGCCAGGTGCGCGGCGATGCCACAGCGGCGCGGATGCGCGAAACCCTGACCGTCAAAAAGAATCGCGCCGAATTCGTGGTTCAGCGCGCGAATCGCCTGTTTGACGGCCGGGCCTTCGCGGAAAGTCAGGAAGCCGGGCACATAGGGAAATTCCGCCGGCCGCGTGGCGTGGCCAACCTCAATCACACGCTGGATTTCGCGGTCATAAACCACGGCGGCGGCGAAAATGGTTTGTTTGTCGCCGGAAAACGCGCAATCCACCCCGGCGACAAATCGTGGCAACGGTTCGAGCGGCGCGGTAACCATGCGTTGGCGCAGACATTCCTGCGTAGCCTTCCATTCTTTTACGAGCGCCGACCAGTCCGGATCGGATTTGCCGCGCAGCGTCATGCCTCGGCTTCCTTTGGTGCCGCGCGCAACACGCGATACCGGTGCGTCCACGGATCAATCCGGCAGACGGCCCGGTAATCGCAATACTGGCATGCCGTCCCGGCGCCTTTGCGATACGGATCAACCTTGGCTTTGCCGTCATAAATCGCGCGGCCCATTTCCGTCAACTGCGTTTCCACGTGATCCAGCAACGCTTCAAATTCTGCGCGCCGCAAGGCTTCAGTTGAACCTTTATGCAGCGAGCCGTCGTTGTTCCGGCGGTAATTGAACTGGTCGCCCGCCTTCGCACCGGACCGGTGATCAAGCTTGGGCAAGGCGTCCACGCTGAAACGTCCGGTGTGACGATAGGCCAGGCGCCGCGATTCCCCCGCTTCGGCCAGCGCGTCGGTCCGCGTGTCACCGCCACTGTATTGGCCGCGCAGGTTTACGTAAAAAACACCGGCGGGAACCAGGCGTTCGACGCCCAGCAGCGCGCGCGGATTGGACCAGCGCCGCAGGGCCGCCAGATAACCGGGCAACTGCAATTGCACACCGTGCTCCATCAGTACCGGGTCGAGCTTGCGTTGGCCGGATTTGTAATCCATCACCACGCACCACGCGCTTTCCGCGGTTTCGCGGTACAAATCAATCCGGTCAATCCGTCCGCGCAACGCCAGCTTATGGCCACCGCCCAAATCCATTTCCCAGGCTGGCGCGCCACCGGCGCCAAATCCGAATTCGAGTTCGGCCACTGCCGGATCAAATTCGTATTGTCCGCGCATCCAGGTCACCAGGGTCTCGACGAAGTCCTGCAACGACTCGGCCAGCACGCGCGCCGTGAACCGGCCTTGATCGTCCGCGCGCAGCAACCCGTCGCGGTAGCCGGGCGCGAGGCCGGCGGCGATTTTGCCGACGCGTTCGCGGGCTTCCACCGGTGTCAGGTCGCGCCAGCGTTGACCTTGCTCGCTCAAGTCATCGTGGAATTTTTTCAAAACCTCGTGCTGAAAACTGCCGCGTTCGCGCGCATCCAATTCAAAAACCTTCCGTTCCTCGGCGCACAGGCCCGAATGGACGAAGAATCGGAACGGGCACTGGGCGAATTCCTCCAGCCGGCTGACCGAGCTTTGCAACGTCGGACCGTAAACGGCCTCCGCCCGATCCCGTGAGAGTTTTTCAGCCGGATCCGGCTCGCGCAATCGGCGCAGACTCTCGGCGAGCAGCTTGAGCGCGGGAAGCTCAAGCAGTTCGGACCACTTTGTGTCGCGCCCCTCGCCCCGTCCCTCTCCCCACCCGGCGGGGAGAGGGTGGCCGGAGGCCGCGAGCGGGGCGCTTAATTCCACCAGCGGCGCAACCAGTTCGTTCACGTGCTCCGCTTCGCGCCAATCCGCGCCGGCATGGAATTCTTCAACCTCCAATCCGGGAAACAACGACTGCAGATGCACCATCAGCGACGAGGGATTCAACCTCCGGCCATCCGCATCATGCCGCGAATGCGTCACGCAAAGTTTTTCCCCGGCGCGGGTGCAGGCGATGTAGCCAAGGTACCGTTCGCGGGCAAGCTGGTCGCGCAGATTCGGCCCGAGCGCGAGGTGGTGTTGTTCCAGTTCATCGCGGTCGGCCTGGGTCAGGATGGGCGGCGCGGGCGGCGCGGCGGGAAAAATCCCCTCGTTCGCGCCCAGCACCAGCGCGAATTTCAAATCCGGATTGCGCGCCCGGTCCACGGCGCCGACGAGGACCTGGTCGAGCGCGGGTGGGACCACACCCACGGTCAGGTTCATCAACCCCGCTTCCAGGATCGGCAGCCAGTCCCGCAATGACAATGATTCGTTGGAGAACGCGAGGGCGACATTGTCCAGCCACGCGTTCATTTGTTCCCAAACGGTCGAATGGAGTGACGGGTGACGGGTGGCGGGTGACGCACTTTCCGGTTCGGGCAGGTTCCACTTTTCGAGCGTCCCTGCCACCCGGAGTTCATCCCAAAGCTGACGCAAGGCGGCGGCGAGTTGCGGGCCGGTTGGCTGACTGTTATGGCGCGCCAGTTGCGCGGCAACATTTTCAAATGGCGGCAAAATGTTTTGACGCAGCCGTTCAAGCGATTTGACCGTTCCCGAATCGTCGGCCATTTGAACCGGTTCACGCCATGTTTTGCCATGCCAGCCGAATTCGAGCGCGGCATTTTCGAGGCGGTCAATTTCCATTTCGTTCACGGGTGAAAACCCGGACTTGAGCGCGGCAAACCAGTCGTCGTGGCGCCAGTCGAACGCAACCGTGCGGAGGGCGCTGCGCGTCAATTCCGCGAGCGGGTGATGGGCGACGGCCTCGCGCCGGTCAAGGAAGAAGGGAATTTCGTAACGACGGAAAACCCGCGCCAGTGGTTTGTGATAATCGTCCAGCTTCCGCACCAGCACGGCACAGTCGCGGAAGCGGTTTCCGGCGCGGACGAAGCGCAAAATATTCCGGGCGGCGAAGATCGCTTCGGCGTCGGGATTGGCGCAAACCGCAAGGGAAACGGCAACTGGCGGATGGTGGATGGCGGAATGGTTTGGCCGGGGCTGCGACCAGCTTTGTTCCAGGTGCCGCAGCATGGAATTTCCGGCAAAGCGGTTTTTCTTCGCGTCACGCCTGAGCCGTTCGACGGTGATTTTATCATCCGGCCGATTTTCGATTCGTTGCCGGCATTGCTGATATGTTTTGGCGATGGCGGACCAGATGGAAAGCCAGGAATGCCGGGCATCGGGTTTCGAAGCGGTCTCGAGACAGAACGCCAGGGTCACCTCGCGGCAGCAGGACAAAACGACGGCGAGCAAATCCAGCTCCTGTGGTGTCATTTCGGCGAAACCATCGAGCCAGAGGCCGTCAATTCGGAGTTCGGAATTCGGAGTTCGGAATTCGGAACGAAGAGCGTTGGTTGCAGAGTTCAACAGAACATTGGCATCCTGCAATTCGTGCTCGGCCAGCCAGCGGGCGTAGGCGTCGCCGAGCAGGGCGAGGTCGTGGAGTTTGTCCTGAAGTTCGCGATCTTCGGCCAAATAACCCGCGAGCGCCTTGAGTCTGGCGGGCGTCAATTGGTGTTGTTGCAGTTCACCGAGCAACTGGCTGAGTTGTTGCGCGAAGCCCGGTCGGCGGCAGCTTTGCCGGAATAACTTCAGTTCCTTTTCATACCGGAGCAGCAGCGCGCGCAGCACCATGACGCGGCCCTCGTCGTTCAATTGGTCGGGCAGCGCGGCCGACAGCTGCTCCAGAACAAATCGCGCCAGGCGATCGAACGAAAAGATGTGCAGCCGGGTGTAACCCGCCAATTCCCGGTCGGCGAGCAATTGGCGTTCGAGCTGGAACGTTGCCTGTTTGGGCACCAGCAGGATCAGCGGCCCGCCTTCGCAGTGCTTCGGCGCGGCGGGCGGGCCGTCGGCATTTTTGCGCAACGCGGCACGGATTTCGGCGAGGCAGCGGAACGTCTTGCCGCTGCCGGCGGGACCCAGAAGAAAGCGCGCATGCACACGGGATGTTTCGCGCAAAGCCGCGGTGGCGCAACGCAATTTATTGGAGCGGGAATGCATTTGGGTGCAGGACAAATTTGTGAGAAAATCCGGTTTTGCTCATTTTTTGTCTTGATATATACCTAGTGCATAGGGATTATTTCGCCATGAATCCAATGCTT
>JAJXYT010000180.1 GCA_021780375.1 bacterium | reverse complement strand
ACGTCAATACCCGCCGCCGGAACGCCGGCGCGAACGAACCGGGGCCGGGTGGATTTGTTCGCAACATCAGCTTCAACAACATACGCGGCCGGGTTGTGTCCGAGCCGCGGCAGATTGCCGACATCCCATTCCCGCAAAGCCATCGCCCCGGCGAGTACCGGCAGTGCATCGTGCTCAATTGCATCGGCGGCGGTTGCATTGAAGGAATCGTGCTCAGCGATGTGCAGGTCGTTTATGGAGGTGGCGGCACCGTCGAGGAGGCGCAACGTGAGGTTCCTGAAGTCGCCGGTGAATATTTCGAAATCGGTACGCCTCCCGCTTACGGGCTCTATGCGCGCAACGTGCGCGGCCTGACGCTCAGTAATGTGCGTTTTGAGGTCAACCAGCCCGATTTGCGGCCGGCCGTCCTGCTCGACCACGCGGTGGATGTCGCGGTGAATAGCTTTGGCGCGGACGGAAACCCGCAGGCTGCCTCAGTGTTGCGGTTCATTGCCACCCGCGACGTGCTGCTGACGGCGGCGCGGGTGCTGACACCGGCCGCCGTATTCCTGCAAATCGAGGACGCCGTCAGCCAGGGCATCATCGTGGACGGTGGCGATTTGTCGAAAGCGTCCAAATTACTTGCCTTAGAAGCGGGCGCGACTGCCGACGCCGCCAAGCTGCGGATCTGATCCGAACACCGCAATGACTCAAATAGTTTTCATTCCCTGTGGCATAAACTGAGTAAGAAGCGATGGACGCCTTGAGGTATCCAAAAAACTCATACAAGCGTACCAGAGGGTGTTACAAGTTTCGATGAGTGAACATGCGGAAAATTGGGCGAATTTGCAGAATCGGAGTTTGGCGCGCTCAGGGCTCGAAATTCAATTCGGCTTGTTGGGGCGCCCGTTGGCACAGCAACGCGCGTTGAGCCCCCGGCGCGTGCCAGAGCGCGTGCGCCCGCAACAACCCGACGGCGTCAGCCAGCAACGCCATGCACCACGTGAACCTCAGACTGTTGAAAAACAGCTGCCCCAATCCCAGTTGGTTTTTCTCCTACGACCGGGCGGGCTCGATCCACGGACGGACTTGCTGCAACAATCGCCGGGCCGCCAGCGTGTTGAGCGGCAACCATCCCAGCAACGTTTCGTGCGCCGCCGGCGCGTAAGCGAATTGGCGCGGGCAGTCGCTGGCCTGCCAGCAGATCGCACAGAGTTCGGCGGGGGGCATGGGGCCAAACCAATGCCGATCTTCGGTCACCTCATAGCCAAGCCAGTGCAGTGATTGACCTTGCGGGCAGGTTGCCTCGGTTTCGCTCACGAAGGGCGCGGCCAGTTTCATATCCGAACGCAAGTGCGCCACGACGGCCACGCGCCAGCGTTCACGGCACAACCGTTTGCTGTGGGCGGCCAGCTATCATCGGCTCATTTGCCGGGCTGGACATCACCAAACAAAGGCGAAATGCGAAGCGACAAGTGTTTGGCAATCCACCAGGATTTTAATGAATGCCAGATGCAATCGCCCAGAAAAATTGTCCAACACGTGGACTCTCACCTTCCGAACGATGAGACGCTATTTGGGTCGTCGGCTAAAATGTATTCGACATCAGCCTGAACACAGGCTACATTCAGCCTATGAAAGTCGCCGTTCACGCTCGTTCCCGAAAGTCAAAGGTCAATTTGCGCTCGCAAATGTTTACGTTGAGCAACGCCAAAACGTATCTGGGCCGCCTGGTCGAAAAAGTCAGCCGGGGCGAGACGGTTTATATCGTCACGGGCCGGCGCCGGTTCGTTTTGCAGGAAGTTCCTGAAATCGAGCCTATCCCTATGCGTCCGGCAGGCTATTTTGCCAACGCTTACAGCCAGGCTGAAATCCAGGAGGATAACCGCCTGGCCAAAGCTTCGGTGATTCACGCTCCCAAAGACCTCGAATAAGCCCGCACCTGTGAAACAGTGGGACATTTTCATGTTTCCTTTCAGCAAGGAGCGACGGCATCCGGCGGTCATCATTTCCAACGACGAAACATGCCAGAATCCCGACGTGGAAGAAGTCAATGCCTTGCTATGCACGTCGGCCAAAGTGAATCGGGAGCCGAAGGCCACCGAGGAAGTTTTGGACGAGGCGGACGGGCTGGATTGGAAAACGATGGTTCGTTGCGACCGGATTCATTTGCTGCCCAAAGCGCGGTTTGACGACCGGAAGGGGACTGTCACTGACGAACGGCGGCATTTGATCGCCCGCAAAATGGTGGAGGTTTTAAGACTGCCTATTCATCGGGAATGACCAAGAAGGTGCGAACCGGAGTGATAGGTGACAAACAAACCGGGGTGATGGGTTACAGTTCCAGGCATTATGCCTTGAAAACGAAAACGGGTCAGTCCACACTATTGACAGTGGAGAACTAAACTCCTTTGCTACCGGGGCGCCCAGATGCGGAACTCGCCGCTGCAATGGAGCATTCCCAACAGGTACAACATGCCGTCATAGTAACGCCATTGACCGGTCGGGACCGGCGTGTTCCATAATGCTTCCACAAATTGTTTGGCGCGCGGATTCGTGGCCGCGAGGCTGGCCACGGCGTTCATGGCCACCAGACCGGTTGCGTGGTCATTCCCGAATTGCCGGCCGTCCAGTCTGAAGCGATTGCCGTAATCCGCCAGGCCTTTGGATACAAAAAACGCCTGAATTCGGTCGCTCCGTTGCTGCTCCCGTCTGTCCTGGCCCCACCAGGCCCAGTCCACCGACCAGTTCATCGCGGTGCGCCACGAGTCGTATTGGAAATCGGCGCTGTTCGTGCTCCACGGCGCAGCCCACGGTGTGCCGTCGAAGTTGGCATAGTCCGGGGCCAGCCCCGTGACGGGATTGGCGGCGCGCTGGAAGAAACTGCGGCTGGCGGAGGCTGCTTCCTTCCAAAAAGTTCTGTCCGCCACCGGCCCCCAGCGCGCCCACAATTCATAAAACGCCGGTAACTGGTAGGAAGGATCGGTGTGGTTCCAGTTCGCGGTGTCCGGCGTGAAACGGACCATTTTATTTTCTGAATCGAAAATGGCCCCGGCGGTCATCGTGCCTTTGACAGTTGGTCCCGTAATCAAAGCGCGATGTCGCAGGTCGGTGAGCAGCCGGTCGGCCTCGGCCCGATAATTGTAAATGCCTGAGCCATTTCCCCAACGGCCTGACGCAAAGTAAAGTGACATGGCAAAATATTGCTCGCCGTCGGGCGCGGGCATTTCGTCGTTCGGCATTCCATTGGTTTTCATGGACCATGAGAAATAACCATAGGCGGGGCTGTTGGACGAGTCGTGATACATGAATGTTTTGGCCCAGTTCCAAATCGCGTCGAACTCGGCCCGCTTGTCCAATTGCACGGCAATCATCATGCCGTAGGACATGCCTTCCGACCGCACGTCTCCGCTGCCAACATCGCTGACGCAAGCGAGCGGTCCATCGGCGTTCGTGCCGGCGGCAAAATAAACCGCCTGCGTATTTGGGTCGCCGTGGAACAGTTGCTGGAAGGCGGCGTTGATTTTTGCCTCCACTTCCGGCTGCGCATGGCCGTTTTCGACAAACAGGTTGCGGTATTGGCCGGTGACAAATTCACCCGTGCCGCGGGCGTGGCCAATGCCCGCCAGCAGGAGAATCAGAAATAACGCTGAAAAAGACGATGTCATGTTCATGGTAAATGCCGTCGCGGCGCCCGGCAGAGCGCCGCAAATCCATAATATCAGCAAGCGCGGCTTTCTGCCGAAAGCCGCTGCGCTGTTTGGCAAGGGTTTCGGCGTCATTGGGGCGCCCAAATGCGGAACTCACCGCTGCAATGCAGCAGCGCCATCATGTACAGCAATCCTTCGTAATAACGCTCGAGGCCGTCCGGCGTCGGCGTGTGCCACAGGGCCTCCACAAATCTTTTTGAGCGCGGATTCGTGGCCGCGAGGCTGGCCTCGGCGTTTACGGCGACCAGTCCCTGGGCATGCCGGTCGTCGAGTTGCTGGCCGTCCAGCGTGAATTGGCAGCCGTAGGAGTCCATTCCCTTCGATTCAAAAAATGCCTGCAGCTTGTCGCTCAACTCCCGCTCGCGGACGTCTTTGCCCCACCAGGACCAATCCACTGACCAGTTTCCCGCGGTGCGGAACGCATCGAACCGGAAATTGTCCGCGCCTTGGTTCCAACGGTTGCTGACGACGGTTCCGTCGAAATTCGCGTAATCCGGAGTCAGGCCGGTGGCCGGATTGGCGACGCGCGGGAAGAAATCGCGGCTGGCCGCCGCCGCTGCCATCCAGAAATTGCTGTCGGCCGGCGGCCCCCAACGCGCCCACAATTCATAGAACGCGGGCAAATGATAGGAAGGATCGGTGAAAGCCCCGCGCCCGGTGCTGGGCGAGAAAAGAATCATTTTGTGTCTGGCGTCAAACAGCGGTCCGGCGGTCACGGTGGAGACGTGGTTGGTGCCGCGCCAGGACGAAAACAGTTGCCCGGTAATCAAAGCGCGATGCCGCATATCAGTCAACAACCGGTCGGCCTCAGCCCGGTAATTATAAATCCCCGTGCCGTTGCCCCAGCGGTTTGCCGCAAAGTAAAGGGCCATGACATAATACGACTCGCCATCCGGCGCAACGAACTGGCTCATGACTTCGCCGTTCGTCTTCGCCTGCCACGAAAAGAAACCGTAGGACGGGTCGGCCGGCGAATCGTGATAAAGATAAGTCTTCGACCAGTTCCAGATCGCGTCGAACTCCGCCTTTTTATTCAGCTGCACGGCGATCATCATGCCGTAGGACAGACCTTCCGTGCGCACGTCGTTATGTTTGACGTCGGTGACGCAGGCGAGGGGACCGTTTGAGTTGGCGCCGGCGTAATAAAAGACCGCCTGGGTGGCCGGGTCGCCGTGAAATAATTGCTGAAACGCCGAGTCAATTTTGCTCTGGATTTCCTGCGGCGAATGGCCGTCCTCGGCGAACAGGTTGCGGTAGTGGCCGGTGGCAAAAGCGCCCGAGCCATTGACGGCTGTGCTGGAATCAACCATTCGGCAGGCCGTGAGGAGAAACGGCGAGGCGAAGGCCGCGGCCGCGGCGATAAAATGATTCCGGGTCATGGTTATGGGGCGGACGAAACGGCGCTATGATAACTTTCCGGCGGACCAAGATAGCTGGGTTGCACACCGCCGAGGTTGACGACGAGTTTCTGCAACACGACGCCCGGATCCACCATCCAGAATTTCAACGTGTGATAACCGGTCTTCGACAAGGTGAAGTTGGTTTCAACCTGGCGGACGCTGTTCTTCACCGTGGTTTCCCAGTCGTGATTTCCGTCCAGGGCGGTGTAATCGGCGGGCACAGCGGTGACGATTTGGGGCGGCTGATCGTCAAAGGACAGCGCATAGCGGAGGCCGCGGCCCTGGACAAAATTCAGCGTCGGGTCGATGATCGCCTCCACTTCGACTTTTCCGGGATGGAACAAATACATCCGGTATTCCAGACAGGGCGAATTCTTTGGTGGCGTCACGCTGGGCGCGGTAACGGGGAAAATGCTCATGGCCGAAAGTGTCCGCCCCAGGTTGGGAATCTCTTCCCAGCGGACGGAACCGGCGTTAATTTTCTTCGTATAATGTGCCGCCTCGATGGAAACATAACCGTCGGCTTCCACAAAACCGTCCAGTGATTCCTGGGTTGGTTTTCGTGGATTGAAAATGTCCACTGTCACGGTGACGGGCCTGCCGGTGCGGCCTTTTAGCACTCGGTTCTGCGCTCCTGCGTCGCTTGAACCGGCTAAAAGGAAACCTGTGATTTTCACGGAGCTGTGCCGGGAACCTTTCGGTGCTTTGGCCCAGTCCACGCTCACCCACAGGCGCTGCTCTTTTTCAATTGTGCCGCGGGTGGCGCTTAACTCAATCCACCGTGCGCCGGGGGTGGCTGAAAATTCAAACGGCGTCTGTCCCTTATTGAAGATGTCCAGGTATCGCGTTGGCCGGGTGAATTTGTCGAATTGGGGCAGGACGGGTTCGTCCGCAGTGTCCGGCCAGACGTTGGTCGAACCTTCCAGGGCAATTCCCATTTCTGCGTTCGTCTGAATTTCAATTTGCTCGACCTGCGGCATGACGTTCGTGGGTGGCTGTTGCCAATAGGTGTAGCCGATGTGCGTCTGGTCCATCATGTGGTCCCAGCGCCCATTCGCCAAGGTATGATTGTAATAAGCGGACAAATCGGCGTCGGCCTGGAACAGCGCGCGGGCCTGGGCCGCGTAATCATTGGCGCTGGCGCGGCCCTGGCTGGCGTACAAACGATTTTTTGCCGTCGTGATATAGAGTTCGTTGACTTGTTCGCAGGCCTTGGTCGGATACAGGACGAGTTCAAAGAAGGCATTGCGCTCGTTCTGCGGCAGTTTTTGGTAAATTTGCTCCGCTTCGAGGGTGAGTGACTTCCAGTCGGCGAGTACCCGGTCGGCTTCCCGATAGTTCAGAAGGCTGAAGGTGGTTGGATCCAACAGCTCCGGTTTGCGCCGGCCGTTGTACTTGGTGTATTTGGATAAAATATCGGCGATGGGTGACGCGTATTCGGGGCCAAACTGGCGTTCGGCCCATAACCGCGTAAATTCGGAGATCTTTTCCTTCGGCCACGGTTCGGGATTCCACGCGAGGCTCAGGAAAAACTCGATGGGCAGTTCGTAACCCTTGAGATGGCCGACGTTCACGATCCAGATCCGCCGGGCGTCGTAATGGTACGCCAGGTTCATCTGCTCCCAGATTTTGGTGGTCGGATTCGTGTTGAGCCATTTGTAATTACGCGGTCCGCCGACGTAATCGAAATGGTAATAAACCCCGGCGCCGCCGCTGCGTGGCCGGCTTCCCGGGGACGGCAAGCGGCGGAGGTCACCCCAGTTGTCGTCACACCACAGCAAGGTGACGTCCTCGGGAACGCGCATCCCCTTTTCGTAGTATTCCTGGACTTCCTTGTAGAGCGCCCAATCCTGCGGCACTGCGGCGGCGTTGGTCTGATACACGTCCTCGATGATTTTGCGCTGGGCCGCCACGATTTCCTCGAGCAGGGAGATGTTGGCGGTTTCGGACATCGGCGTGTCAATCTTGCCGCGCATGGCGATGGTGATGACGTTCTCATAATTTTTGTTCCGCTCCAGGCCGTCCTGCCAGAACGAGTCGAGCAGGTTCGAATGGGTCAGAAAGTTCCAGTCCCGGGCCGTGTAACCCAGCCGATTCCATTCCTTGTCCGCCCGCATCATCGGCTCGACATGGGAGGTGCCCATGACGATGCCGTACTCGTCGGCGAGTTGGGGATTCAACGGATCATCTTCGTTGAAACAATTATTCCACATCGCCGGCCAGAGGTAATTGGCCTTCAGGCGCAACAACAGTTCGAAGACATTGGTGTAAAAGGCGTGGTTGTAGTTGCCGAATTTTTCGTTGACCCATTCGGTCAGGTCGGGCCATTCGTCGTTCAGGAAGATCCCGCGATATTTGACGGCGGGCGGGCCTTGCTCGTATTTCCCGGCCTTGACAAACACGTCGTCGTGATGCGGCACCGGCACATCCGCCCACCAATACCATGGCGACACCCCCATCTCTGCGGATAAATCATAAATACCATAAATCGTTCCGCGCTTGTCGCTGCCGACGATCACGAGGCCGTGGACGACACCGGGCAGGGGATGGGGCACGACCTGGGTGAAATACGATTCCCATTGGTTGGTGATGGAAGAGACGTCAATTTTTCCCGCCTGGATCAACTCGTCAACGATCCGGCTTTTGCCGATGGTGCCGATGAGGATGACGTTTGTTCCCGGGTTTTCTTCGGCGTTCACCAGGGCCGGCGCGTGGCCGGTGACCCGGTTCACATCCGCGCGCAAATTGTTGGCGGCGATGAGCACCCCGGCGTAATCATTGGTATCCACGCAAATGGGCGCCACCGCGCCATCCTGCGCGATGCAGAAATCGCCGGGGCCGGCGCCATTCTCCACGTACTGTGGTTCGACCAGGGCCGGGCTTTGGCGGACAAACGCCAGGAGGCAAAAACAAAGCAGCAGGGCCGTTTTACTCTTTCTCAATCCGTTCATGATGTCGTCGCGAGCATACCGCGCGGGGGAATGGAGGAAACACTGATTTTTGCCGGAAAGGCCTTGTTTCGTCGTTGCTGTTTATTTCGAATCGGACATCTTTTATCCTGAACGATATGAACCTCTTCCTTCCTGCGCGTCCCGCCGACGGCGCCCGGCGCCCTGATTTCTGAACCACATGCACCTCGGATTGGGACTGTATCGTCACATGCTCACGCGCGAAAATTTCCAGTTCGCGCGCCAGGCCGGCGCCACGCACATCGTGGCCCACCTGGTGGATTATTTCAAGGGCGGCGCGCACCATCCCGGCGACAACCAGCCGACCGGCACGGAGCGGGGTTGGGGTCTGGCGGGCGACCCGGAAAAATTATGGAGCGCGGGAGAATTGCGCGCTTTGCGCACGGCCGTCGAAGCCGAAGGATTGAAACTTGAAGCGATTGAGAATTTCGACCCGGCGCACTGGCACGACGTATTGCTCGACGGTCCCAAAAAGGAACGGCAACTGGAAAACATAAAGAGGATGATCCGTAATCTGGGCGAGGCCGGCATTCCGATTATGGGTTACAACTTCAGCCTCGCCGGAGTCTGCGGACGCGCCACCGGGCCCTATGCGCGTGGCGCGGCCATGTCCGTGGGCATGGAAGGCCCGCTTGAGGAACCGATGCCCAACGGCATGGTCTGGAACATGGTTTATGACGCCCACGCCCCCGCAGGTTTTGTGGCGCCGATCACGTCTGACGAACTCTGGCGTCGGCTGAAGCATTTTCTGTCCGAGGTACTTCCCGTGGCGGAGGAAGCCAACGTGAGACTGGCGTTGCATCCCGATGACCCGCCCATGCCGACGATGCGTGGCCAGCCCCGGCTGGTTTATGAGCCGCAGCTTTATCAGAAGGTGATTGACCTGAATCCCAGTCCGGCGAATGCCTTGGAATTTTGCGTCGGCACGCTGGCCGAGATGAGCGAAGGCGACGTTTATGAGGCGGTGGACACCTACAGCCGGCAGGGCAGGCTGGCTTACGTGCACCTGCGCAACGTCCGTGGCAAAGCGCCGTTCTATAAAGAGACGTTTATTGACGAGGGTGACGTGGATGTTCCGCGAATTCTGCGGATTTTGAGACGGAACCATTTCGACGGCGTCGTCATACCCGATCACACGCCGCAAATGAGCTGCGCGGCCCCGTGGCATGCAGGCATGGCCTACGCGCTGGGCTATCTTGGTGCCGCCTGGCAGGGTTTGGATGCCGCCTGAAACCCGAAGCGAATCATCTCAACGGGGCGCGGATTGACTTCCGGATGACCACAAAAAGGCACTCGGTTGGCCGGGGCGATCCTGTTTTTGGGGCGGTGAACTGGTTTCTCGTTTTTTTACAACCGACAGGACAAGATTGAATGGCAATTCCATTTCATTCGCTGTTTCGACACAAAAAAACTGAGTCCTGGGGTTGCCGTTAAACTGATAAGTGGTTGATTATAAGTCTATTGCAATTTAATGTTCGGAGGTTGATGGATTCCGGGATTATGGAAATTGGTTTGACTGACATTATTTGTTCGAAGCCCGAACTTTATTCTTGACACCCATTTTATAACAGGTAAGCTTCGATTGATCAAGCAAGCTCAAGACGATTGATTAACTGCATTTTGTGCACAAAATTAATCTGAACAAGTTTCAGGTGGCGACCAACGGTACGGTTCGCGATATCAACAGCCGCATCATGCTGAATCTGGTGCGGCGGCACCAACCGATTTCGCGCGCGGATTTGATGCGCTATTCGGGTCTGCAGCGCAGCACCGTGTCGGTGATTGCGGGTCAACTGATCGCGGATCGCTGGCTGAAGGAAGGGGCGGTTGGTAATTTGCCCCGCGGCCGCCGGCCGACTTTTCTTCACCTCAATGCCGACCGTTGCGGTGTGATTGGCGTGGATGTGCAGCCGGCGCGAACCACCCTGGCGGTCTCCAACATGGACAGCCAGTTCTCGGCGCTGGAATCCATGCCCACGGCCCGGGATGCCTCCGAATTTATCGCCCGGCTGGGCCACCGGATCACGGATTTAATCCGGGCGCACCCCAGGAAATCGTATGAAGGGGTGGGCATCAGTTTGCCCGGACGGATCGAGGTCGGCTCCGAACGGCTGATCTTTGCCCCGACTTTGGGCTGGAGTGAATTGGATCTGAAGACGCCCATCGAGCGGGAGACGGGCCTGCCGGTGAAGCTGGAAAATGCCGCCAATGCCTGTGCGCTGGCTGAATTATGGTCGGGCCAGCACCTGGATGGGGTGAGCAATCTGGTGGCGGTGACGGTGTCGGACGACATCAGTGTGGGCATGATAATGAACAGGCAGCTGGTGCGGGGTTCGACGGGTGTGGCCGGAGAATTTGGCCACGTCTCGCAGGTGCTGGACGGGCCCAAATGCCGCTGCGGCAACAGCGGATGTTGGGAGATGCTGGCCTCCAATGCCGCCGCGGTGCGGTATTATGCCGAATCGGCGTCGGTGCCCAAGGGGGCGATCGGTTCCAAAAGCGACATGGCGACGGTGCCCTTCGGTGACATACTGCGGCTGGTGGAACAGGGGGATCCGCGGGCGTGCAAGGCGCTGAATCAAATGGCGCATTACCTGGGAACGGGCATCGCGATGCTGGTGACAGGGCTGGCCCCGGACGTTTTAATTGTGGTGGGAGAAGTCACGCGGGTGTGGGACAAAGTCGGGCCGATCGTGGCCGACGCGGTGAAACGCCGTTCCTTTACCCATGCGGTCACGCGGATTGTGCCGGCCGGTTCGGAAGCGCAACCCCGGTTGCGCGGCACCGTCGCGTTGGTCCTGCAGAAACATTTCAGCGCGCCTTCCATAGCTTGAGCAAAAAAAGCAAAAAAAGATTATCAATTACAAAATTTGTTCGCCGTCCGAACTAAACAAACCGAAGTTTTGTATAAAAGATGAAAAGAAACGGCATTGAACAGTTGCCGACGAACGGTCGGGTAAGGATTGCCATCGGTGCCGGAACCGGAGAGCGATGTAACGGCAACCATGACGAATCGCACGCGACGCAAAAAGTTGAGCACAGCATCGCCTATATGTTGCAGCATTTGAATGAACCGCTGCAGGTGGCGACCTTGGCGGCGGTGGTGAACGTTTCGCCCTCGCACTATTCCGCGCTGTTCAAGCGCTGGACGGGATGCCCGCCGATTGATTATTTCATCCATTTGCGCATGCAACTGGCCTGCCGGTTGTTTGACCGTACGTCGCTGAACGTCAAGGAGGTGGCGGCGGCACTGGGGTACGACGATCCTTTTTATTTTTCACGGACGTTTAAATCGGTGAATCGGGTTGCGCCCAGTGAATATCGGATGATGCCGGAAAAAATAAAGGACGACGTCAGGCGCACCGTTTTGCCGAAAGTGCTGTCCTGGCCGGAAAGCCATGGCGCAAATCAAGAGACATTGGGCCGGCCGCTACCCGGCAACGGGCGGGCCGGGGCCGATCCGAAAGGGACGCCACCTTTGCCTCGCGTTTTCGAGTCGTCGGAAAGAACAAATGAAATTGGCGTTGTTTCCAGAAATCATGAAGAACATCGGATCCTCCATTCCCGGAGAAAAAATTTTTGTTAAAATGAAAAAGAGCACCCCAATGTCTCAACCAATGTATCAAAAGTCCGAAAACCATCCGATGACCCGCCGGGCTTTTACGCTGATAGAATTGCTGGTGGTGATAGCGATTATTGCCATCCTGGCTGCCATGTTGCTGCCGGCATTGGCGGCGGCAAAGTACCGGGCGCTGGTCGCAAACTGCACTTCCAACTGCCATCAGTGGGGGTTGGCTATGATGACATATTCAGACGACCACAACAGCTATTTTCCAAACGAACTCATGCCCGGCAGTTCCGGGGGGGATGTATGGGATGTGGCTGATGGTTTTCTCACTGACATGTCGCAATACGGGATGAACAACCCAAAGATGTGGTTTTGTCCGGTGCGTACTTGGACCTATGCGGCGGCCAATAAGTGGTGCCAGCAAACTTTAGGCCATCCTTTTAGCACAGTGACGAATGATGTGGCCCAGTGCTTTGCTTATGGCGGGACATGGCCTGCACCGTTTGAAGAGCTTGCTTCGGGAGGCCTCATAAGCGGCATATCCACTACAGCGGCCGGATACGAGCCATGGATCAAACGGCCTTGGGGTAGTCCGCCAAAATATGTTCCAACCATCTATAATTCGGTAACGGGGGGCCTGCTTCCGAATCGAAACTCGCCTTATGAATGGTTGCAAAAATCCTCTGATCCTCATGCCGCTTCGGTGCCAATTCTGACGGATATAGTCGTGGCGGACGGCAACAATCCGGCCCAGATGCAAGCGAAAGGTATTGCTGCTGTTGACCTTGGCCAGGGCCACCCCGCGGGCGCCAGCCAGAACGGCAAAATTGAGAGCACGGATCTGGTATTTGGCGATGGTCATGTGGAAACCCGTCAAGCCTCGGCCATGCGGTGGCGGTTTTGTGGTGCGGTTCCCTGGACAGCCTTCTATTGATCAAAAGCCAAGTCATATATTTACGAGAACACATCAGATTTCACCGACAAACAAAACTAAATAACAAAATAAACACCCAACCGTAGAGGAATCCCTTATGACAAACAAACGACGCTTCGTCGAGTCTTGGATGCTCGCAATCGCACTGGTGCCACTTGCGGTTTTGAGTTCTCTGGCTCAGACAACTAACATCGTGGTGTATAACTTCGACACCGCTGATCAAGTCAATGGCACCGCCGCTCCCTACACCGATGCCTGGGGCAACTGGTACGGCACGGCCTTCTATCAGGTGCTTTGGGTCACCAATGACGCCAACGGCAATCCAACTTCCGGTTCCATGGAGGTGCAAAACATTTATCCGGATTCCGGGATTGGCGGATGTTGTGGTCCACAATACGTCGTCTATGACCAGAATAACGGCGTGCAGGACGTCCTCGGCGGCACGCCGTTGAATGGCAATGGCACGGCAACGACAAATTTTGTGGTGACCAACATCACGTTTGATATTCAATTTGATCCCACTTCCACCGACACCAACGCCAACGGCACTTATCCGTCGATATCCGTATTTACCCGAGGCACGGCTTACAATCAGAATTCATTTGGCTCGGTCAGCGGCATTTCGACCACCAATACCAACTGGATCCACATGAGTTTTCCGGTAACGCCCAATGCGAATTGGGCCACCATACCCAACGTGGGATTCAGCCATTATAGTACCACCGAGACCGGAACGTTGAATTTTTACGTGGATAATATTGCGTTCCAGGAGGGCACGGTCAATTTCCCCCCACCAGTCATGAGCATCCAAAAAACCACCGCCGGCTTGCGGATATTTGCAGGGTCAACGATAAACACGTTTGATCGCGAACAGCTTACTTCGATTGACCACAATCAATCCTGGGTGGGCGGTACCTACCCGGTGTCTTATTCATACACGCTGAAGAGCTTTCCGACGATTCCTTCCGGTTCTCTGTTCCGTTTCCATATTTTCCTGGTACCGGTGAACAATGCTGGCGGCAATAGTTTTAGCAACAATGAATATATTGAATATCAGGCCAACAACGACCTGTGGCTCAACGTCCAGGCGAATAATCCCAGCAACGTTTGGGCTAATGTGGCATTTAAGACCAACGCGCCCAACGCCAATCCGACGGACTTGGTTACCCTCACCAATGCGACGGCGGTCGGCACCTGGACATTGACGTTTAACAGCGCCACGACCGGCACTTTGACCGCTCCCGGTGGAGCCAGCACGAACTTCACCCTTCCGGATGCGGCGACCATTGCCACTGACTTCGGCAATCCGTTGGTGGCCTTCTTTGGAGTGCAGCCCGATTCCGGATACGGCGAAGGCCAGTACGCGGATGTGGCCAAAATCTCCACAACCGGCATTGCCTCGCCGGGCGTCCCCATCAACGACGATTTCACGGCGGATACCAGCATCAACACGAATATCTGGGACGTGAGCAACTCCGCCCAGCCATCCAGCCTGGTGCTCGTCACGAGCAATTCACCCTGGTGGTTGTACTGGACGATTCCTGACTTCGGATTCGGGCCGGGAACCAAGGCGGATTTGGGCAATACCAACATCCCTTGGAATTCGCCGTATTACTACGCAAATTATGTCACCAACGGCGTTCCGACAGGAATGGGTAACAACCGTTGGATGTTGCTTAATAATTCCTACCTGCCAACGGCCAATGGGTTGTCAAATGGACCGGCTGCGTCCGATGCGTTCTTTATCGTCACGAAACCGCCGCCGGCGCATTAATTACGGCATAATATCAAGTAACAACAACGGCGCCAGAATTCCTGGTGCCGTTCTTTTTTGCCTTAACAGCAAAGGGCGATGCGATCTTTTCGTCTGAATAACTCAGGCATTCGATTTAAATCGTGATATCATCCATTCCAACAAACGGGAATATCTGATAGATTAGGCGGGGGGTGATGAAGATGAAATGAACGGCGCGTTTTTCGTCAGAAAAAATCTCGCGAAAAGCGTGACAGCCAGTTTGATTTGAATCCACCGTCCGATCCATTATTTTATGAATCTTTTCGGCACGGCAAAAGCGTCTTGTGTTCCTGGAACCGTTCCTTTTGCGCTGCTCTTAATGTGCCTGTCGGCCTCGGCACAGACCATTTATGTGGTTGACCAATTCGATCCGACAGGTACCGGGGGAAACAGCTATTCAAGCGGCCAGATCACCAATGTCTGGGGCAATTGGTTCGGCAGTGCCTTTCAATCGCTGGATTGGGACTCCACCAGCGATGCCAGCAACAATCCAGCTTCCGGTTCCATGAAAATCAACCTCAACTTCAACGGCTCGGGGTCCGTTCCCAACCAGTTTGAAGTTTACGACGGTTTTAACGGTATCAGTTCGCCGCTCAATGGTATCCTGTACACCAATTTTCAATGTGACGTCCGCTTTGCCCAGGGTTCAGCCACCACGAACGGCACCTATGGCTATTTGCAGTTCGGCATCGCGGTTGGGTACAACCAGGACTATTTCGGCGGGGTCAGCGTTCCTGTCGGCAACACCAATTGGGTGCATGTCAGCATCAATCTCGACGCAAATGCGGACACCAATTTGCAGAACATCAACGACGTGCTGCTGCATATTTACGGGCCGTCCATGAGCGGGACTTCGACGTTCCGGGTGGACAACATCAAATTTGTGGGCGGTTCGCCGGTGACCACCAATTGCGTGGTGGACTGGAACAACGTGCACCAGAGCATAGACGGTTTTGGGGCTTCCTCGGCCTGGGATGGCAGTTGGACGACCAATCAAGCGGACATTCTTTTCTCCACCAACCTGGACGTGGTTTACTCCGACAACTTTGGCAACAAATACACGAACAATGGCGTCGGCTTGTCCCTGTTGCGCAATCATATTGTGCCGGCCAACAGCACCTCGGCGAATGCCACTCCAACGACGGGCGAAACCCAGATTATGCAATGGGCCCAGGCCCGCGGCGCCCGGGTTTGGAGCACGCCCTGGACACCGCCTGCGGGATTTAAGAGCACGAACGACATCTACGATTCGGGCACAGCCACTGGGAATGGAATAAATGGCGGCAGTTTCCGCGGCGGCAATGCGACGAATCTGGCCTACGCCAGCCAATTGGCCAATTACGTCGCCGCAATGAAGAATACTTACGGCGTCAACCTCTATGCCATTTCGATCCAAAACGAGCCCGATGCAGCGGTCACCACCTATGAGGCGTGTCAGTGGACTAACACGTTCATTCATGACTTCGTCACCAACCTTTACAATGCGCTGCTGGCCAAAGGCGTGGGTTCAACCAGGATCATACTCCCGGAAAGCCAGAACTGGCAGGATTATCAGAATCTCGCCGGGCCGGCCATGACCGATCCGAGTGTCGCGGCGGACGTGGGGATTGTTGCCGACCACAATTATGACGGCGCCAGCGGGCCGGCAAACCTGACGAAGAACAGTTACGGCAAGGCGCTGTGGGAGACGGAAGTTTCCCAGCTCGGCGGCGAGACCAGCGACATTGCCAATGGCGTGTATTATGCCGAGCGGATTTTCCTGTTCATGACGGTGGCCCAGGCCAACGCCTGGCATTACTGGTGGCTGGTTAACGGCCTGCTGGACGCCAATGCGGCACCCACTAAACGGTTGTTCAACATTGGCAACTACAGCCGGTTCGTGCGGCCGGGATATTACCGCATTGATGTGGCCAACCACAATCCGCTTACCTCGATCAGTGCCTACAAAGACACCAATTCCGGGAATTTTGCCATCGTGGCGGTCAATCCCGATCCCGTCACCGTGACACAGGTTTTTAATCTGGCGAATTTTACGGCCAGTTCGGTTACACCGTGGATTACGTCCAGTAATTTTTCGTTGGCCAGCCAGGCCACGGTGAGCGTGGCGAATGCCGCTTTCACTTATCCGCTGCCAGCCCTGAGTGTGGTGACATTTGCGGGGCAGAGTTACGTGGCGCCAGCCAGCATCACCGTTTCCAACGCGGCCTATGATTCCATCGGGCCTGCCTTCGTTCTGACGTGGAACGCAACGAGTGGAGCGACCTATTCGGTGTTCAAGACCAATGTTCTGGGGGGGCCTGTTTCCAACTGGCCGGCGGTCGTGACGGGTTATCCTGCGGGAGGAGCCATCGGTGGTCCGCTCTCCTATACGGACACAACGGCTGCGGTCAGCCCGGCCTTTTATCGCGTCAGCAGTCCGTAACGTGCTAATGGCCAAAACAGTGCTTCTGCCTGGTTGAAGGTTGCAATCCATTGTAAATCAAAGGGCAATGCGGATTTGTTATCAGCCGGATTATTGACTCGGCACATGCTTTCCTTCCATCCGGAATGGTTCAGGAGAACGATTTGGATAGAGATTCATAGTTTAATCCATTCCCAAACAGCGAAAATCTGCTATGATTCGCTTGTCAGCCCAAAAAACCGTAAGACTTATGAAAAAAATATTTGTTCCTCTCGCAGTTTTGTTGTTCGCCGGCATGTCGGCACAGGCCTCAATATTCATTAACGAAAACTTTGACCCATCATTGTCGGCCGGGGCCAATTTTGCCTCGTATGGCCCCGGTGGAGATGGAACTTCCGCTAACAATGGTATTGTTGCCGGCGTCGGTACCGGCGGCACGAGTGCGTGGCAGATTCAGATGACGGCCGCGGCGGGTGGCTCTGCTGGTTATGCTTACTATGGTGCCCAGTATCAAAACGGAGGCATTACCGGAAATACCAGCGCAAATTTGAGCGATTATACGATTTCATTTGACGCCATGGTCACCGGCGGAGGAAGTTTGAACCTTCAGATTCAGTCGTGGACCGGCGCGGGCTTCGGTGGAACCCAAACCGGTACGCTTAACACTGCGCCAACCAGCCCCGGTTATGGTAATGACCTTACATTAAATCCCAGCTTTACTCACTACAGCTTAAACTTTGGCAATTCAAGTATCTTCCAGGGTAATAGTGGGTTCCTGCCCAATGGGGGCACGTATCAGATTGCCTTCCAGCTCAATGGTCCCGGCGCGGGCACCGCTGGTTATACCGAAACGTTGGAAGTTGACAACCTGCAGGTGTCCATGGTTCCGGAGCCTACGATACTCGCTCTGAGTGGAATGGGTATTTCTCTGGCGGGAATGCTGATTCGTCGGCGCATCGCCTGATAAGTCTTCATTGATAAAAGACAGCCCCGAAGTTTTTCGGGGCTGTTTTCATTTCCGGGCGAGGTTTAAGCGTTTTCGGTTCTTTGGGAGTTGGACAGCGTTCCCGGCGGTAAAGGTTGAATCGTAAAAGGCGCAAACAATGTGCCGTGTCAGTGAAAGCCGGTTTACAGGGAGAATGGATCAAGGACAGCAAACGGCTGGTTCCGAGCCGGAACCACGCAGTTGGGAATGGATGCCAGGCGACAACCAACACGCGTGGGATAGCCCCGAACGCTTTCGGGGCTGTCCTACTGCATCGTTACGGCTGAGTGCTTTCGCGCCAATCATCGGTGCGAAACGGCACCGCGTCATCGTCCCGGGCCAGCCGCAGATGCATGGTGTGGGTGACGTCTGGCTGCAGGATGGCCCCAAGGTCGGGCTGCTGGATGGTCGGGCGCAGCAGCAGCGAGGCCGACATCGGGACATCGGGCGGATCATCGCGGCCGTCAATTGGGGCGAACTGGACGACGATGGCGGCGTGCGCGCTTTCCTTCTCGAAGAAGCGGATCGCCTGGCGGATCGAGCCGCGGCGGATATGAAGGTCGGGTCCCAGACCCAGGAGACCGAGCCGCAGCGCGTTGCTGCTGTCGTCATCGCCCACGAAGACGATGATGCGGTTGCTGCCGCCGACAAACGACGATTCCTCCGCCGGCGCCACCACTGCGTCGCTACTGAGCACCTGCATTGC
>JAJXYT010000178.1 GCA_021780375.1 bacterium | reverse complement strand
TGGCCTTGAAGGCCGCACTATGCCGTTTCCGTTTTGCTTTCATAGTCTGCTTTCCTTTCGCCAGCAGACCATCGAAAGTCCATCTTAACTTGTGGTCCAATTCTTGGGGTCCACCTCATTGTATGGGTAGCTGATGCGCTGAAGCCACACTTCCATGTGCCCAGTATTTGGCAGTTGCGATAGTTTGGAATGAATTTTTTGAATCAGGTGGATTCGTTCTTTCTTTGTCTTCACACCACTCAAGACATTGCTAATGATGGCCGCACAAACCGGAAACGTTCGGGGACTGTTGTAAGCTATATCCACTACAAAGCTTATCAAGGGCAGTGCATTGCGTAGCTTTTTGATTTTGCTAAGTCGTTCATGGTAACGGGCCAGTGCAACAACTAAACTCCCCGCGTTTGGGTAGTCTACCCCATGAGCATGAATCACGAGCAAGTGCTTCTGAATATCACGGTCACTTTGTCTGGTCCTTAACCACGCAAGCTTATCTTTCTTTAGAGAACTGCTGACCACAGATTGGCTTCCGGTTGTCTTCGCTGTATTGAGCTTGAGCCCCAAATCGATCATTACCTCCGTCAGCGTCTTGAGTATAGCTTCTCCACTCTGAGGGTTACTTACAAAAATGCGAGAGTCATCGCGGTAGCGGAGAACGACATAATCGGTGATACCGTTTTTGGTGAGCCGTTCGCTCAATTCAAGGTCGGCGTATCCCAACACCATTTCGGAGACCAAGTCCATCAAGACCGACCCCTGCGGAATACCGTTTGTTTGGCCGTGCCGCATGTCTTGGATATGGTCGTCGATAAGATTTCCGATCAACGACATATCAGTTCGGTTTACTTTCGCCGCGGCTTTCCCGTGAAGCGCCCAAGCAACGGAATGGGTATAAATCGCCGCATAGCAATCAGTGATGTCAGCATGGAGCACGTAGGCGTAATCGAGAGCCAACTCGATTGCGCCCTGCTCAATTCCTTGCCACCAGTGTAGAATTTGTGCGGCCTTGTCCTTTCGCGTGGTTCGCGACCGGACCGGAATGCTTAGACACTTAAAGTTGTTGAGAGATTGGAATTCGGAAAAACGTGCACGGATAACCTTCCAATGAGTTTTTGTGGTGATGTGGTTTACGAGTGATACATAGAGTGCGGGATGAATCAACTGTAAGGGACGCCAAGCGTGCCGACCGTCCTTGTTTGTTAGCAATGGGTAGTTTACCCCTTCACAATTGCGCGGATTCTGCTTCTGCATTCCCCTGAGTTCCGCACGTCCGACAACCCTCGATACGTTAGAAAGCATTCGGCTGAATCTAAAATAGGGCGGGAAGTCGATGTTGCAGTAACTCTCCGGCTTTAGCAGGAATTCCCGAGCCTCTGTGCTGGTCATATCGAGCACAGATTGCTCATCTCGTTCCAACGAGTGTGCCATCAGTCTGCCTCCATTGAACCTTGTGCTGCAACTGGCACGCGCAACTCGCCCGACAGCAGCTTCGGCAGCATCGTAATGCGGGAGTAGGTTGCTTGTGCTTGGTTCATGTGTTGATTTCCCTTTTCAAAAACACATTGGCGCGGTGGAATTCAAGAAATTCTCTTTGTGGTTCGGCGAAGCTGCCGACATTGACGATCCGATCCGTGATGATGCCCATTTTGTTCATGGATTCCCCGTGAGCCACCGGAGATATTAGCAATTTGCCGCTATTTTCAAAGGAAATAAAGCCGAGGTTAATTCCGGTGGAATCTAATCGCTGTCGTCGTGCCAGCAAAAATCCAAGGCAGAACAGACATGATTTTGTCTGACTTTTCCAAATTGTGCTTTGCGCAAAGCAGTCGCACATTGTCCGCAGTGAAACTGCTTCCACCTTTAGAAAATGGAATGTCGTGGTCGTAGTGCAAATTGATTCTGGAACCGCACTTCACGCAGCAGCCTTTATCCCGGCGATATACCTCAACCTTTACATGCGTTGGAATTAGGCGTGTGTGCGGGAGTTCTTCAATGCGGCCTAAAATCTTTCGTTCAACTGGTTTGAGATGGTATTTGAATACTTTCCGACCGCCGCTGGGAACGATTTCCGCATCCAACAGCTCAAAGAACCCCTTGTAGCACCAGATGCCGTCAGCAATTTTCTCATAAACCTTGATCAGCTCTGGCTTTTTCCGAAGGCCGCTTTTGAAGTCCATTGCTGCCCGGAAAAACTTTCCATTCTCTGTCCATCCGCCTTTTGGTGTCTGCATCGGTTGGTCAAGAGATTTGGGATCAGGGCCACCTTGAATTCGGTTTTGATCATGTCCCTCGTAAATTAGCGTGCCGGTCGCTTCGTCAAGTGCGTCAGCATAGGGAGCATTCTTACGGAGAGACATGAGGAATACAGAATAACTTTTACCGATTCCAAAATTCATACCCCTTTGGAGATTTGCTCCTTCGGCATGAACCAACTGCGCGTAGCTGATTATGTCATCGATCTTCATGATGAATGATAGATTTTTTGCCCAGAGCGGCGAGCCGCCGAACTTTTCGTTCTTCCAATTCCTTTTCCTCGCGCTTGTGATCTGCCCACCATTCGGCGAAAGCTTTGTCGCCTGGCTTCATCTTGAACTTGCCACGGAACGCGTGAATTTCTTCACGGGAAAGGGTTTTCTTCCGACCGGCCATGAGGCGAGTTTGCACCCGCCGGCAGGCCGCGGCCAGTATTTTCCGGAGATGCCATCTCGCGCGCCCGGCGTCTGTGGACTATCGGCTACATCTTTGCGGAGCGAAGATGGAAGATCGAAGATTGAAGATGGAGGGATTCAGAGGACAGAGGTCGGATGTCGGAGGACAGAGGACGGAGGGCGGAAGCTATGGCGCGGCAGGAAAGGCCCGTCATCGGACACGCCGCAATTGCTCCAATTCCTTGCGCAAGGGCCGCCAGTAAATCCGGTCCCGCCGGCGCACAGCCAATTCTTCGGCAGCCAGCCGGGCTTCCAGTTGGTCGGCCCGGCCGGCAAGCGCCGTCTTTAACAGTGGGCGGACCAAAGCCAGCCGCCGGCACAGCCGTGGAAATTTTTGTCCCACCTCAATCAGCAATTCCGGCGTGCGCAGTTCGCGCAGCCAGAATTTGATCTGGACCGTCGAGGGCCGGCGGCGATTTTCAAAGTAATGAGCTTCCACCAGGCGCCGCAGCATCGGCCAGTCTTTGTCCCTTTGGGTTTTCTTGGCCTGCACCAGATCGGTCAACGCCAGAAGGTCACAGGTGCCGCCGTCCGGCAACCGGATCACGGTGCGGCGCCGCCAGAGTCTGGCGAATGAATCCACCCCGCGCATTCTGGCCATCACGTCTATTCGCATGCGAAAAGCGGCCGGGCACCGGCACCGGAAATGGATGGCGTGTCCGCGTCGCAGGTATTTCACCTGAAACGGCGGGACGGCAATCACATCCGCTTGAAGGTCAGCCAGGGCCTGCCGCAAACGGGCGAGGTTGCCGGCGTCCGCCAATACGGCAAAATCCGTATCGCGGCTAAATTCGGCCGCGCCGTAAAACACGCACGCCTGGCCGCCCATGAGCAGAGCGCGGACGCGCCTTGCGCGCATCGAAGAAAGGACTTTGCGTATCGGATTCGGAATCAAGAGATCCTCCCAGAGTGAGATACGTCCGCCAGAGTTTCTGGCTTTCATGCCAGCGTTGAATCGGCGTGAGCCGATACCATTCGGCCCATTCGGCGCCAACCAATTCTTCCGCCTGAATCATGGATAATAAATACCGCGATTTTCCCGTTTACCAAAATAAAAACTTCAAAGCAATGGTTTGTCACCGGGCTTCATCTTGAACTTGCCACGGAGCGCGTGAATTTCTTCACGGGAAAGGGTTTTCTTCTTCCGTCTTCACATAGCTCCCGCCTCCACGCCGTTTCGGCGCGGCATATCGACGCGACAAGTCCGACCGGCCATGAGGCGAGTTTGCATCCAGCCCGGGCGCGGTGACAAGTGACAAGTGGCAGGTGACATGACGTGCCCGGCGTCCCCGCAAAACTTCGCCACGAGGCGTCTGTGGACGATCAGCTACAAACTGAGCGAAGCGAAGATGGAAGATCGAAGATTGAAGATGGAGGGATTCAGAGGACAGAGGGCGGAGGGCGGAGGCCGGAAGGCAAGAGGCGAGGGCCGGTTGCGTCACTTCTTCCGACGGGGCGGCGTTTCGTTCAGCATCAACGCTTCGGTTTGGCGGCGGTGCTGTTCCTGTTCGGCAACATGGCGGCGCAACTCATCCGGAGAATTGAGAACCCGCTGCCCGGCCCGTTCGGCTTGCTTCGCCAGTTGGTCCAACCGCGCCTGGTAGGCAACAGGATCAGCGGCCAGCTCGCGCGAGAGCTTGTCTTTGACGCGCCAGAGTTCCTCAAGAATGGGGTCCGCTTTCATTGTTTCATTGTGCCATGAGTTCTTCCGGCGTGCAAACACGCGGCAGCTTCAGGCGCTGTTGTCCCAAAAACTCTTCCACCAGCCGCAAAATAACCGCATTGGCCAGATGCCGGTAATTCCAGGTCAGCAGATAATCCACGGCCGCACAGGTGGCAAACCGATTCCATCGTTCAATTGCCGATGAGCTTCTCCGGTTTGAAAGATATTTTGTGGCCGGTCATGTCGCGATTTTGCACCCGGCACAGGCACGGTGACAAGTGACGAAAGGCAAACAACGGCTCGCGAGGAGGCTCGCCCCACCAGTCCAAGGCCAAAGGCTTAAGGCAGAATTCCAAAGGCTGAATTCTGAATGCTGAAGGGAAATGAATCCGGAGCCGGAAGAAAATCTGCGTTTATCCGCGTCATCTGCGGTTTCCGTCTTCGTTGCCTCCGTTACCTTTTGTTAAAACGGGTCGCGCGTATCACCGCAGTGCGGGACAGGCTGCTCGCCCCACCGGTTTGAAATATTCGCGCGCCCGGCGTCTGTGGACGATCAGCTACAAACTGAGCGAAGCGAAGATGGAAGATCGAAGATTGAAGATGGAGGGATTCAGAGGACAGAGGCCTGAGACCGGAAGACGGAAACCAGAGGCCGGAAGGCGGAGGTCGGAGGTCGGAGGTCGGAAGGCAAGAGGTCGGAGGACGGTGGTCGGAGGTCGGAAGCCAAGAGGTCGGAAGACGGAAATTTGGGCAGGGCGCGATGCCTGTCCCACTCTGCGGTGATCCCTGTCGCGCCTGGGCTCGCCGGGACAGCGAGCCCTACCTCGGAAAGCGGAAAGCGGAATGTATTTGAAAACCTTGCTTCAGGTGATTGTGCGTATCAGACTGCCCGCAAAGTAAACAGATTAATGTTAAAATGAAGAACTTCTGAAAAAGGAACTTGCGATTCTGCAGGGCAGTGCGATAGTCGCAAAAAGGCCATAACGGCCGTGGGTCAGATTGGGGATGCCGGTTGGAAGGAAGGAGTTGCCTATGAAAACACCGATATTTGTTCTTAAGAGCGCCTGCGTGCTGACGTTGTTTTCAGCCAATCCGCCGGATGTCTCCGGCCAGAGTTGTCTGGACCTGCAGTGCCCGAGGGACGTCGTCGCGTATCTGCCCTGCGGGGCCAATTGCTTGACCATCAGCAACTATCCGCCGGTCGTTGCCACCAATTATTGCAGCCCCACCGATCTGGTGGTGTGGTTTGATCCGCCGCCAGGTTCCTGTTTCCCGCTCGGAACGACCCCTGTGGTGGTGACCGCCGCCGGAAGCGGAGAGACCAATTCGTGCAGTTTCTCCGTGACCGTGCTGGCCAACCCCAATTGCCAGGTCTCCACGCTGCCGGTTTATTCCGTTGTCCAATCCGGGGCGCTCCCCGCACAAGCCAACGTCCTGGCCGGCTCGCTCAACATCCCGACAAACGCGTTCATCCTGACAAACGGTCAGGTAGACTTCATCAATCCCACGAATTTCCTTGCCGCTCCGGTTGCGCCGGTGACCGATCCGACCGTGCAGAGCAATCTCCTGGCTGATACCGTCAACAAGTTCCCAAGCATTCCCATCCGGTTCGAGCAGCCTGACCTTGCGGCCCTGAACGCGCTGGCGGTGCCGAACTCGAATACGGTCGTTGGCTCGTTCACGGCCGGGCTGAACAATGCGGGGCTTATGCCGCCATCGGCCACGCCGGTCGTCACTCATACCATCCTGACTGCATTTTATACCAACGACAGCAACGTGGTATTGTCGGGCAGCAATTGTCTCGATACGGAGGTCAGCTACCAGATGACATTGCAGGGTTTGCCGGTGGTTGGACCGGGGGCACAGGTGCAGGCGGCGTACGGCCCGGATGGTTCCGTGACGCGACTCCACTACGCGGCACGGCAATTGGTTCCCGGCCCGGCCGTGAGTATTATTTCTCCGACGTTGGCCAGCAATGTCGCCGCGGCCACGTACGGATTCAACGGACCGATTACGATGCAACTGGTCTATTACGCGCCGCCACTTTCGTTGACGACGGTTTCCAATCTTATTCCCTGGTATCTCTGTGGAGGAACCATGATGGAAACCAATCCCGACACGGGTCAAATCTCGCCCATCCATTTAATGCGGATCCTTATTCCGGCGACCGGTGACACCAATTTTGTGCCGGCGGTGCAGATGACCGCGTCCATTACCAGCGGCGCGCAGGTGCTCGCCAGCGCCAGCGTCACGGGTGGATCTTCGCCCTATTATTATTTTTGGAGTGGTTCGCGGCCGGAAATCTTCACCAACCACAATGCCCGCGTCCAATACACGCCGGTTATCCAGGTTACGCCCACGAAAATCTTCGTTTCCCAGTCAGCGGCGTCGGGTGCGCCGGTGCTTTCCTGGGTGGACCCCACTGGTTTGTATCAGTTGCAGTCGGCCTCCAATCTCACCGCCGGTCCATGGGTGCCGTTTACCAACACGGTGACCCGAAATAACGGCATGGCCTCGGTCACGGTGGGGACAACTGCACAGGCCCAATTCTACCGGCTGGTCGTTCCCAACCAGCCGGTTCCGTCCATAGAAACCGTCGGCTTGTGGGTGATGGATCACAACGGCGTATTTGTGGGGGCACATCAAGACATTGGAATACAGCCTACACCGGTTCTGGTGATTCAAAATTCCGGTTCGGCGCCAACGATAAACTGGGGAACCGAAGCGCCCTACGACCAGGACTTTATGGGTTGGGACGCGGGGTCGTGGCGCTCGACGATGCAGAAATATTCCGCCGTTTTCGGTTCCGAGCAATTCGACCGCGGTGAATATATCGCTCACCCATTGGATTTTATTCACCAGCCATTCGGATGGGATGAAACGGTGATGGATACAGCGGATATCACTTTCTATTGTGGACACGGCAACCCGAGAGGCATCTCTTTCACTGAAACCTATCAGGGATCGGGCACGCCGGCCCTCGCGCTCTGGGATACGGACCAACATCTTCCACAATCGTGGGGAGACCGCTTGGAACTCGGATATTCCGGCGGGGCCGAGGAAGAGTGGATGGCCCTGCTTTCGTGCGAGGTCCTGGCGCAAGTGGATGACCCGAACCCGGATTTCCTCGCCTTCGAGCGCTGGGGACCGGCTTTCAACGGGATGCACTCGATGCTGGGTTTTGAGACGGACGCCTGGTCCGACAGCATTACCGGGATAGGCGGGGACAGTTTTGAGACGGTGTTCATCAAAGGAATGGCTGCGACGCCGTGGACCCTGACCATTCAACAGGCATGGTTTCATGCCGCGTTGACCACAGGCCCATTGTGGCAAAGCGGAGGCGTCGGTGAACCGGCGTGCCTGGGGCCGATCGCCGGAGGCGGCGCCTGGGACCGCGACGATTACTGGTGGGGGATGGGAGCGGTCGGCCCGACCATCCGGGCGTATAACATCAAAGGGTGGTTCTATTTGTACCAAACCCAGTAACTTCGAAAAAGGTAAGGTACAATTTGGCGCGGCGAGGCTACTGACGAGCCGCCTTCGCAATGCTCCGGCGTGCCGCGTCCGGCTCGCGAGGACGCTCGCCCCACCTTTGTGCGCTTTGCGTTCCTGGCGTCCTGGCGGTTAATGGTCCGATGGATTTACGTTCCAGACCCTGAGTTTGAGGTTCCCGGCGCCGGAATACTCGAACGGGCCCGGAGCTGGATTCGATTTGTTCCGGCGCTGGCCGAAGTAATCGGTGTCAATTCGAATCCGCGAGCCGTCCGGCTGTTCAAACGGGGCCTCGGGGATGATCGCCCGGCCCAGCAGGCGGGACGTGATGAGCTGGCGCGTCCGCGCCGTGTTCCAGGCCGGGTCGTATTTCATTTCGAGATAAAGACCGTCGGCTTCCGCGGCCAGTTTGAGGGCAGGATCAAATTCCGGTTGGACGAGCGCATTGGTTTCATGCCGGGCCGGCCGGGCGCCGTTCAGGAAAACATTGCCGTCCATCCACACGGGCAGCCGGGCATGGTCGTAGGGGCGCAAATCCCCGCGGCCCACGAACAGGTTGTTGTAGAAGCGATCATCGCCGGTCGGGTTGTCGTGATATCCCGCCACCCGGGTGGAATGCGGCTGGAGAAAGGGCGTCCGGCGAGCGTCGAAGGAACCCAATTGGATGGTTCCGGCGAACAGGTTGTGGACATAAGCGCCGCCTTGCGAACGGTCCATCAGCGACACGGGTGAGAGGAACAGGTTGTTGTCCATCAGGAACGGCCCGTGGTTCACCTCGACCAATACATCCGCATCGTTGTCGTGGAACAAATTGTCCGAGACGCGCGTGCCTTGCGCCATCCAGTCCAGCCACAGGCCCAGGCACGTCCGGTAGATGTGGTTGCGGGTGATTTGAACGTCAATGGCGCCGTGGAATTTGATGCCCGCCATCTCGGCGCCTGAAAACAACCGGCGCACGTGAATGTCATGGATGGTATTGCCGGTGACGGTGCTGAAGGCCGCGCCGAGGCTGCCGACGATGCCCGCCTGTTCGCAATGCGAGATGACGTTGTTGCGGACGATATGGTGGCCGATGTTTTCCCGGGTCCAGCCGTTGGTGAGGGCACGCCCGATGGTCCTGACATACCCCTCGGCGGTGTTGGCGGACGTGTTGTCCCACTGATCGCCGTATTTGCCGAGCGCGATGCCCGAGCAGGTGGAGTAACGGACCACATTGCTCTCGATGATCCAGCCTTTGCTCCAATGCGTGCCAATCACACCGATCTGCTCGGCGGTGGGCGGCGCCCAGGGAGTGGCCGCATCTTCCAGGATGAAGCCCCGCACGGTGAGGTAATTGATGCCCGTCCGCTCCGGATAGAACACGGTCTGCCGCACGTTGATTTCCACCAATTGTTTGTTCGGGTTGACCCCTTTGAACTGCGCCCAGATCGTGGTGTTCTGCTGGTCCACGCGGCCGAACCAGAGCGCGTGGGCCGTCATCGGGGCCAACACTTCATCCAGGGTGGCCGCTTCCGTCAGCCAGTGGCCGTTCAAATAGACCGCACCGGTGTGATGTTCCCGCCCCAGGGCTTCGAACCAATCGCCATGGATGAGATCGCGGTACGGATTGAAACTGCCGAAGAAGGAATCCGGCAACGTCACCTGCCAGGCGTCGTTCCCGACTTTCACCCAGTTGGTGACCACCTCCGACCCTTTGATCTCGACCCGCTCGCCGGGCGCGGCCCGATAGACGATCCGTTTCCGGTCGGACGCGCCTCCGCGCGGCGGGCTGATGCGTTCGCGATAAACGCCGGCGTGCACCGTGATGACATCGCCCGGTTGGGCGACCCGGGCGGCGGCGGAGATGGTCCGGAAAGGCCGGGCCGCGGTTCCGTCGTTGTGATCATCTCCCGTGACTGCCACCTGAAATTCCCGCGCGCCCAGGGCCGGGACCGCCAACAGCCAAAACAAAAGCATGATTCCATTTCTCATGGTTTAGAATGATGCGGGTCGGTTCATCGGCGGATGGGCCGATATTGCATCCATCCACGGGCGCGGGCCAGAATTATTCGGAGAGCAACCAACGGAAGCCAAGGCACTCCGCGCAAAGCGGCGCCACGCGGTCCGGGCTTGTCACGCGTCAGGTGTCACCCGCCACGTATTGTCGTCTTTGTTGCCTTTGCTCCGTTCTGCAAAAATAATCCTTGCGTTCCTGGTGACGAAATAAAACCTGCGTTCATCCGCGTCATCCGCGGTTAAATTCTCTGAGTTCTTTGTGCCCTTTGCGGTTATATCGTCTTTGATTTAATCTTTGTTCCCTTGGTTTCCTTCTGTCGAAAACAAATTTCGCGTGGCTGGCGGTTTTTGAGGTTAAAACTTTTGCGGCTGATTATCGCTGACGTTTCAGGTTCAACTCGACGAAATGGACGGGCACCAGCGAATCACTGCCGTACCGTATCCGGTAGGAAAGCGTGTTGACGCCGGGGTCGGTGGGTTCTTTGGCCCCGACGCCGTCGTCCGGCACCGGAAACGACAGGTCGAGCATCAAACGGCTGCCGGCGCCGGCCTTGAGATTTTTGAGCAGCCGGAGCGGGATGGCCATCTCGTAGGTGGTCTGATGGCCGTCGGTCCGACAGACACTCTTCGCGCCCCGCAACACCGCCCCGGTCTTTGGCCCCGGCGTTCGGTCCACGGCTTCCGGTGTGCCGGAGTTGAATCCCAGCCGAAGCCGGTCGCTGCCGAAATCGGTGTCACTCAAGCGGCGGGCCATCCCGATTTGCACCTCGTCACTGAATCCCAATTCCTTCGCTTCGGCAGTTTCAAAGGCAGGAACGGTGAGGGCCAGATACAGGTTCTGCGCATCGTAACCGCTTCGCAATTCCGCCCCCGGCGCCGGACCTTCATCCAGCTTTAATGCGGGAACGCCGGACCAGTCCGCCAGTCGCCCGTCCAGCACGGGCGCCGCCTCCCGCCAGGGGGTGTTCAGCTCCTGAAGAAAACGGACCTCACGGCGGAACTGATGACGTGTGCCTCCGGAGGCCACGTTGAATTCCAGCCGGGGAAGGGACTGAAGTGCAACCGTGTCCTGAAGCGCCTTCAACTTGAAATGATATTGACCCGTTTTCCCGGCCGGAATCTGAAGCAAGACGCGCTGCGGTCGGACCGAGAACGCACTGGCGTCCACGACCCATTCGGCCTGGCCGGTCAGGGCCTCCGGGTAGGGATTGTCCACGGAGACCGTCAACGGCACGCCGGTTGTCAGCTCCCGTGCCGCGCGTGGGATGCCAATCCGGGAAACGTTCCGGTCGGCAAACTGCAGACCGCCCATCACGTCCGCCTCGGGGTCCGTCAACTCCCCGTGTCCGGTGACCACACGAACATCAAATTTGTCGCCCGTGACGTGGACCATCATGAAGTGGTACTCGCCGCCGGATTTTTTGTATTCGGGCCGCAACTCGGCGCCGCCGCCGCCGGTGATGAAATAGCGGATGCCGTCGAATTCCCGGGTGGGGCCATAAGCGTGGTAATGGCCGGCGAACACCGCCCGGACCCGGGATTCCCGGAAGAGTGGATGGAGGGTATTGGCCCAGAACTCATAGTACTCCGGCGTGACCCGCTCCGGGTCCCACACGGGAAAATGGAGAAAGACGAAGACCGAAGGAGCGCAGTTTGTCTTGAGATCATTCCGGAGCCACGCAAGCTGCGCCGGGCCCAGGTAACCCCAGCGTTCCTGCTCGGTGTTGTCCAGCAGCACGAAGTGGCACTCGCCGTAATCGAAGGACTGGTAGAATTTGCCGAAGCGTTCCCCGTAAATTTTCCGGGCCTCTTTGGAATGTGTGTCGTGGTTTCCGGGAAGCTGGTGGCAGGGAACCTGGATGGCCTGGATGACGGCCTGATACTTGTCCCACTGCTTTTCCTTGGAGGTGGTGCCGTAACCGTAAATCAGGTCGCCCAGGTTGATGACCAGGGCCGGCTCCAGTTCGTTGATCTTCGTGATCAAACTTTCGAACGGACGGAAGCTCTCGCTCTCAAATCGCGGGCGGGTGTCGCCGATCACCGCGAATTCAAAGTCACCGGCCCGGGCGGGGGCGGACATCAGCGTCACAACCAGCAGAACGGCCAGACGCCCTTTCATACCTTACCCTTACGGCGCAAACGCTCTTTTGGAAAGTGAAAAGGCCGCCGGCGCGGAACGCCCCGGCGCAACCTGACGCGATTTTGCAGCCTGCAACAACCGGCGGCCAGAGGAAACCCGCCCGGGATTGGCGAACATCGAACATGCAACATTCAGCGCCGAACATCCAAATCGAAACCGCTCGCGGCGGGTATCAGCCTTCGTCTGGCCGCGGTGCGACAAGAAAAGCAGAATTCATCGGCGCTTATCAGCGTAATTCGCGGGTAATCAATTCACGCTCGTTCGCCGGGTCAGGTCTTTTTCAGAAAGGTCCCTTTCTGCAGTTCCTCGAAGGCTTGCTGAAGTTGTTCCTGCGTGTTCATCACGATGGGTCCATACCAGGCCACCGGTTCCTGGAGCGGCTTGCCGGACACCAGCAGGAACCGGATGCCATCTTCCCCGGCCTGGACTTCCACGTCGTCGCCGGTGTCGAACAGCACGAGCGAACGGTTGTCCGCTTCCGTGGGCGGCGTGATGTCGGCCCAGCCCGGACTTTCGGTCGGCACCGCCAGCGGGGCGGACGCGTTGCAGAATTTGCCGCTCCCGGCAAAGACGCAGGCGAAGGCATGGCTCGATTTCTCGACGCGCAGCCGCTTGCGTTTGCCGGGCGGCACGGTGATGTCCAGACAGGTCGGGTCGGCGGCGATGCCTTCTACCGGGCCGCGTTTGCCCCAAAATTGACCATTTATCAGCGCAATCCCGTCTTGATTACATCAGGACACGGCAAGTGGAAGTTGGTCGCGTAAGAGGCATTGCCTCGCGTGACGGATGGCATGAAACGATGGCCCAATGCGGGACACGCGATTTATTCCGATATAGCTTGTGCCCCCCGGGTCCGGGTGTAAGGTCGAATTGCTGACGGAGCACCGTTTACCAGGTGTCTGACTGCCCCTTGTTTGGGGGTTTTCCCTCTCCTCTTATTCCCTGCACTGCAAGGCCCGAGCCGCATCAGCGGCCCGGAACAGACCATGGTAGGTCCAGAAAGAACATAAATTATGACAACAAACATCAGCAGGACTCGGTTCTCGGGTTCGTCCCAACCGGGACAGGCGAAACCAACAGCAGCGGCAACGGCTCTCTCTTTTTTGCACAATCCGCCAAAGCAGGTTAAAGCAGCGCCCTCCAAAGAGGACATCAGTCTGAAGGCCTATGAAATCTGGCTCGCGACCGGCAAGGAACCGGGGCGTGACCAGGAACATTGGTTCCAGGCTGAACAGGAATTGAGCGGAAGCTGAAGTTCGAAGTTGGAAGACGGCAGATTGGCGATTTAACCGAGAAAGGCGCGGAATCCACGAAAGCATCAGGTCCTTGTTTGCGTATTTCATCCGGACGCAACCAGGTTATTCACGGGCCGATGGGTGAAGAAACATCTCACCCCGAACAGATCCGCGCCATCTGCCGTTAAACAGGAGTCGAGGGTTGGAAATTGCAGGTTGAAGGAACGGCTCGCAATTATCCGCCTTGGCTTGGGTACGGCGCGACAGGCGCCCGCCCCACCTTTGGACACTTGGTTCTTTGCGGCCGGTTGGTCCGATTTTGAACGCCGAACCGCTTTGGCCCATCTCAATAAAAAAGACGATAACTTATGCAACGACCGGTTTCTGCCATTGTGTTCGGGATCCTGAATTTTGTGTTCGCCGCGCTCGGCGTCATCGGGCTGATTGCCTCCATCACCCTGCTCAGCCTGCCCGCCGATTCGAACAATCCCGCCATCCAGTTCAGCCATGCCTGTCCGGACTATGGCGTCTGGCTGAAGAGTTGCATTCCGCTGGGAGTGTTGGGTTGCGCGCTCTTGCTGGCAACGGGCTTCAGTTTGTTATTGATGAAGCCCTGGGCGCGTACCGCCGCCATTGCCTGCGCGATTTATCTCATCGTGTTTTTTGCCGGCGGGATGCTCATCAATCTCATTTTTATGGACCAGCCCATGCTCGGACCCGCCCGACAACAACGGGCGTTTGAAACCGTCGCCGCCATCGGCGGGCCGGTCAGCGGAACCGTCGGCGGGATTTTTTGGCTGATCTATCCCCTGCTGCTGCTGGCTTTCATGTTGCTGCCGAAAGCCAAGGCGGCCTTCGGTCCTCCGGTTCCCCCGCCAGCGTAGGCGCGCGCTTCTTTCTTTCAAGCGGGAGCGTACCGGGCGATCGCCGACCGCAGGGTATCAAGTCCAAAAGGTTTGCAGATGAAGGAATCAACCCCACCGAGGGGGCAATCGGAGGATTGAAGTTTTTCCGGAAAAGCCGTGAGCATCACGACGGCCTGTTTGGGTGAGCGCTTTTTGATGGCCGCAGCCAACTGATCGCCTCTCATCTCCGGCATCAGGTAGTCGGTGAAAACCATGTCGAACTTGCCGGGCTCAAACATGGCCAGCGCCTCGGCGCCGCTTTTGGCCTCGTGAACGACATAACCGTCGCCCTGGAGAAAGATCTGGACGCTCTGGCGGACGAGCGATTCGTCGTCCACCACCAGTATGTGTCGTTGCCTGCCGGTACGCATTTTCATCATCGCCATCAAAGGCATATTCCGTGCCAGTTCTCAGGCCCACCGGGTTTAACGCTGTTCATCGCTTTTGCGTCTGTGGCCGTGCCCCATCTTGTGGGAAGACATTGAATATCCAAACTCCCGATAAACTTCCAGCCACGAGAACCTGCGGCAGCTTGCGTTCCCGGGCATTGAAAGGATTTGCCTTCACCCGCCGACACCGGCGTACTCCTCGTCCACCTTGAGGTTCATGCCCATCAGGATGAGGTCGTGTGACACGGCTTTCATGTCGAGCACGTAATCCTCCAGGCACATAAGCCGGGTGAAACCGAGATCTTCCAGCGCGCGGATGGCCACCTTGCGTTCCCCATTGAGTTCCGCCTCCAGCTTGCGCAGCCCCAGAATCCGGGCGATTTGCACCTGTTCCTCCACCAGGATTTTGGCCACGTCGCGCCCGCGATAACCGGGATGCGTCAACACACCGATCAACCCGATATGCCGCTTCCAGCCGCCCGCCCGTTGATGCAGCGTTGCTTCGCCGATGATCTTGCTGCCATGCAACATCAACAGCGGCAGATTGCGCTCAAAATCGGGATGGCGGCACCAGTCGTGAAACATTTTGCGCTCATAAATGGGCTGTTTGATAAACAGTCGTTCCTCCTCGGGCACGGCGAGAAAAAATTTGTGGAGTTTGGCCTCGTCCCGTTTGTTGAGCGGACGCACGGTCACCGGCGTGCCGTCCCGCAACTTCAGGGAGATCGGATATTTTTCGAGCGCAAGTTCGAGCATGACGTTCTTTCTGTTCCGCCATTTCTTTAGCAGGAACCGGTCTGTTTGAAAAGCCCGAACCGGCGGCAGCAGGCCGGCAGCCGTCCCGGCTCGAAACGGAATGAGGTCAAACGCGTTGGGTCGGAAACCGGCGCTCCGCCCGGCCGGGCTTTTTTGTCGCCTCCTGGCAACGTTCATGCTAATTCCTGTCACCCGTGGCTGACACAACTTTGACCGGCAAAACCCGCGCGTTTCTCGACTCCGCCGGTTGGGACACCGTTGCCCAACCGCTCACCGGCGACGCCTCGACCCGGAAATATTTCCGTCTGCGCAAAGCCGGGCAAAGTGCGATTCTCATGGACGCTGCGCGGGTACTGGCGTCCGTCGCGCCCTTCCTCCGGATGGACGAACACCTGCTCCGGCTCGGTTTCAGCGCGCCCGCGATTCTGGCCCGGGACGAGGCAAAAGGCTTTCTGTTGCTGGAGGACTTTGGCGACGCCACTTTCGCACAATTGCTGGAGGACGGGGCGGAACCGGAAAAGCTTTTCACCCTGGCCACCGACGTTTTGATTGCCTTGCATCAACATCCCCAGGCCATTCCCGACGGCCTGCGCGCGTATCACCCGGAAAAAATGCTCGAAGACATCCAACTGTTTCTGGACTGGTGCACGCCGGGCATTTCCGAAGTGGGCCGGGAAGAATTCAGCAGCGCCTGGCGCGAAGTGCTGCCGGTGGCGCACCGGGTGCCGGCCTCGCTGCTCTTGCGCGATTATCACGTGGCCAATCTGATGCTGCTGCCCGATCGTACCGGCGTCCGGCGGGCCGGGTTGCTCGATTTTCAGGACGCGTACCGGGGCCCGATCACCTACGACCTGGTGTCGTTGCTTGAAGATGCCCGACACGATGTGCCGGAGGGATTGCAGGAAACAATGACGGCGCGTTATCTCGCAGAATTCCCGGCGCTGGACCGGAACCATTTTGAAACTTCCCTGGCCATTCTGGCGGCATTGCGACACACGCGGGTGCTGGCCATCTTCGAACGGTTGAGCCGGTGCGAGGGAAAACATGATTACAAACAACATCATTCCCCGCGCGTGGAGCGGCTGTTGCAGAAGGCGTTGCGCCATCCCGTGCTGGCCGGCGTGAAACGCTGGTTTGACCAATATGCGCGGCAAAGTTAAAACGGCGATGGTCCTGGCCGCCGGTTACGGCACGCGGCTGAAACCCCTGACCGACCGGCTGCCCAAGCCGCTGGTGCCCGTTGCCGGCAAGCCAATGATCCGATACGCGCTCGACCAGTTGCAGGCTTATGGCATCGAAGAAGTCATCATCAATGTCTCGCATCTCAAGGAGCCACTGACCGCCTGGCTGGCCGGGTGCAAAAGACCGGCGGTCAAATTGTCCGAGGAAGCCGAACCGCTCGAAACCGGCGGCGGACTGAAAAAGGCCTTGCCATTGCTGGGCAACGAACCCATTTTTGTCATTAACAGCGATATCATCTGGACGGACGAAGGTGAAAGTGCACTGGACCGACTGGCGCGCCATTGGGACGACGCGAAAATGGATTTTCTGCTGCTGGCACAATCCAGGTCCAAAGCCGTTGGCTATGACAAAGGCGAAGACCATCTCTTCGTGAAACACGAAAACACCCTCGAATGGAATTCAGCGGCAGCGCCGTACATCATGGCCGGCCTCGGCATTTTTCATCCGCGCGTTCTGCACGACGCGCCCGACGGAAAATTCTCCATCAAAATCCTCTGGCACCGGGCGCTGGCGCAAAACCGTCTCTTCTGCCTGCCGCACCAGGGCCGCTGGTTCCAAACCGGCACCATCGAGGACATTAAAAAGGCTGAGCAACAACTGAAACCGGGATGAGTCGGTGGGGCGAGGCTCCGGACGAGCCGCCGCCGCTTCGCTCTGGCGCGCCGGGTCCGGCTCGCGAGGACGCTCGCCCCACCGGCAGCTGTCAGTGTAAAAGCCCGGTTTTCTTCAAGACCATGCCTTTTCAGTCAGCGCAACCGGCGTCATCCGCGGTTAAAAATGTCTGTTGAGAAACTCTGTTTGCATTCATTAGCCGGCCTTCCTAAACTCCGCGCCTCATGAAACTGGAAGGGCACGCCACGATTTATCATCGGCTCGCGTTCTGGTTGGGCACGGTCTTCATCGTCACTGGTGTCTCCTTCCATCTTCCCGATTTCGTTGCCGCGCGGGACATGCATTACATGATGAGTTGCATGCCGATGTCCAAACTGATGCTGTGCGGCATGGGCTTCATTGTCACCGGCATCGCCATGTCGGCTTACGGTCTGTTCCCCGTCCGGAATGAAAAGGCAATCAATCTGAGCGGTGCGTATCAGTTCCACACTTTGGACAACGCGCGGTTGAGCCGGGCGCACTGGCAATTGGTCGTCGTCCTCGGCCTGGCCCTGGTGGTGGACGTGATGAAGCCGGCTACGATTGGCTTTGTTCTGCCCGGAATGCAGCGCGAATACGGCATCACTCCCGCTACCGCTTCGCTGCTGGCCTTGTCCGCCATGCTCGGCACAACCGCCGGTTCCGTGCTTTGGGGCATCCTGGCGGATCGCTTCGGTCGCCGGGGTTCGATTCTGCTGGCCGCCTTGATGTTCATCAGCACGTGCATTTGCGGCACCATGCCGACGTTCGAGTGGAACCTGTGCATGTGCTTTTTCATGGGGCTGTCGGCGGGTGGTTTGCTGCCCATCGTATTCGCGTTGCTCGCGGAAATGACGCCGGCGCGACATCGCGGCTGGCTATCGGTGCTGCTCGGCGGCCTGGGCAGCGCGGGCGGTTATCTCGCGGCCAGCGCCGCCGCGGCGTGGCTGGAACCGATCTTCAGTTGGCGCGTCCTGTGGCTGCTCAATTTGCCCACCGGTTTGCTGGTCGTCCTGCTAAGCCGCTTCATTCCCGAATCGCCGCGCTTCCTGCTGCACGATGGCCGGGTTGCGGAGGCGCAACACAGTCTCGCCCGCTTCGGCATCAAACTGGTTCCGGCTTCGGCCACCGCGCCACGCGAAACCGCGAGCCAGGCCGTCGAATTCAAACAATTGTTCCGCAAGCCGTACCTGACGCTTACGCTGACGGTTTGTTTTTATGGCGTGGCCTGGGGACTGGTGAACTGGGGTTTTCTGACCTGGCTGCCGAGCATCCTGCGCGATTACCTGCACCTGAATGACAAAATCGCCTATCAATTACTGGCCAAGTCGGCGTTGTTTGCCATGCCGGGATGTGTCCTGGTGGCCTGGCTTTACGGTTTCTGGAGCAGCAAACGAACAATGGTGTTCTTCGCCATCGGAACCGCGGCCACACTCGCGGGTTTTGCCACGTTCAAACCGGATGACAGTCAGACATTATTCAGCCTGTTGACGGTGGCGTTGCTGATCGGCCTGGGCGGCATGATCGCCATGTTATTGCCGTACAGCACCGAATTGTACCCCACAAAACTTCGCGCGAGCGGCGGCGGCTTAACGGCCAGCAGCAGCAAAATCGGCGGCGTGGTTGGGCCTTCCGCCATCGCTCTCATCCTGACGGCTTTTCCCGGCCTGACCATCCCTGCCCTGTCGCTGGCCGCGCCGTTGTTGCTGGCGGCGGCGGCATTATGGCTGACCGGCAAGGAAACCGCCGGCAAACGATTGGAGGAATTGCAGGAAACGTTGGACAATCTACCAACACGGAAATATGGTCGGTTCCGTGAAACAGGATAAGCTGTCTAAACAGCCATCCCTTATCTGTTAGCTGATGATCTGCGACTCTCTCATTCCCATCCGGCAAGGGCGTTTCCCTGGACGTGGTCTGAAGAGCGGTATTCCACCAGAGCCTTGTGCCATCTTTCCTGCAATGCATCCGGAAGTCGGTGACATCCAGATCTATGACGACGGGGACGAGATAACTTTAGTGGCGGGCCATTTCACGCACGGCCATTTTTCAAACTACGATGACCTTCCCTTGGCAGTGAAAGAGAAGATCATCGCCGGGAATGTCGTGACCTTCCTTGACAAGCTGTTCTCAGATCACGTGGTCCTTTGGGGTTCGCAAAAGGGCGGTGGTGGATGGCGCGTCGTTGACCAGGATTCTAT
>JAJXYT010000027.1 GCA_021780375.1 bacterium | reverse complement strand
GCTTCGGGGTTTCCCCCGCCTGGGCTTATCAGGCGCTGGCGCGGTTGCCCGCCGCCTGGCCTGGCCGGCCGGGGCGCGCCCGGGAATTGATTTCGAGTCTTCAAACCGATCATTGGCCCGCCGTCGCGGACGGCTTTTACAACTCGCTCGAGGCGCCTGTGCTCGAAAAATATCCGGTGCTTGCGCTGTTTCAGGAATTTCTCCGTGCGCAGGGCGCGCTGGCCGCGCTCATGTCCGGCAGCGGCTCGACCACGTTCGCCATCGTCGAAAACGTTTCCGCCGGTCAAACGCTGGCGGAAACATTCAAGGCGAGGTTTGGGGAAACCTGCTGGACGGCGGTGGTGGAAATCTGATGGCAGGGCGGGTCACTCCGTGTGCGCCGTTTCTTCTGAAACTCCCGGTCCGGCGGGCCGAGGACTCCGATCAATCGCGAGCAGGCTGCGCCCCCTACCGTTTAAACTTTACCAACGCAAACTCGATCATTTCCTTCGCCGCCGGAATTTTAAATGCCAATGCGATCAGCCAGTAAACCAGGCCGGCGCTTCCCGCCGGCACAAACACCTCGCCGATCTGCAGCGCGACCGTGCTGTGGCCAAGCGAACCTTCCCAAAATTGCCAGCCGAACCACGCTACCAATCCGGCCAGCGTGCCGGCAATGGCCAGCGGCAAAAAAGTCGCTTGCAGCGGCTCCATTTCCAGTCTGGCAAGTTTCCGGCGCAGCCAGTAGAGCAGCAGGCTGACGTTGCAGATGGAAGTCGCCGTGTTCGCGAGTCCGAGGCCGCCCTGCCGGAGTGGCTCGACCAGCGCGATGGCCAGGATGAGATTGACCGCGAGGCACGCGATGCTGATTTTCATCGGCGTTTGCGTGTCACCGAGCGCGTAAAAGGCGCGCGCCAGGATGTTGACGGTGGAAAACGCCACCAGCCCCGGCGCGAGGCACATCAGTGCCAGCGAGGCACGGTTGGTGGAATCGGCGTTGAACCGGCCATGCTGAAAAATCAAGCGGACAATCGGTTCGGCCAGCACCACCAACAGGATGGCCGCGATGAGATTCAGAAAAATCAGCGTGCCAACGCCCTGCCGCAGCGTGACGCGGAATCCGGTATAATTCTTTTCCGCCGCCAGTCCGGAAAGCGTCGGCAGCAGATAAGTCGCCAGCGAAATGCCGAACATGCCCTGCGGCAGTTCCATCAAACGCACCGCGTAGTTGAAGGAGGCGACGATTTGCGGGTCAACCCAGAACGCGATGGCCAGCACCAGGGTCACGTTGATTTGAAACGCCGCCACGCCAATCGTGCCGGGAATCATCCGGAAAATCACGCGGCGCACCGTTTCATCGCGCCACGGCGAAACCCAGCGGTAACGAAATCCATCCAGCCACAAGGTCGGCAATTGAAACGCGGCCTGGGCCACGCCCGCCGCCAGCACGCCCATCGCCAGCGCGAAAATCTGGTGCGGCAGTCGTTCTCCCTTCGGATACGCCAATCCCAGCTTGGGCGCGAACCAGAGCACGGACGCGATCATCACGATATTGAGCATCGTGGCGCCCATGGCCGGGATGAAAAAATGGCCGCGGGCGTTGAGCATGCCCATGAACGCCGCCGCGACGCAGACCAGTAACATGTACGGGAACATCACGCGCAACAGCCGCAGCATCAGCCCGGTTTCAGCATTGAATTGATGCACCGCCAGCGTCGCGGAAAGGCCGAGCAACACCAGCGCCACCACCACACTCGCGGCGATGATCAGGCCGGAAATCACCGCGTTGGCCGCGCGCCACATCTCGATTTCACCATGTGTTTTTTCCTTTTCCTTGAAAATGGGAATGAACGCCGCCGTCAGCGCGCCTTCGCCGAGCAGGCGGCGGAACAGGTTGGGGATCGTAAACGCGAACTGAAACGCGCCGGCCACCCAGCCGTCGCCCATGAACCGCGCATAGACCATTTCGCGCACCATGCCGAGCAGGCGGCTCGAGAGCGTGGCGGCGGCCATCGCGCCGGATGACTTGAGCATTTGTGACATCGGCGGAGATTAAAGTCCACCGCCCGAAGTCCAAAGTCCAAAGTTCGTTGGAGTTCACGCTTGAGCGTGCCTGGAACAAGCTAAAGCTTGAACTCCGGCGCCGGCCATCGAATTGGCCATTGGCAATCGGGAATCGGCAATTTAATCTGCCGGCGTGAGCATTCTGGAAGAATTGAAATGGCGGGGACTCCTGGCCGATTGCACCGACGCGCCGGAACTCGCGAAAAAAGTTTCCACGCCCATCACGCTTTACTGCGGTTTTGACCCGACCGCGGACAGCCTGCATGTTGGCAATCTGGTGCCGTTGCTGGCGCTGCGGCGGTTCCAGTTGCTCGGCCATCATCCCATTGCCGTGGCCGGTGGGGCGACCGGCTCCATTGGTGATCCCAGCGGCAAGACCCAGGAGCGGCAGTTGCTTACGAAAGAGGTTCTGGAACGCAACATCGCCAGCGTAAAGGAACAACTCAAGCGGTTGCTCGATTTTGAAACCAAAACCAATCCGGCCCGGCTGGTGGACAATGCTTCGTGGACGGCGAATGTTTCGTTCCTCGATTTCCTGCGCGACGTCGGAAAACATTTTTCAGTCAACCAGATGGTTGCCAAAGAAAGCGTCCGCGCCCGGATGGAAGACCGCGAGGTGGGCATCAGCTACACCGAATTCAGCTACATGTTGTTGCAAGCCTTCGATTTCCTGAAGCTTCACGAGCAATCTGGCTGCGAATTGCAGATCGGCGGCAGCGATCAATGGGGCAACATCACTGCCGGCATTGATCTCATCCGGAAAAAGCTGGGTAAAACCGCTTACGGTCTGACGTTGCCGCTCATTACCAACGCCGACGGCACCAAATTCGGCAAGACGGAAGCCGGCGCCGTCTGGCTCGATCCGAAACGCACCAGTGTTTATAAATTTTACCAATTCTGGGTCAACACCGACGATCGCGACGTTCTCCGCTACCTGAAATACTTCACGTTTTTATCAAAGGACGGAATTGAAACGCTGGAAAAGAAGCACGCGGAAAATCCGGGCGCGCGCGAAGCCCATAAGGCTTTGGCGAAGGCGGCAACGGATTTAATTCATGGTGAAAACGCAACTGCCGAGACCACCCGCGCCAGTGAGATTTTGTTCGGCGGTGAACTGAAGGGTGTTGCCGAGACCACGTTCAACGAAATCGTCGGCGAAGCGCCAACGAAGGAAATTGAGAAATCCAAACTGGGCGGGGCGGGTTTGCCGCTGGTCGAACTCCTGGTTCACGCCGGTTTATGTTCCTCGAAAGGCCAGGCGCGGAAAGATATCGAAGGCGGCGGTGTGAATGTGAACAACGTCCGTGAGGCCGGCGCCGCGCGCGTCGTGACTTCAAACGATCTGCTTTTTGGCAAACACATCCTCCTCCGCAAAGGCAAAAAAAATTACGTCGTCGTAACGGCCAAGTGATTGTAGCAGCCGAGGTGACGAGGCTCTGATCAAAAGCAGAAAATTTGAGCCTCCTCACGTCGGCTCTACGTGATCGACAAACTACACGTTTACCGGGCGAAGTGAGGCTTATTCCAATTCACCGCGTTCTTTGGCCTCTTCGCGTTCGCGGCGGAGGGTTTCCTCGTACAAACGGTCGTATTTGGCTTCCTGCGAAAAATCATCCGCTGGCCGTGGCAGGGATTGAATGTGTGAATACTGGCCGTCGAACGCCGGGTCAATGGCCAATATGCGCTTTGCCAGGGGCGGGTGCGTGGACAGAAAATTGAGCCACGGGTCGCAGGCCGAATTGACGAAATACAGATGGCTGGCGGTTTCGGCGAAGGGTGTGTCGAGCCGGCCTTGTTTGTACAAGCCGCCGATTTTCTTGAGCGCGTCGGCGATGCCCGCCGGATTACGGGTGAACTGCACCGCCGCCGCATCGGCCAGCCATTCACGTTCGCGGCAAATCAAGCTTTTGAGCAGTCGCACGAGGGGTGCGCTGATGCTGCCAATGGTTAAAAACAGCACGCCCAGCGGCGCGGTCGGCAGAAAAACCGGCGAAGTGCCTTCGTCAAAGATGGATTCGCCGATTTCCGGCGCGCGCGTCGTTCCGCGCACCAAAACCCGGCCAACGATGGTCGGCCAGCAAAGCCCGTGCGCCAGCACCATTAACCGCATGTTGAGCTGCATGTCCCCGTTGAGAACGTGGCTGAACTCGTGCGCCACGATGCCCTGCACTTCGTCGCGATCCAACAGTTTCAGGGCGCCGAAGGTGACGCCGATGGCCACCTCCTCGCGGGTGCGGCCGGCGGCGAAGGCATTGATGCCGCGTTCGTTGTCGAGCACATAAACGGCGGGAACGGACAAGCCCGAGGCCACCGCCATTTCCTCCACGACATCCCGTAATCTTTTTTCGTCGGCATTGGCCGGGTTGTTTTCAATGAGCCGTCCGCCGAGCAGTTCCGCCACCGCCGCGCCGCCGCCGGCGAGCAGGCGCAGCTTGTAGAGGCAACCGAGGGTAATGGAAAACAAGGTGACGAGGGCAACCCGGCAAGCCAGGCGCGGATCCCAAATCCATTGAAAAACCCCGGTGAAGGGTGTTGACGTTTTGGAGAAGAAGAGAATGGGGATGGCCAGAATCAGATAGGTCAGAACCAGAAAAGCGAGCACCGCCAGGCCGAACAGGCACAAAAGCAGGCGGGTTCGTCTTTGGGCGTGAGTTTCCTGGTCAAAAAAATCCATCGGCTGCCATCCGCTTGTAGCACACCGGTCTCTTTTGAAAAGGATTTTTACGCGTTCAACTTCGCAAAGATTTGGCTGGCTTCCTCCAGCGTTTCCTTCGAGCCGATGTCAAACCACAGCCCCGGCACCCGCCAGGTATAGACCGGCGTGCGCGGGTAAAGCCACTGCACGAGCCGGCCGGGTTGATCGTGGTTGTTGTCTTCGGAGATGTATTGATTGATGAGCGGGATGGTTGCCTGGGGATAATAATACAGCGCGATGCCGGCCATCGTGCTCGTCGGCTGCTGGGGCTTTTCCTCAAAGGAAGCGATCCGGCCGTCGGCCGCCACGCAAATAGAACTGTATTTTTTGATTTGTTCCAGGTCACCCACGTCATAGAGCGCCAGCACCGGTGCGTTTTTCTCGCGGCAAAATGTTCCAAAATTGCCGAGTTTTTCGCTGAACAAATTGTCGCCGGCCACCACGATCAAATCGTCGTGCACATTCTGGGTCTGGAGCACGTAATGAATATCGCCGATGGCGCCGAGTTTATTGGCCTCGCTGGTCGTGCCGTCATTGACCACGGTGAATTCCAGATTCGATTTGGCGGCATGATGCTGTTCCGACCATTTCTGGAAATGACCGGCAAATTTGGCGTTGGTCACGATGTAAATCCGGTCAAGGCCGCCGATGGGGGCGAGCTTGTCGAGGACATGTTCGATCATCGGCTTGCCGGCCACGGCCAGCAGCGGCTTCGGTTGATTCAAGGTCAGCGGATACAGTCGCGTGGCGTAACCGGCGGCTAAGATGATAACTTTCATGTCCTGGAATCAGTCCCTATGGCGGGGAGCATTATCCGCCGCGGGTGCTGGAGTCGTCAACCAGATATGTCGCTGCCGGAAAAAAAGAAAAAAAGCAAGGCACACGCTTTAGTGAAAATCAACGCGCCAGGCGTTGCTTGAAATGAACCGATGCCGTCTCGCGCAGGCGTTGAGCGGCCTGTTCGGGCGTGAGGTCGCGCTGCGGTTCGGCAAGCATTTCGTAACCCACCATGAATTTCTTCACCGAGGCGGAACGCAGCAACGGCGGATAAAAATGGGCGTGTAACTGCCAGTGTTCGTAATGGCCATCGTCCGTCGGCGCGCCGTGCCAGCCCATCGAATACGGAAAACTCGTCGCAAACAGATTATCGTAACGCGTAAGGCTCCGCTTCAGGATGTCCGCCAGGCTCCGGCGTTCGTCGTCGGTCAGCTCCGGCAGGCGCCGGACGTGGCGCCGCGGCAGCAGCAGCAGTTCAAACGGCCAGACGGCCCAATAGGGCACCACCATCACCCAGTGCGGATTGGATTCAATGATGCGTTCTTTCGACTGCAATTCGGTTTCCAGATAATCCAGCAATAGCGGGCGTTGATGTTTTTCGAGGTAAGACTTTTGAGTGTGTTCTTCCGGCGCCACGAGCCGGGGCAGGAAATTGCCCGCCCAAATCTGGCCGTGGGGGTGTGGATTCGAGCAGCCCATGATTTCGCCCTTGTTCTCGAATATCTGCACCCAGCGATAACGGGCGCCCAGTTGGTTGATTTGCTCCGCCCAGACATTCACCACGCGCCGAAGGTCCGCTTCCGCCATTTCCGGCAGCGTAAGGTCGTGGCGCGGTGAGAAACAAATAACCCGGCACTCGCCGCGCACCGGTTCGGATCGCAACAATTGATCCGTGGCGCCAACCATTGGCGGCACCTCCGGGAGCAGCGCGGCGAAGTCATTGGTGAACACGAATGGCTCCGTGTAGCTTGGATTCACCGCGCCGCCCGCGCGCGGATTGCCCGGGCAGAGGTAACACTTCGGGTCGTGAGCCGGGCGGTCAGTGGAAGCACCGTCTTCATGCCGGCCCTGCCAGGGACGTCGCGTGCGGTGCGGTGAAACCAGCACCCATTCGCCGCTCAACGGGTCATAGCGGCGGTGCGGATGTAGATTGGGGTCAAAGTTCACAATTTTACAGCCGGTGGAACCGTTGGGTTGTCCTCTGGCCTGCCGTTGATGCGGCCGGGCGTAAATTCAAAACGTCGCCCGGGCCGCAATCCGAACGCCAGAGGGTGAAATGCACGAGTCAAGATTTGTTTTCAAAAAGGCTCGGCGCCGTCTGGCGGGCGAGTTCCCGGCAACGGGCATGAATTTCCACGGGCGATTCACACTGAAGCGCGAATTCGGCCAGGGTCTGGGCTTCGCTCAATTTAAGACGGCGGACGATATATTTGACCTGGGCGACCACCGTCGGCGCGGCGCTCAGTTCATCCACCCCCAGACCGATCAACAGCGGTGCGAGCACAGGGTCGCCGGCGACTTCACCGCAAACACCCGCCCAGATGCCGTGCCGATGCGCCGCATCCACCGTGGTTTTGATGAGACGGATGATCGCGGGATGCGTCGGTTCATAAAGATGTGAAACCTTCTCGTTCGTGCGGTCGGCGGCCAGCGTATATTGGATGAGGTCGTTGCTGCCGATGCTGAAAAATTTCACGCGCGGGGCCAGGATGTCGGCAATCAGCGCGGCGGACGGGATTTCAATCATCGCGCCGACTTCCATTTTCTCGTCAAACGGCAGTCCTTGGGTGCGCAGTTCGGCGCGGCACTTTTCCAGCAGCGCATTGGCCTGATTCAATTCCTCGAGGCCGGAAATCATCGGGTACATCATTTTCACGTTGCCCTCGGCGCTGGCGCGCAAAATGGCGCGGAGCTGGGCGCGGAACAGTTCGGGCTGCGCGAGACAAAACCGGATGGCGCGCCAGCCCAGGAAGGGATTGACTTCCTTGGCGAGTTGCAGGTGCGAGACGAATTTGTCGCCGCCCAGATCGAGCGTGCGAATGATGACCGGATTCGGTTTCAACGCCGAGGCGACCTTGCGATAGGACTGGTATTGCTCCTCCTCGGTCGGCAGGCTTTCATGGTTGATGAACAGATATTCCGTGCGAAACAACCCAACGCCCTCGGCGCCGTGGGCCACCACCGATTCGATGTCATTCTGGTCTTCGATATTGGCCGAAAGATGGATGAATTTGCCGTCGAGAGTGACGGCGGGTTGTTGCTGGATTTCGCGCAGTTTCTCTTCCAGCGAAGCCTTGATTTTGGCCAGTTGGCCGTACTCAAACAGCGTTTGGTCGGTTGGATTGACGACGACCGTGCCGTTGTAGCCGTCCAGCAAGGCATAATCTCCACTTTCCAGTTCCTGGCTGACGGTTTGGAGGCCGACGACGGCGGGAATCCCCAGCGAACGGGCCATGATGGCGGTATGCGAGGTTTGCCCGCCAATGTCGGTGGCGAAGCCCAGCACGAATTTCTTGTCCAGTTGCGCGGTGGTGGACGGACTCAGGTCGTGGCTGACCAGAAGGCACGGTTCGGCGAGGTGGCGCAGGTCGAATTTGTCTTCAACCTCGAGCAGGTTATCCAGCACCCGCGCCGCCAGGTCGCGCATGTCGTTGGCCCGTTCACGAAGATACTCGTCGTTCGCCCCAACCAACGCCGTGACGTAACGTTCCGCCACGGTGTGAAAGGCAAAGTCGGCGTTGACCTTTTGATCCCGAATTATCCGGATGACTTCGTCCACCAACACCCGGTCTTCCAGCATCAGCAGGTGCGCTTCAAAAATGTCCGCTTCCTTCGCGCTGAGGGTTTTCAACACCTTGTCCTGGATTTCCAGAATTTGCTGGCGGGTCTGGACCAGGGCCTTTTCAAAACGGCCAACCTCTTCATTGAGCTCGTGGTCGGCCAGTCCGCGCCGGGCGATGATATGGCGGGCACGGTGGAGGATGAGGATTTTGCCGCGGCAAATGCCGGCGGAAACGGCAATGCCGCGAAATACCATTTCTCCTTTCGCTTGCTCCGGCATACGTGTCGGCACAGAAATAACCAAAGCCAGACGCCTTGAAAAGCAATTCCCACGGCAAAATAAAAGCCCGCGCCGGCAAATGGGGAGAAGGATCGGAGGATGATGGGATTGATGAGTTGCTGAATTGCAGCGGGAATTGCCCCGTTTATCCAATAACCCGGCAATCCCTCAATCCATTTCCGTCACGCGCGTTCCATATATTTGCCGGTGCGAGTGTCCACTTTGATCTTTTCCCCGGTCTTGATGAACAACGGCGCCTGGACCGTGATGCCGGTTTCCAGGGTGATGGGTTTCTGGACGTTGTTTGACGAGTCGCCCCGGATGCCTTCCGGCGCGTCCGACACCGTCAACACCACGCTCGACGGCAGTTCAATGGAGACGGCTTTCTCCTCGACAAACGTCACCGTTATCTGGCCGTTCTCCACGAGGTAATTTTTTGTGTCGCCGACCAGTTCCGCTGCGAGCGTGACCGTTTCATAGGATTCCGGGTCGGTGAAAACGTAATCGGCGCCGTCCTTGTAACTGTATTCCATCCGCTTGGTGATCATCGGCACGGGGTCGATGCGCTCGGTGGAACTGAACCGCACGTCGGACGATTTGCCGGTGCGGATGCTGCGGAGGGTTGCCTGGACGAACGCACGCAAGTTGCCCGGTGTGCGGTGCTGCATATCCAGCACCACGCAAATGTCGCCGTTGTAATTAATCGCCATGCCGCGGCGGAGATCGTTCGCTGTTGCCATAAAATCAATCGTTCAAAAAATATCGTGTTACTGCCGTTTCGCCAAAAAGAGTCGCTAAGCATAATCAAAAAAAGCCTGAACGCAAGCGCGGTTTCGTGTGAATAACTTTTGGCATCTCCTCCCCGGACACCACTTGACACCACAAAGCTTTGTATGCTACAAGGAAGCAGCCACAATTAGCAGTGGCTTTATGCGTTGTCCCAAGTGCGGCTGTCAGGAAGACAAAGTCATTGACTCGCGCGCCTCGCGCGAAGGAGCCACGATTCGCCGCCGCCGCGAATGCACCAAGTGCGGTCACCGCTTCACGACTTACGAGGAAGTTGAGCGCGAAGGGTTGATGGTACAAAAACGCGATGGGCGGCATGAGGAATTTTCGCGCGAGAAACTTCTGTCGGGCATCAAGAAGGCCTGCCAGAAACGCCCCGTCAGCCCGCAAACCATGGAGGATTTGACCGACCACATCGTGGCTGCCGTGACCGACAAATTTGAAGGCGAGGTGCCCGCCGAATTCATCGGCAAATCGGTCATGGACGGTCTGCGGAACATTGATGAGGTTGCCTACGTGCGGTTCGCCAGCGTGTATCGGCGGTTTCAGGAAGCCACCGATTTCGTTCATGAGGTCAAAAAACTGGAGGCTGCCAAATGATTGCCCTGTTGTCCGACTGCCTGCTGTTCCAGCTCACCAACGGCGAGAGCGTGCCGTGCTCGGCCGAAATGATTTCCGTCGAACTCGTCGGCAACGACGGCTGGCTCGACCCCGAAGTGCTGCGCCACGCGGCGGCCTCGGTGTTTCACTATTTCAAGAATGACCTGTGCCGGGAGAGCGTCACCGTAGGTGAGTTTGCCGGCGCCCTGGAAAAGGTGTTGCGCAATCTCGGTTTCACCATCCGCGCCGGCGCCATGGAACCGCGTTCACCGGAAACCGGTGAGACCGACCTGGGTCTGATGGCGCGCGAATCCGGCGACGGCTTCGAACTTTTCTTCTTTCCGCGCCTGCGCGATGAACTCCGCGCCCGGCTTCGTCAGGCGCCGCGGGTGCTGCGCTTTCGCGGCTTGCGCGGTTGCGTCAAGCAGCTGGCCGGCGCGCGCCGCTGGAGTGTCCGCTGCGAAAAATTGCAGGACCACATCGTCGAATATCTGCGCCAATGTCTCATTGCCGAGCCGGAAGCCACCGAGTGCGCGCTGGTGGTGGAATAAAAGTAGCAGCTGACGTGAGTCGGCTCATTATTCCGGGTTGGAGCGGACTGACGTCCGCTGCTACGGTCAAAGAATTAATCCGTGCAAATTCGTGACGTCCGTGTCAAAAGTTTCGTCATGAGCAAGACCCTTTTTGAAAAAATCATCGCGCGGGAAATTCCCGCGACCATTATTTACGAGGACGACCTGGTCTTTGCGCTGCGCGACATCAATCCCCAGGCGCCGAAGCACGTTCTGCTGATTCCCAAAAAGGCCATTCCGCGTCTGGCCGAGGCCGGGGCTGAAGACCAGCCGCTGCTCGGACATCTCCTGCTCACGGCCGCCGAAGTGGCTGGCAAACTGGGGTTGAACGAAGGCGGCTACCGGCTGGTCATCAACAATGGGGAGAATGGCGGCGAAACCGTGCCCCACCTGCACATTCATATCCTCGGCGGACGCCACATGAACTGGCCGCCGGGGTAAATTGAGTCAGACCCGGACTGGGCGCGTTTGAAGCCGCGTATTCACAATCCCCGGCGGTCCCGGCAGCGGCAAGTCGCAGGTTGCCACAAAACTGGCGCTGAAGCGATGGCGGCTACTAAAGGCCCAACCAAAGACTAGACCACTTCTGAGGTTCCAAGGACTTCCCTTAAAACTGCGCCCAGCCGTTTGATGCCTTCGCGAAGGTTCTCCTCGCTGGCGCTGCCGAAGCTGAGGCGCATTTCGTGATCCGGTTTCCGGCGCGCCGGATCGTCGGCATAGCAAAGTTCGCCGGGCACGTAGAGCACGTCGTTTTTCAGCGCCGTCCGGAAGACCTTTGATTTCACGCCGGTGGAAATGTTCTTTGGCAGGCGCGCCCAGAAATAAAGTCCGCCGCCGGATTCCCAGATTTCCACGTTCGACGGGAAATGCCTGGTCAGCGCCTGTTTCATTATCTGCGCCTTTTGGCCGTAGCGTGTTCTTATTTTCGCCACGTGCCGGTCGTAAAGGCCGGTTTCCAGTTCGCCGGCGAGGAGTTGCTGCAGCAGGTTCGCCGTGCCGAAGTCATGGTTGCCCTTGATGCGCTGGACGGCCGTGAAGAGCCGTTCGGGCAGAATCCCGAAACCAACGCGCGCGCCCGGTGCGTAGGGTTTGCTGTAGGTGCCGGTGTAAAGCACGCGTTCGGCCGCGCCGGGCGCCATGAGCGCGGACCGGATGTCGGGGCCTTTGAATCGCAGTTCGCGATACGCGGCGTCTTCGATCAGGTAAATCGGATGGCCCGCCGCGCCCTCGAACTTTTTCAGCAATTTCAAAATGCCGCGTTTTTTCCCGAAGCTGGTCGTGACGCCGGTCGGATTGTGAAAATAGCTGATGAGGTAAAGCGCCTTGACGCGGCGGAGGCCGCCGGATTTCTTCAGCCGCTGTAAAACGGTTTCAAGATGGGCCAGGTTGAGGCCGTCGCGTTCGAGCCGGACGCCCCGCGCGCGCAAACCGCGGCTTTGCAGGATGCTCAGGAACACGAAATACGTCGGGTCTTCGACGAGCACGATGTCACCTTCGTCGCAGAGCGCCTCGACGGTCATGTACAGCAGTTGCTGCGAACCGCCGGTGATCATGGTGCGTTCCCAGGAATGAATCTGAGGTCGCCGGCCCGGCGTCCCGTTCCCATCCAATTTTTGCAAATGGCGCGCGGTGAGCTGGCGGAGGTTGGTTTCGCCGGCGGTGATGCCGTATTGCAGGGCGGGTTGGCCGGTTTTGGATGAGCGCAAAACCCGGTTGAGCACCTGGCGCGAAATTTTAAGAGGCAAGGTGGCGCTGTCCGTAAAACCGGCGGCGAGTGAAATCATTTGGGGCCGCGACAAGGCGGCTTGCATGAGCCAGGAGATGGGCGGCGGCGCGGTGCGGCGGCCCAGGGCGGACAAGGCGTTTTTCATTTATGATTTACGATTGATGATGGCCCGACTGATTTGAATCCACAGCGACAAATCATAAATCGCAAATCGTCAATCATAAATTTCACTCACTGCGCGTCAAAGACGCTGTCGAGGATGGTTTCCTTGGTTTTCCAGATCAACGCCATGGTCATCGCCAGCGGCAACAAGGCAAAGAACGTCAGCAGCCACAAGCCGAGGCGGTTGAGCCAGAGGATCTGGATGCCAAATTCCAGCGGCATTTGCGACGCGTGGAGCAAGGCCACATACGCGTTGCTGAGCACGAAAAGCAAGGCCAACAGCCAGCGATTGAGGGCGGTGAACAGGCCAGTCTCGTGGCGGAGGGTCTCATCCGGCAACATGGCGCCGAGTTGTTTGAGGACGACGTTCAAGTTGAAAAGGAAAAGCACGGCCGACAAGACGAGCACAAAAATGGCGGTGCTGAAAAAGGTTTCCCGCGGCATCCGGTTGTGCCAGTAGAGAAAGGGACAGAGCCCGAAATTGACGAGGCCGAGGAGCTTCGCGCGGTCCAGCGCAGTGCGCCAGGGACGTTCCTGCTTCTGGAATTCGCCCATTTGCCAAAGCCCGAAAATCAAGAGGGCGGTGACCGCGAGGGCGGGAATGAAGCCGAATGTTTTCAGCCAATCGGTCCGGGCGGTCTCCACGCAGATAACCAGCGACGCAGGCAAACCCCAGAACAACGCGGACAAACCGCGGGCAAGATGCCCAAGTGAACGGAGCAGCTCGGCTTTGTTTCGGATTTCAGCCTCGGGTTTTTGCGTTTCGGTCAAAACGAAAGGTAGGTGTAAGCCTTCAAGCCGCGTTCATAGTCGTCGAGCAGCCGCATGGCCTCAGACGGTTTCATGCGGTCGGACTTGATGGCGTCATCCATCTGAGCCTTCATCTGGCGTTTCAGCTCGTTTTCGTCGTATTGCACCGCCGCGAGCGATTGGATGATGGTGTTGCCTTCGATGATTTCCTCGATGTAATAGCCGGTCGGCTCGTCGGGTTCGAGAAAAACATGAACCTCGTTGACGCGGCCAAACAGGTTGTGCAGGTCCCCCATGATGTCCTGATATGCCCCCATGAGGAAAAATCCGATATAATAGGGTTCGGGCAGTCCGTTGCCGTTGCTGTTGAGCTGGTGCAGTGGCAGGGTGTCGCGCACATCGCGAAAATCAATGAACTTGTTGACCTGTCCGTCGGAATCGCAGGTGATGTCCACGAGCGTGCCTTCGCGCGTGGGGCGCTCGTTCAACCGGGCGATCGGCATGATCGGGAAAAGCTGGTCCAGGGCCCAGTGATCGAGCAGTGATTGGAAGACGGAAAAGTTGCAAAGATATTGATCGCCGAGGCTGTCTTCCAGCAGGCGGATTTCCTCCGGCACATAATGCTGTCCCTTGTAATGCTCGACGACGGCGCGGCTGATCTGCCAGTAAAGGTCTTCAATCTTGGCCTTGTCGGGCAGATCCAGCACGCCGAGCGTGAACATGTGTTGCGCGTCCTCGCGCCGTTCGAGCGCGTCGTGGTAAGCCTCCAGCGTGTTGAGCTTCGGCAGGTTTTGCCTGATTTCGAGCAACTCCTGCACCAGCGGGTGTTCGTGGTCGCCGAATTTCAAAAATCCGTTCGGCCGGATTTTTTCAATGGCGCCGAACACTTCGACAATCAAAACGCTGTGATGGGCGACGAGGGCGCGCCCGCTTTCGCTGATGATGTCCGGGTGCGGAACTTTTTCCGCGGCACACACGTCGGCGATGTAATAAACCACGTCGTTGGTGTATTCCTGCAGGGTATAATTGGTCGAACTATCGAACGCCGAACGGCTGCCATCGTAATCCACGCCCAGGCCGCCGCCGACGTCCAGATACGAAATCGGGAACCCCATCTTGTGTAATTTGGCATAAAAACGCGCCGCTTCCTGAACGGCCTTTTTCACCGTCAAAATATCCGGCACCTGCGAGCCGATATGAAAATGCAGCAGCTTGAAGCAGTGCGTGAGGTTTTCAGCCTTCAGCATTTCCGCCGCCTCCAGGATTTCCGCCGTGCTCAGGCCGAACTTCGCGTTTTCGCCGCCGCTTTCCGACCAGCGTCCGGCGCCCTTGCTCAACAGCCGCGCCCGGATGCCAATGAGCGGTTCGACGCCGAGTTGTTTGGAAATGGAAATGATCTGCCTTAATTCCTCCAGTTTTTCAACGACCATGATGACGGTTTTGCCCAATTTGATGCCGAGCATGGCCATTTTGACAAATTCGGCGTCCTTGTAGCCGTTGCAAATAATCAGGCAACCCATCTGATTTTGCAGCGCCAGCCCGGCGAACAACTCCGGCTTGCTGCCGACTTCCAGGCCGAATTCGTAGGCTTTGCCGGCATCGAGAATTTCCTCCACGACCTCGCGCAGTTGGTTGACCTTGATGGGGAACACGCCGCGATACCGGCCTTGATAACTGTACTCCGTAATGGCATTGCGGAACGCCTGATTGAGCGACTCGACGCGGTGTCGCAGAATGTCCTGAAACCGGATGAGCAGCGGAAATTTCAACCCGCGCGCCTTGGCTTCTTCGATCACGTCCGTCAAATCCACCGCCACGCCGGCGTCCTGCAGCGGGCGCGCCACGACGTGCCCGGCTTCGTTAATGTCGAAATACTTCGCGCCCCAGCGGCGGATGTTGTATAGCGCGCGCGCCGCGTCGATGCTCCACGGCGAGCCGGCATCGGTTGAATTGCTCATCTCATGAATCCATGCGAACTATAGAACGCTGTACGGGGAATTCAATACGCGGAATGAAAAAATTTTGAAACAGAAAAAATGGGTGAATGCCGATTTCAAGCTACCAGTCCACAACGCAATTTTTGCGGATGAGCTGCGAGCTTTCGGCCGTGTATTGTTGAAACTCCAAATCCGTTCCGTCGGGGTCCTGGCACCAGAATTGCCACGTCCGGTCGCAGCCCAGTTTTTTAGGCGTCACCGCCAAGCCATGTTTGATCAACGCATCGCGCATCGCGTCAATGTCTTCCACTTCCAGGCAAAAATGGTGGATCCGCTGGTTGCGGATTTCCGCGTTCGGATCGGCCTGGAAAATTTCGATGAAATGGCCGGGGCTGACCTGGAGGTAAAATCCGAACAGTGCGCCATCCTTGAAGAAATCAAAGTGCCGTTGCAATCCCAGCACTCCACAGTAAAAATCCAGACTGCGGTTCAAATCTTTTGCAAAGATGCAAATGTGAGCGAGGGTTTTGATCATAAACGATGGGGAGCACTATAAAATCCGGCGCGGAGAATTCAAGAAGCGGTTCAGGTTTTTCAGCACCTTCCCGCTTTGCAATCTCTCCAAAAAGTGTTTCCATCGCGCCATGTCAAAGGCCTTGCTTGCCGCTGTCGTCGCCCACTGTGACAAAATTCTGCGCACCAAGGAAGTTGGCGATTATGACGGTGCGGCCAACGGTTTGCAGGTGGAAAATCATGGCACGGTTCGCAGGATTGCCGCCGCGGTGGACGCGAGCCCGGCCACGGTTAAACTCGCCGTTGCCGCCAGGGCGGATTTGCTGATCGTGCATCACGGTTTGTTCTGGAATGTGCGCCAACCGTGGACCGGGACAAATTACGAGCTGTTCCGGCTGCTCGTTGAAAACAATCTGGCTGTTTACAGTTCACACCTGCCGCTGGATTTTCATCCGAACCTAGGCAACAACGTGATTCTTTGCGCCGCCCTCGGCCTGAAAAATCTCCGGCCATTTTTGTTGAAGGAAGGGCAATATTACGGTCTTCAATCACGGGCCGGAGTTTCGCGTTCCGTTCTGGTTTCCCGTGTGCAACGCGCAACTGGCGAAAAAGTACTTATCATTCCCGGCGGACGCAACAGGTGTGAACGCATTGGCGTCATCACCGGCGGTGCGGGTGATTTTTTGCAAAAGGCGGCTGAGGAAGGTGTGGACACTTTCATCACCGGCGAAGGGCGGCATTGGACTTACGCACTGGCGGAAGAACTCGGCCTCAACGTTCTCTACGGCGGCCATTACGCGACGGAGACGTTCGGCGTGAAAGCGCTGGCGGCGCATTTGTCCAAAAAATTCCGTGTCCCATGGACGTTCCTTGATCATCCGACGGGATTATAAATTCAGGGCGGGTGCGTCGGATCTCCGCAGGGTATTTGCGGGATTGAAAATAGAGACCCGCCAAAATTGTCCCACGTCGACGTTCGGCCAGGTGACGCAAAGCAGGCCCAGTGGCAGTGAGAACTTGGAACTTGAATTCCGGCGTGTGGACACGAATTAAAATGTCCTTTTGCGCAAAACATTTTCCGGCTGCGCTCAGGTCAGACCGGCCGCACGCATTTTCCGGTATCAGAAGAGCCTCGCAAAAGTCACGACGTTGTCGGGCGATTTGAGGACCTGAATGTCGTTCGTTAACCAAAACGTTGCTTGACTATCAATAAGTTATCTTATAACATAAAAGATATTCTTCCACGCATTTAAAGTAACCTTAATTGTGGGCGTTTGGGGGAGAATCAAACGGTCGGATTAGTCAGAAGTTCACCTATGAAAAAGCTTCACTGGCCGCATTGGCGGCGGAGGGAACGGCGCAAGACCATCAATGCATCCTTGGCAGTTATTTCCCTGGTGACGGTAACAATATTTACCCGGCCTGTCTGCGCGGCCGGGCGGCAGGTGGTGCGCGTTCACATGCCTGCCGCCGCGGCGCACTTGCAGCCCCTCGGGCCGATGACCGGTTCGCAGCGCTTGAATCTGGCCATTGGCCTGCCCTTGCGCAACCAGGAGGCGTTGAACCATCTGCTTCAGCAAATCTACGATCCATCCAGCCCCAACTACCACCATTATCTGACACCCAAACAATTCACCGCACAATTTGGTCCGACGGAACAGGACTATCAGGCGGTGATCGCTTTTGCCAAAGCCAACGGCCTGACGGTGACCGCGGAGCATTCCAACCGCCTTTTGGTGGATGTGAGCGGGTCGGTGGCGGACATCGAACGGGTGCTGCACGTGAGGTTGCAGGTGTATCAGCACCCGACGGAACATCGGACATTTTACGCGCCGGATGTGGAACCTTCGCTGGATCTGGCAGTTCCGATTCTGAGCATCAGTGGATTGAACAATTATTCGCTGCCGCGCCCGCGCTTGAAGAACATTGAACGGGTAAATGGACAAACCGTGGCGTCGAATGCGGGTTCGGGGCCCGGTGGCACCTACATGGGGAAAGACTTTCGGGCGGCCTATGTGCCCGACACGACGCTGGACGGATCGGGACAGGTTGTGGGGCTGTTGCAATTTGATGGTTATACGGCCAGTGATATTGCCTACTACGAAACCCAGGCAGGTTTGCCGAGCGTGACCTTGTCGAACGTGCTGGTTGATGGCGCCAGTGGATTGCCCAGCGGCAGCGGCGGGGAAGTTGAAGTGTCTCTGGATATTGAGATGGTGATTTCCATGGCGACGAATGTAGCCAGGGTGCTGGTCTACGAAGCGCCCAACCCCAGCCCGTTTGTGGACATCCTGAACCGGATGGCCACGGACAATCTGGCCAGGCAACTGAGTTGTTCGTGGTTTGTTCCCAATGGCACGGCGGAGCCGGCCGCCGAGCAGATTTGGGAGGAGATGGCCGCCCAGGGCCAATCTTTTTTCGACGCTTCGGGCGACAGCGATGCCTACACCGGACTGATTGATTTTCCGGGAGACAGCACCAACATCACCCAAGTAGGCGGGACGACCTTGAGCACGAGTGCTGCGGGAGGAGCCTGGGCGTCGGAGACGGTATGGAATTGGGGCAATGGGATTGGCAGCGGCGGAGGGATCAGCACGCAGTATCCGGTCCCATACTGGCAGACGAACATCAACATGACGATCAACCAGGGATCGACGACGATGCGGAACACGCCGGATGTGGCACTGACAGCGGACAATGTCTATGTCCGGGCTGATGGCAACAATTACAATGTGGGAGGGACCAGTTGTGCGGCGCCGTTGTGGGCGGGTTTTGCGGCGCTGGTGAACCAGCAGGCGGCGGCCACGGGAGAACCGGCGATGGGGTTTATCAATCCGGCGGCGGACACGATTGGCAGTGGTCCCAATTATACCACCTGTTTTCACGACATTACCGCCGGCAATAATACAAGCCCGGCCAGTCCGACCAAATTTTATGCGGCAACCGGCTACGACCTGTGTACGGGCTGGGGCACCCCCAACGGTCAGAAACTGATCAACGCGCTGGCCAACCCGGAGGCCCTGCAAATCACCCCGACCACCGGGTTTGGCTCGATGGGCGGAGCAGGCGGTCCATTTACCATAACGGCTCGGAATTTTTCACTGACCAACGTGGGTACCAACTCCCTGACCTGGACTTTGTCCAACACGTCGCTCTGGCTCAAGGTTTCCGCCAGTGGAGGCACATTAGCCCGGGGTGGACCGGCAACCAACGTGATGATCAGTTTAGATTCGGTTGCCAGCAACCTGTTGGTGGGGACTTACAGCGCGACGGTGTGGTTTACCAACCTGAACGATCAAGTCGGACAGGGTCGCCAATTTACTTTGGCGGTGCTCAGTCCCCCGGCGATTACACAGCAACCGACCAACCAGGCGGTGCTGGATGGAGCGACAGCGACCTTCACGGTGGGAGTCACCGGAGGACTGCCGTTGTATTATCAATGGCAGTATAAAAGCAACAACCTGACGGACGGAGGAAATATTTCCGGTTCCACAAGGACCAACCTGGTCATCAACAACGCATCCTTGGCCGATGCGGGATATTACAATCTCATTGTCAGTAACGCTGCCGGCATAGCCATCAGTTCCAATGCGCTGCTGACCATCGTTCCCTCACCACCGGTGATTATCCGGCAACCGTCCGACCAGACCGTCGTCGTGCGGGGCACGGCGCAGTTCACTGTGGCGGCGATTGGCACCAAACCCTTCTCCTATCAATGGAGTCTCAACGAGACAAACATAGACGGGGCCACCAATGCTATGCTGACCTTGACCGACGTGCAGTTTGACCAGGCGGGCGCTTATGCGGTGGTGATAACGAACATCTATGGTTCGACGTTGAGCTCCAATGCCAACTTGACGGTGACGCCGTGTGATCCTTTGCCGTTGGGGATAGTGGCGTGGTGGCCGGCGGAGGGTAATGCGTACGACATCATGGGCGGGAA
>JAJXYT010000002.1 GCA_021780375.1 bacterium | reverse complement strand
TCGGATTTCGACGACCTGCCGATACTGCCGGTGCAGCGCGACGACGGCACGGAATTGAAAATCACGGTCCAGTTCCCCGGCCGCGAGGTCATGGCGAAGGTGTGGCGGGCGGCGGATGCCTCTGCCACATTCGAGTTCAGAGTGGCGGCAAGCCCGCAAATTAGTGTCAAAATCCAAAATTGCGTAATGGGAAAAATTCTCATGGAGGCGATGCAGGTCAGGATGGTATTCAGTTTTTTTAATCGTTGGATTTGGTGTGTTTGCCGACGGTTACAAACAGCAGGCCATTTGTTCATTGTTCCGCTTTAGGGTTTTCATCATGTTACCCAGAAATTGTTTACCCTGTCATTTACCTGTTCGGGTAAAAAATTCGGTTCGCATTTGCGTGGGTATTTGCCACTCACAAGGTTAGATTACCCAACTCACGAATTTATCGTTACTGGCTTAAACCGAGGGGTGGGGCGGTCTGCCATTGGTTGCCATCCCAGAATTTCGCATGGCTCTTGGCGTCCAAGCGGGACGGCACGCCGACGGAGCGGAGGGCGGCGACGCAGATGATTCAAAACCGGATAGGTCAGTGATTTGCCGCAACAAGCTTTCCCACACTGGCTGGATCGGGCATTTGTTGTGCAACCCCCAATTCCAACAGCACCCAGAACAACGCCGCCGTGGGCAGCTTGAATAACCCGCCGTCAAACCAAAAGGCCACCACGAAAACTAACGCCCCCGCCCGGCAAGCCGCTTGGATTCTGCCTTCTTCATTCTTAATGCTGCATTTCCCTCTAAAACACAGCCCCACATACGCCACAAAACATAATAACGCCGGAATGCCCAACTGCGTGCCCAACATCAAGTAATCATTCGTGGTGATGGCCACCGCACCATCTTCCGGCGGCGAATAACTTTTTTGGTAAGTCTCTACCGTCTTGTTCCAACCTACGCCAAAGGGATGATCCCGCATGATTTCAAAACCGGCGTTCCACGCGGCAATCCGATGTTGCACCGAGCCTCGGCTCATATCCAATCTTTGCAGGTACCAGGGCGCCGTCCGCGGCGTGTTCCAGAAAAACCAAACCGCCGCTACGGTGATGAGAATTAGCGGTAAAACCCAACGCCATTTGAATTTTCCATAAACCTTTGCAAGATACAGCAAACCGACGGTTGTTCCAATCCATGCGCCACGACTGTAACTGAAAAGCAAGCCAGTTCCCATCATGCCAGCAGCGATAAAAAGAATAAAACGTAGGGCGGGCGTCTCGCCTGCCCATGTCGGCGAAGCCGACGGATCGCCGTTGGCGTCAGTGCTGGGCAGGCGAGACGCCTGCCCTACGTTAGAGGTTGCCCTGGTCGCCTCTTTAGTCGCAAAAGAGAGCAAAAAATCTCTCCCTCGCCGCGCTTGCAACGCCGTAGCCAAGCAAAGGCGGGCCAAACGAGGAGAGGGCCGGGGTGACGAGTCCGTTTCCGCTTTCCGTTTTTCCGTTTCCTTGTGCCTTTTATGCCTTTTTGCGGCCAATAATCCGATGGCGAGTATCAAGCCGGCGGCCATGAGGATACCGTAATCATTGGGATTATTCCAAAGCCCCATCCACCGTGGCCCGCGATAGAAGTTGTCCGACATATCCAAATGCCACCATGACGAAAATGCCAGCAGCAATACTAAACCAACCAAGAAATTTACGATTGGCGATTTACGATTTTCGATTTTCAAACTGTTTTTCCCATCTGCCATCTGCCATCTGCCATCTGCCATCAACGCGAAGCGCGCTCCCTTCCCAAGTGTCACTCCGGACAAAAGAGTGATTGCATCCACCGCTGATTGAGATGTTGCATAGCCAATGAAATACGCAGTGACAGCAACAAGCAGCACACCGATTAGCGGCAAGTCATTCAAGCTACAGGTCCGAAAGAGAAAGGTGCCGCACCAAACGGCAACACAAACCAGCAGCAACCATTGAAGCGATAGGAAGGCTGACGCATACTCGCGAAACACTTTGCATTCCCAATGAAACCCAAATTCAAAAAGACAAAACAACACAACGACCAACAGCAACGCGTACTTGAACACTCCTTTCATTTCGTGGCAATTGACATAAGAATAATTTTCACGGCCCCAATTGCCATTCGATTTGGCACGGGCTATAGGGAACAAAATCACTGTGGATGGCGAATACAAAAAGAGTTGATGAGCGGAGCAAACACGTTGCTTCCAAGCGCGGTTCAATTCATGACGATTTTAAGTTGACGATTTCAACGATTTTTGTCGCCGCCACTTTAATAGAAGCATCAGAATACCTCCTGTAAGCATATACAGTACGATGCCGTTCATTATTTTAGATGCGGCATTGTTTGATATGCCAACTGTTGCAATAATGTTGCCCAAACAAGCACAATAACCATGGAATCCGATTTCACTGAGACCAAAATGGTAAGCGGCGAAACAACCACCTAACCACAAAGTCAGTGCTGCCTTTTTTGATGGCGCAATGGCGTTTGAAAACAGAACCCATGCAACCACAAGCTCCATCAAGCCAACAATTGACATTAATAGCCTCAACCGAAAATGGAAAAGCGGGTCATATTCTCCCAGTACTCTGGCTTCTGCACTCGCTGCTTGAAGTTTTGCCACCCCTGCCAAAACCAAAAGGAAGCCAACACTGCGAAAGAAAATACGCATAAAAGTAAAAAAGGGGGATCTAGTTGGTGGTCAATAAGCTACATTAGGCCCCCACTGTTACACCACTCAATCTTTTTAACCACCATTGCACGGATCAGTGCTCCCATTATTGGCGGTTACAGGGCAGTTCAAAGCGAAAGAATCTGTCCAAACTGTGACCTGTAGATTGCAATCGCAGGTACCATTTGTATATGTTAAGTATTGATAAGCGGTATAGGTGACCGCAACATTTCCAGCGGTAGTTACGCAGTCGTTTGCTTGATTGTATGGGCTAGTACAAATCCCCGGAGCGCGGTTATGCTGCGTTGATTCAGCAACGCAGTAAGAAGGTGCGTGAGGGGGGTAGTCAGTTACGATATGACAATTTGCGTCTACACTCGGCCCGCAGTTCGTTTGACCCGTTTTTGCCGTTGGACATGTAGCAGCAATTGAAAGGAGCGCAAGGCTAACGCAAACCGCTCCAAGAAACTGGAGTGCCACTGCTTTGTTCATTTTTGTTTTATTCATTGTATTCCTTTGTTTGTTTTATGTTGAATTTCCGCTGACAGTAGACTGGTCAGGTGAGATTCTTGAGCCAGAAGGTTCAAAAGAATAACTCGTAATGTCATTTTGACTTTCCTCCTCTGGTTTTTCTTAATAAAAAGAATAACATCGCGGCAGTTGATATGAGTAGGACAAGCAAGACATAGCGTCCTATTCGGCTATCGGAGACTTCCTCCTTTTTTATAACCGACAATTGCTCAAGGCGACTTTTGAACAACTTCCCACCGGGAACCGCAAATCCAGCCGATGAAACATAAAGCGCGTCTTTGTCTCCGCTTTCATTAGCAAGACGGTAGTCCGTTACAACCATTTTCTGCCCGTTCGGTGGAACAGGAATCACACTTGTTTGCTCCACCTCTTCAGCCAGCGTGTTTATATGCGCCGCAACCAGACATACTGTTTTTAACTCATTGGATGATGTCCCCTGTTCCACTGGGGTAAAAACACGCCACTCAAAATTTACAGGCACAAGTTTTTGGTCGAATTGTTTCCTGTTTTTTACTGAAAAATTCGCTGCCACATAACCCTTGTCATAAGGAGGAGGCATGGGATGAACACCAGACATGCCATAGATGACCCCAGGGTTCACGAAATCAATGGACTCAATCAACTTGCTATTGGGTGAAATCGTACAATGAACTGAATATTGGTTGGTATTTAAATCTCCTGAAATCATTTTGCCAGGAAGATCTAAAGGGGGATTAGTTTTATCCATGCATAGGTTAAATGCCATCCAATACACTTGAATAAATGATGTCAGGGAAGCGGGAATTGAGCGGGGGGTGACCGATCCATTGATAAAGATCGAATTTCTGTTTGTAACGGCCATTTGATACGGATCTGTATTTACGTATTCTAAGAAGAATTGATTGGTTCCAACAAATCCATATTCCACATCGCCAAGTTCATTACTATGTCCTTCGGGGAAAATCCTTATCTTCCAAAAATTGTCCCCTATAACTCCATGAAATTTAAAGTCTTTCGTTTGACTGCTGAGAGCATTAAAATACGTCGCATCGCCTCCAAATGAAAATGGCTTTCCACGCACTTCCAGTAGAGCAAAAACAAGCCACACAAAACAAAGCGCCAGAATTTGCGTTCTTTTTTTCATATTCGCAGTTTATATTCTGTGCTTCCTCGACTATTTCAGCGGATCAGGTAGCATAGAACCTTGTAAATGGGTCATTCGCACTTTGTAATATTTTGTTTTCTCGCAGGCCAAGAACTCGGGACGCGCTTGCGCGATTGGATGGAGGCTCGACAGGGCTGGCCCACCTATGAGCCGGCGTCTGACGCAACCACTCCATACAATCCACTGGTCGGTGTTGTACTGAATGCCACACAGTTTTTTTTGCCATAGCGCCAAAAGTTGCGATTCCTGCCAAACTTTGTTCGATTAAAGCATGTTTTTTTCGGTCTAGAAGAACAAAAGCATAGCTAAACACGACATTCGGGGGGGGGTTATGTGCCAATTCGCCGAACCGAGCTGGTTTGCGCCGGTGGTTTGGCCAAGTCATGCGGGCATTGGCTGGCATGTCTCTTGAACTCGCGCGAAAAGGTGCTGGGATGGGCGTAGCCAACCAGGAAAGCCACTTCCTTGACGGGCGCCCGACCGAGAAATTCCACCGCTTGTTTGAGCCGCCGCGTCGTCATCCAGGCTTTTGGGCTTTTACCGAAGGCTTCGAGGAAATGCCGTTCCAACGTGCGCACGGAAACCCCAGATCTTTTTGCAAGTGTGGTAACGGACCAATTCGCTTTCTGCGCAAGGTCCAGCCAATTTTGAATACGATCCAAGTGGCTACTCATAACTCAAAATGCAGACGGTAAGATGAATGATGAGAGGCTGCCGTTTGTTTGATCTGCAAATGGTGTTTTGTTTAAAACTCGGTTTTCAAGCAGGTTTCAACAATGTGATGGTTTTTGTGCAGTGCGGGCAGGAAATTCTTTGGCCGAGCGCATGAGCGGGAAACACGACATGTCCGCCACAGAGGACGCAAGTCATTTTCAGTTCGTCTTCGGTTTTTCGCAGCGTAATCGTCGACTGGCAATACGGGCAGGGAATTTGTCGTCCCAGATTTTCCATAGTAAACTGGACGCGTGCGCCGCAGGCGGGGCATGGCATTTTCTGGTGCGCGGCTGGCGCGGGCAGGAGGCGCGCGATGCAAAGCGCGACTCCACTTCCTATAAGCAAATAGGCAAAAACGATATCTGCCAGTGTGTTCGCCGCCTTCGCCGAAATGCCAAAGGCATAGGTGAAGCTCCCAAGATAGCCGGTTAGGCCACGGCAGCCAGCCTCCCAAAGACCGATTTGACAAACCAAAACAATAACAGCAAGCCAGGCCAGCAACACTATCGGCACCGTCGGATGTTCACTGAAGAAACAGAACAAGGCAGTCACGACGGCAATTCCGCCAATAATCCAGAACAGTTCGTTGAGAGGCATTAAGAAAAGCGGATCACGCGGTAGGATTGCGTCCGCTGGGCTTGTCCAGTTAATCAGAAACAGAGCCGATCCCAAGGCAAGCAGCAAGGCTCCGGCTGAGTTCGTGAAGATGGAAATGGATTTTTGCATAATGGTTCTTACGGGGCATTGAGAAATATCAAGGTGTCACGCAGTCGCTCCTTTTCGGCTGAGGGCATTCTATCAAGCATGTGATCCAAGCCAGGATGAATAAGGAGCGTCACCGGTATCCCCATCTTGGCGGCCTCATTTTGAGATTGGATTGCCGTTTTACGTAAGCCAGGATCATTGCCACCGCCGTCAAGGAAGATTCTATCACACGAAAGTTCAGATGGATCAGGCAGACCACCTCCGCTCCACAATATAGCGCCGCGCCATAATTTAGGCTTTTCGGTCAGAAGCTCGGATACCGTATCCGCGCCAGCGGAAATTCCAAGCAGATAAACTCTATTCGTGTCAATATCCGGCCTTTTCGCCAGGCTTTTATAGACTGCAAGCACGTCCTCGCCCCATTGAGAATAGTTCCTTTGGTAACGCTCGACATACATGTAATAATATCCGCAATCGGCAAAAGCCTGATAGTTCGGATTCCAGGCAAAACCCACAGGAGCGATGCCATCTATGCCAATGATCAACGGATGTTTTCTGACGGAAGATCGGCGGGGAGGCTTGTACAGGTAACAGGTCAACGTTTTCCCTGACGCGTTCGTGATCCGGTTACATTCTGCCGTGGCATTGGTCAGGTAATACGAATTTTTATCTGACCTTGGCACGACACATTCCGCGGAGGCGGAAGCCAGATCATATCTCCCTATTCCCGTAGGCCCATGGTTGAGCGAACTGGCGACGAAAATCTCGTGCTGTCCCGGCACAAAACGGCTGAATTGATCGGGCCACTGAAATCGGACCGGAGGATGCGAATCATCCAACTTTGTGACCATGATATTCGAGGTGCCGATTTGAGACATGAATGTGTAGCCTTTTCCGTCGTTAATGAGGCTCAAATATCCTAAGTGGTATTCGCTGGTATTGACTTTGGTGATGGCCGTCAGCACTTCAGGCCGATAGGGATGAAAATCGGCCAGGAATTGTCCATTTTGGTTATAGTAGTTGACTAAAAATCTGTTTGCGGCTTGCGAGAAGGAAAATTGGATCAACTCGTTGGTATTGGAATCCCAAACTTTCACCGGACCGTCCGAATCTTTGCCGCAACTCCAGATGGTGTTTCCCTGTTTCCACACTACGGAATTGGCGTCAAATGTTGTCATGCATTGTATCGGTTCATTCGGGAGTTTGTGAGACCGGTCTGTGAAATACTTGAAAGGTGATGGCTGCGACCATTTCCCTTGAGAATGCTGGATGGCAAACAGCACACGAGCCTGGCTTGCGATGCAAAGGGTTTGAGGCGACAGCCACGTGCCAAAGGCAACGCGGTCATTTACCGGCACCGTTGACACCGTGGCTCCGGTATCTCCATCGCAAATCACTATCTCCCAGTGGTTATTATACCGGCTAAAGGCGAAATAACGATCGTCCGGGGACCAACCCAGAAGGGTTCGGTTTGGCGAGCCTGGTTGAGTATTCGGATCTTCGTCTATGAGTTTCCTCTTACCCTCGCCGATTATGTCTAAAAATATGCCGTATCCTGTTTCTGTGGCTTGCATGAACACGAGACGCGCGCCGGAATGGTCAGACATGATGGTATAAAAACGACCGAGGGTCGCGGAACCCAAGTCAGACACGATTTTATCAAAATGAGCCGGCCGTTCAGCCAAGGTCGCCAAGTGCCAGAAAATAACCAGCGGGGGTATTACCACGGTAAGGACAATGCCCGTCCTTTTGGAAGGCAGCCGCTTGATGTTGCCGGCCAGCTTCCGCCTTAAAGGCGCCAGGCGATTCCAAGCCTTTGCACACCATACTTCAACCATGATTCAATCTCCTGTGTTGATGGTCCAGATATTGGCGCTCACTCCGTCGCTTCCGTCGGTTTGCGATTTTTTTAATAACTTCACGTGGCCATCGGTCATCAGGTAAATGAATTTTCCGAAATGAAAATGCCGGTCATCACCGTTGACCATCTTCTGCTGGGCGCCGACTGAAAAAATCACCGAGCCGCCCGGTCGTTCCAAGCCGTTGCCGGGATCAATCAGTTCAGTCAGTAGCAACGTGTGTGCTGGATCAAGCAGCACGGATTGCTTCATGCGGGGAAGCAAATCGGGATTACTGGCAGCATTTTCCTCAAGGCCATCGTCGTGCAGAATCGAGATGGTGTTTTTGTCCCAAACCACTCCCACGCCCGTCTCGTCGTGAGAAGTGGGCGGCCAACCAAAACGCATATTACGACCGGCCATCGCATAACTGCGGTGATTCAGTCCCTGGAATGGATCGGACGGGCAAACAAAATATTTCTGGACGGCGGCGACAAACCGCCGTTTATCATAGACGCTTTTCGCTTTTGCCAACGCAGGATCCAAGTAAGGCATCAGCGCCGTATCCCAGGTTTCGAGTTTTCCCACGCGTACACACGCCTCCGGCAATCCGTCCTGATGTTCGTTGGCGAAGGATTGCGTAGCCCGCCCCAATGCCTCCAGATTGCTGGCGCACTGGGTGATGCGACCGCGTTCACCGGTGTGCGTAAAACCAAACCAGGCACCCAGAATCAACAGCACGACAATTACGGCCAGCAAATCCCACATCGAGAATGAGCCGCGGCAGTGAAATGCATGGGGACGATAGTGGATGGAGGACGGAGAATGGAATTTCGCGACTCCCGTGCCGACGATCTTCCAGCTTCTATTTTCCATCTTGGTTTTCATTGAACTTGTGGAACGGTGGCGTGGGTCATCAACCAGATGATGTCGCTGTCATTGAGCACCGCCCCCCCAAGCCAGCGGTGCAACTTGGCATGGCCGTCTGCATACGAAAAAGCCCCACAGTTGTTGTGATAAGCCGCTGGAACATCGATCAGGTTGATCTGGCTTTCGTCTATTGAACGGTCACTGTTGTAGCCGGCCATCGATATCATAAACCAACCATCGTTGATGGATGCGGCGTTCTCGTCCAGGAAAACGAAAATATCACTCGGCGAGGCCACATGAAAATCCGCTGGCGCTATAAATTTTTGGAAAGGCATGGCCCAATAGTCGGCTGCCGTGTTGGTTCTGCCGGTGCCGATCCAGCAATTCATGGAGTCGCTGCGCACTCGCGGTAGCCCACAGCCCCGGTCAAAACTTCTGTCAGCCGGACAGTGGTAAACAGCCGGATTTTTGATGTATCCGCCGATGGAACCAAAGGAGGTATAGGCCGAGCCTACCAATAGCGTGGTATTCGTATTATCGGGGAAGGCATTGGTGTGAAGCACGCCAGCCACCCAGGACGGGTTATCCGCGGTATCGCCTACTGAGGCCAACCGATTGTCTTTAGTTGAGCCATTAGGCGGATAATGACCGTCGTGGTCGTCGGTAAAAAGCTGCCAGCCCAAGGACAATTGCTGCAAGTTACTCAGGCAGACAGTGGCTTGCGCCCGGTTTTTGGCACTTCCCAAAACAGGGAATAACAGTGCCGCCAGAATCCCGATGATCGCTATTACCACCAGCAATTCAATCAGGGTGAATGCTATATTGGCCCGATTTCCTGTTCCAGAATTGCGCTTCCGGGATTTCCTCCTGTTCGCCGCACCCTGAATGGGTCCGGGGCGCAAGTTTGTAGTGCTTTTTTTGAAATTCCGATCTGAGCAGGCGATGGTGTCCTCCGCATTTCCCTGAGCGTGTGCAATCAGTCTCGACCATACTGAAGTAGGCTGAAGCACCAAACTGCCACGTCCCCGAACAAGCAAAACTACAGCTATTGCTGCCGGCCCCTTAATCCGAAAAGGTCTTATCAACCGCCGTGCCGTCACCTGACACATACCCGGTTCCAGGCAGCTCAATTTCCAGTTGCGCAGGTCCGAACCAGAAAGCAGGAGCAACGTTTTACGATGCCGATGCGACATCGCCTGCATCTACAAAACGTTGGTTGCTGCACGCCAGGTTGCGAATGCGCCCTCGCCACTCCAAGTCTTACATCCGGTGAACCTGCAAACTCCGACCAACCCCGATAAACCGGCTTTCTGCGAACAGACAAAAACTCCAACCTGAACTGATTCAAAATTGCATTATTGATTAAACTAAACACATGGAAAATCCACGGATTCACATGGACAATTCGCTGATTTCGACGATGGGTTTGACTGTCCCGCCAAGGGCCTTGAGCAAATTCGCTTGGTGAGCGTAAGCACCCATGATAGCGGCCAGTGAAGACCTTCCTTTTCGTGGAAGCCGAAGTGAATCAGCTCAAATGCGTCAGGAAATCTCGTTCAAATCGGAGCGGACTCACGTCCGCTGCCACTCTTTCTGATCGGTTGGTAACAAACCCTTCGAGCGCAAGCGAATCGCTCACCTGCCGGCTCGGTAAATTGCGCCAGGACCCAGGCGCTCGGCATAGGACATCATCAGGAACGCAGAAAGCTGGGTGAATTTGGGTTTCCCGGCAAAAACAATCGAAGCAAGTCGCCGCATTTCCGCACTGCCGGCAATCGTCAATTTCCCGTCTGCGGATAGATATTTTGAAAAAACGTATTCGTCAAACGGGAGACCTCCGAATTTCATGCCCCAGCCTTTCCCAGGCGCCCATTGCCGGTCGGCAATCGATTTGCTTTGCTGTTCCGCAATCCAATCGAGGCACCAGTTGACCTTGGCCAGCGCCGCCTGCTTGATCACCTCATCCTTTTCGATATACGGCCAGCCGGCACAATAATTTTCCATCACATAAAAAATCATCGCCGGGCCCTGTTGCGACAGCGGAAAGGGCTGGGGCTTCGTGAGGTCCCAATGATTCAACCAGTGCGTCGTGCCCAGCGCCGTTTTAAGATAAAGCGCGTTGCCGGTATTCGCGTAAAGATTGAACAGGAACGAGCCGAACAAGGCCGTGCTGTTCCACCACGCGTCGCCGGACTCATGCCATAACCCGTCGCTGACACCGCCGGACGGTTGGACGTAATTCTTGATGACCAGGTCCGCAAATTTCTCAGCCGAACCAAGCAGACGCTCCCGTTCAGCACCATGGCAACGCGCCGCTGTCGCCAGCACCGCCATGCCGATGGATGAACTGTCAGCCGCATACCAGTCGCCGTTGGTTTCACCAGGCTTGCGATTGTAGTGCATGTAATAGGCGCCGGGCGGGGTCATTTGTTCCTGATATTTTATCATCCGGCCTGACCATGTGCGGCAGGCATCCAGATATTTTTGTTTGCCTGTCATGTCATACGCCACGCACAGTGCGCGGACGGCGTAGGCATCCACGAAGAACGGGCCTTTGCTCCTGGGGTTCGCGACCCTGGAGGCCGCCATATCACACAGTTGGAAAAACTGCGCGCGAAATTCGATGCGGTTGGTCTGACCGGCATTGACTTGCGCTGCAGCCACCACCGTTATCATCGCGGCGAGCAGAATAAAAGGGCACACAAGCAGGCGAGACAACATTTTCATAAATCGCCCTTTGATTTGCCACCCGAATAGGACGGCGGCGCGTCTGCCGGATTGCTGCCCCAGTTGGTATTTGGTATCGCACCCAACTCGTACACCAATCTCCCGCCCTGAGCGATGTCGGAGTAACGAAGCCACGGCTTATTCCAAGCATGGCCGTTTACCGTCAGGCTTTGCACATAAGGCACATTCTTCGCCGCGTCGTGGCCGATAATTGTCACGTCGCCGTGTTGCAGATGCACGATCGTTTTTGGAAACATCGGGCTTCCGATCACGAGGATGTCCGAGCCGGGAAGTTCCGGATACATTCCCAGCGCGCCGAAAATATACCAGGAGGACATTTCGCCCACGTCATCATTGCCCGGATAAGCCGCATCGCCGGACGAGTACAGTGTCGTCATCGCGCGGCGCATAGTGGCCTGTGTTTTCCACGGCTCGCCCAGGAAATCGTAAATCCATGGCACGTTCAGGTTGGGTTCATTTCCCACCCATGCCATCCACGAATCCGCCCCTTGGTCGCCGACATTCAATTTTGTGAGAGTGGCATCCAATCGCTTGGCAGCCGTTTCCGGTCCTCCCATCGAATCAGCCAGTCCTTTCAAATCGAATGGCACCATCCAAAGATACTGTCCGGCCGTCCCTTCCACGTAGGCCCGATCGCCGTCATAAATTTGGAGGTTGTTTGTGAAGCCCGGAGCCCATGAGCCGTCGCGGCGGCGCATCTGGATGTAACCCGTTTTCGAATTGTAAAGGTTTCTCCAGTTCTGCGCATGCTGCAGCAGCATCGATCCGGTGTTTCGGTCGCCCAATGCCTCGGCAAATTGCGACAGCGCAAAATCCGCCGATGCATACTCCAGCGTCATTGAGACGTTCCCGTAGCCGCCCTTCTGATTTTCAGGCACGTAGCCCAATGTGAGATAGTCGGCCAGCGCATCCCGTTCGTGCGTCCTGGTGCGCGGCGCATAAACGGAGGGATCCGTCGCCGCCCGGATCAAGCCCTTCAACGCCGTCTCCGCGTTAAAATTCGTGGCCCCAAACGCGTAAAAGTCCGCAATCATCGGCGCCGCCGGGTCGCCCATCATCACGCCGCTGTCCCCGGTCATCACCCCCCAACGCGGAAATGCGCCGCCTTGCTCATAATCCATCAGGAGCGATTGCGCCATGTCGCCGGCCTCCTTCGGCGCAAGCATTCCCAGCAACTGGCATTCGCTCCGGTAAATGTCCCAGCCGGAGAAAACCCCGTATTGCACCCGACCCTTCTCAGTGGTGTGAACTTTGCCGTCGTAACCGGGATACTCGCCGTTTATATCCGAGACCACCTCCGGCCCCAGCAGCGCGTGATAGAGCATTGAGTAAAACGTTTCCTTCTCGTCCCGCGTTCCGCCAGTAACCTGAATTTTGTTTAACCACTGGTTCCAATTTTCGCTGGCCGCTTTCACCGACTTGTCAAAATCCGCCGAAGTGAACTCCGACAATGGGCTTTCCGCCTCCACATTGGCCTTGGCGTTGGCAATGCTGACATAGGAGACGCCCACCTTGGCCAATACCGTTCGGTTCCCGGAGGTCTTGAACGTAACAAATGCCCCTGAGTCGATCCCGGATGCGCCAGTGCTCCCATCCGTTAATCTTTTATCGGCCCAAGTGCTCCAGACTTTGAATGGCCGGTCAAACACCGCGTAGAAATAAATGGTCCGCACCTCTCTCGTGCTGCAGAAATGGCCGCCGACGGACCAGCCGCTGATTTCGCGGGCCGCGGGATTAAGATTGATTCCCGATGCCAATACTCCGTTGGCATCATGGCCCGCGTCAATCATCATTGTCTCCGTTTGATGTTCCGGATAGGTAAAGCGGCCGAATCCGCTGCGGGTTGTGGCCGTCACTTGCACCTTCATTCCGTTGTCCAGCGTCACTCCGTAGTACCCTGGCCTGGCGATCTCGTTGGTGTGGGAAAAAGTCACAGCGAAGGCGTGGCGGGTGGCGGGCGGAGATGCCGGAAGTTTGCCGGGAATGGGCATGAATGCGAAATCAGCGCCGTAATGGCAGCCGGTACCGCTCAGATGATCGAGGCTGAAATCAGAGATGGTCTTGTCCCGGTCCCAATATCCACCGCCATGCTCTCCATTGTCGGTATCCGGACTCCACTGCATCATACCGAAGGGCGCAACCGCTCCCGGGTAACAATTGTTATCGCCGGCCCCTCCCACTCCAGGCGATCTGCCCGTGCCGCACATGGGTTTGGCGTATTGGACGAGATCGGGCAGGACCCGGCCTGCACAAGCCCTGCAATGATGTCCAGCCTGGTGATCAGTGCTGCAAGAAGTGTCTGCCAATAAGGCCCAACAGGCGAACGGAAGAACGATTTGGGTCAATTTCATAAAGCCATATTCGTTTCATTAAAAGCCGGGCCGGACACCCTCTTCACATTGTCGCTGTCAATTTTCTTTAAGGCGGAAGTACTGTTGAGAATTGGTGAGTGGTATCGCGTAAGGTTGCACGACATTGGTCATGTCCATATAAGGTCCGGCGACGTTGGTGGCGGTTTGCAGCGTGCCGTAATTCCAATTCATTTGCATCTGGTTTCCGTTCCGGCTGGCAAGAGTCAGTTCCAACGGCGTAATGGAAAGCGTCACAGGACCCCACTTGAAGGCGCCGGCGGTTGTAGTGGTTTGGGTATATCCAATTGAAGCAATGCTCGGATTGGCGGTATAGGTATAGCTTCCCACCACGGTGCCATTAATATACAAAGCCGCAGACCAGTGGGCGGCAGTCGTATCTAATACAATGTTGATGGTGTAGGCTGTGTTCAACGCCGTCATCAAATTAGTCATCTGGCCTTTATTAGCACCATCAGCGTTTAAAACAGCCCCACCCCCATTAGCATACATGTTTAGGAGCGCCCACGGATTGCCGCCCACAGATGAACTACCGAGCCGCGGGTCTACAAGACCAGAATTAGACGCTGGTAAGTGCGTTGCAAAACCCACTCCACCCCAGCCGCCTGTGGGCGGAGTAACTTTGAAGGTCAGTGTGGCTGACAAGGTGTAAACGTAACCGCTCACCGGCGTAAACGGCAGGAGTACACTGTTCAACTTCGCGCCAAGGGTGCCGTTTTGGTATGCGTAGTAACCATTAGGGACACTATTGGTTAAAACATCAAATGTTGCAGTAAGGCGGCCGCCATATGAGGCCGCGCTTGGATTGATGTATGTGAGCGCCGTCCCGTTAATGTTCACCGCGCCGCCGTTAAAGGCGTTGGAATAAATGATGGTCTTCACGGTAGAGGGCATGATGCTAACTTGCGCCGAGTCTGGCCCCTCACCGGCGGCATTGAGCGCGGAAACGACGTAAAAATAAGTTGTGCCGACCACTACCGCACTATCAAAATAACCTGTGCCGCTCACGTTGCTGGCAATTGTCAGGTAAGGTCCTCCGTTCGTGGTTGAGCGTTTTACATTGAAAGACGCGCTGCCGGGCGGCGCAATCCACCTTAAACTGACTTCGGAATCCGCCGGTAACGCCACCAATCCCGTCGGGGCGGCAGGAGGGGTTGCAGGGATCGTTATCCCCGCCGCAAAGGCGGACCACCCGCTTTGATTGCAGGCGTTGGCAGCGGTGATGAGATAATAGTTCGTTACGCCGGTGCCCAGCGGTGTGTCCGTAAAATTTGTGCTCGTTATGCCGGAGCCAATCAGCACCGGCGGCGAGCTGACGGTGAAACGATAAACGCTGTAACTTGTCGTGCCGGCGGAAGCGTTCCAACTGACGGTGATTTGCGAAGTGCCTCCGGTCGCCATGACGTTCGCCGGCGGCAACGGGACATTGCACGGCGCGGCGCTGGCTTCCGCTGAATTCGAGCCTTCACCCAGGCTGCTGACGGCGGAAACCGCGTAATAACAGGTCGTGCCGCTGACGACGTTGCTGTCGGTGAAGGCCGCAATTGGAACGTTGGCAATGGTTAGGTAAGGCCCGCCGTGGACGGTGGCGCGTTTCACGTTGTAAGTGACCGCGGCCAGCGTCGGGTTCCAGTCCAGGGCAATAGCGTTTCCCGGACTGGCGGTCAGGCCGGTTGGCGTTTCCGGCATTTGCGGCGCATTGGTGGCGATGACCAAGGCATTGGCCCAATCGGCGTAGTTGGCGGTGGAAACAGTGGAACGGCCGGAGGAATTATTAATGGTGTCACTAACGCCCAACGTTAATCGCCGGACGCCGGTCACGTCCAGATTCAGGGATTTTTTGGCCATGCCGCCGGTCATAATGCCGCTGTCATAAATTTTTGTTCCGTCGGCAAACACTTGAAAAATGACGGAACCATTGGCGCCCTCGTGGTCATCCACGCCGATGTCTGACTGAAATCGCAGCGCGCGGCCGCCGAGGTTATATTCCAGGCCGGACGTGGTGGTGACGCCGACGCCCTCGTTGTAAACCTGCCCATTGAGTTTCATGGTTTGTCCGCCAATGTTTTTGTTTTTAGCCGGTGCCACCCAGACGCCGTTGGAACTCACATAGGCATAAACCGGCTGCAAATTGCTCAAATAATTGGTGCCCGCTCCGGGTGCCGGCACGGGCGTGCCGACCACTTTCAGAAAGACAACGCCTTCCGGCGGAACGTTGGTCGTAAAACTGTTCGTGAACGTGCCCAGATTTGTATGCGTCCATAAATCACGGACGGTCGCCGTGCCTGATTGCAGGCCCAGGTTTGTCCAGACACAGGTGATGTTGGCTGGAGTCGTGGTGTTTCGGTTCAGCAGCGCCACGGCCCGCGTGGTAAAGTCATAGCCCAACGGCTTGCTCCACACTTCAGCGGCGTCCTGAATGCCGCCGGCCCAGGTTGCCTGCTCGCCCGCCGGGTCCTGATCCACGGCAATGGCTTCAGCATTGGTCAAAACCGATAAAATTTGTGGGGACATGCTTGTCACATCGTTTCCCGCAATCAAGGGCGATGCCATGATACACCACATCGTGAAATGAGTTCGCGCCGGAATCACGTTCGTGAAATCGCCCATGCCAACTTGAAGGATATCGGCGTCATTCCAACGGCCAGGACCGGCGACATAGGCTGAAAGGCTGTTCTGGTCAACGTGCGACATCACGCTGGCAAAGGTGGCGCTGGTGTCGCCGGTCGTCCGCCATAAGTTGCCCAAATCGGGAGACCAATACTCATAACCGTTGCCGGCGTCGCAGAGACTGAAAATGATCGGATACCCCGATTTCCCCAACCCATCGCTTATCCGAAAGTAGTCGTTATACGAATTATCGCCGACCGGCAGAACGCAGGCATCATCCTTCAAGAAGTCCACGCCCCAGCCGGCATAAGTAAAGGCATCGAGATACTCGTAACCATAGCTGCCCGGTTTGCGCTGGCAGGTTTGCGTGCCGTGGGCCGTGTATAGGCCGAACTTGAGACCATCGGAATGAACATACCGCGCGAGAAAGGCCATGCCGTCTGGAAACCTGGTTGGGTCTGGAACGATGACGCCGTTGGAGTCACGGGAAATTTGCCAGCAATCGTCAATGTTGACGAACTGATACCCGGCGGCCTTCATGCCGTTCGCCACCAGGATGTCGGCAGTGCTTTCGACGAGGCCTTCGCTGATGCTGCAGCGGAAAGTGTACCAATCGTTCCAACCCATCGGCGGCGTCAACGCCAGGTTGTTGGTCAGGGCGATAACCGATTCGAACGGGAAAAACGTCACGAAGATTCCCGCCAACAGCCAATTCGCGGCTGTCCTCATTTGGATGCCTCCGCTGCCGTCATTGGTCAAAATCGTGTCCAGCCCGAAATTTTATATCGCTCCGGCCCGCGATACTTGCCGCTGCGTTGTAGGGAATGATTATCGCCGTCGGCGTGAAGCTCGATTTCGGTCTGTTCACCCCTGGCATACGCCGTGGTCAGGCCATCATCGTCGTAGAGCGTGAAATCCGCCGGTTTTTCCCCAACCATATTGACCGTGATGTCGAAGCAAGTATCAGGCTTGATGAATTCCACCGGCTTGGCCAGCGGCAGCAGCGTTCCGCCTTTCACATACAATGGAATCTGTCCCACACCGTTGGTGGCTTCGATGCTTCTTCCGCCGCTGATTTCTTCGTGAGTCCAAAAGTCGTACCAGGCGCCAGCCGGAAGGTAAACCGGCCGGTTGGTGTCACCGGCAAACATTGGCGCGACGAGCACCGAGTCGCCATACATAAACTCGTCATCAATCTGGCGCACCCTGGGATCATTGGGCCAATCCAACACCAGCGCGCGAATCGGCGGTTTGCCGGTGACGCGATATTCGTTAAAGGCGCTGTAAAGATAAGGGATGAAGCTCATTCGGAGATCCAGCAACTCGCGAACCTCGGCCGCCACGGACTGGCGGTCGGGCATGAATTCGTTGCGCGCGTTTTTGGCGCGATCGACTTGATCCCACGGCGGATTCGGGATGAACCACGAATCAATCACCGCGTCATCGGAAAAGATCGCCACTTCCAGGCGGTGATAAAGATCCTCGACCGAGCTCGCCGCCCGGACTTCCGGGTCCCAGAGCAAGCCGCTGAAACCGGCGTTAATCAGTCCACGCACATAGCATCGCGCATCATAGGAATCGCTGTAAAGGACATACGGCAGCGGGCTGGCCAAGGCCTGCGAGTTGCGCACCATTCCCCAGGTGCGCAAGCCTTTGTCCTGATAAGGCTGCCACATCGTTTGTTGATAGAGCACGCCAAACAGAGAGTGCATCACTTCACCGTCCAGGCCGGAAGGAAATTGCGTTGCCAACGGGAACGACCAGGGCTTCGGCGATCCGGGTTGATAATCGCATTCGTCCAGTTTCACGCTCTCGATGCCACGGTTAAAGAGCGCCGTGTCATTTTGCCGGAGAAAAATCCTCCGCGCCTGCGGCGACGCAAAATCCGGCACCAGCCCGTTCCAGACCAGATAATTTCCCGACCACGGTTTCAGTTTGTCATACATGGGGGAGGTTGGCGACGTGAATGCGTGTTCCCAAAAGTTCATTTTATAACCCATCGCATTCATTTTTCGCAGAAAGCCATCTGGATCGGGGAATCGGTTGGTGGCCCAGACAAACGAACAGGAATAAGCGTGGGACTGCCAGCCTGGTTCGACGCCCCAGACATCGCAGGGCATGTGCGCCGCGCGAAGGCGCCCGGCCAGGGCGAGCGTTTCCGCGGCGCCGTATTTGGCATAACCGCGATATTGCACGCCCAATCCCCACAACGGCGGCATCGCACCGCCGCCCGAGAAGAGGTTGTAACGCTCCACTGCGTCGAGCATCGTCGGCCCGGCAAACACATAAACATCCACTCCCTTGGCCACCGGCACGTCCACGAGCATCGTTTTCACCTGTGGCGCCCGCGAGCGGTAGAGTTCGGCGGTGCTCGTTTGAATTTCTCCATTGCTGGTTTTCACCGGTTCGCCGACGGGCGAAACGTTGCCGGTGTAAAACGAAGCGAATCGCGCCGTGTCCACAAACACGCCATAACCTTGCGATGAGACGTAAAAAGGCACCGGCGCGTGCGATTCGCCCAGGTCGTTTTCAGGCTTGTCCGTCGGTTTGAGAATGACCCGCTGGCCAGCCATGTTGAACAGTTCGGTGTGCAGACCAAACCCGTAAATTCTTTCGTCAGACTTCATCGGCCAGTGCAGGGAGCAGCCGCGGTCTGAAACCTGGAAGGAAATTTTGGCTGGGTCTAAAGGCATTGGCCGACTCGACGCCTTGGCCTCAAGGCCCGCCGCGTCCATGGGCGCGCTCCGAAAATGCGTCGGCGTGAACTCTTCCGGATTGCCAAAACGGAGGCGCCAGATGCCCGGCGCCACCAATTTGACCTGGGGCGCGGCTGAATCGGGTTCCGCCCTGCAAACTGCTGGCAAGACAGTCAGCGACGCCAGACACAATGACGAAAAGCCTGTGGTCTTGAGAGATTTCAACCATAGTCTGCGCGAGAACATGTGCATAGGGGTAGAGCCTTGTGTCAGTCCACGAGATCGGATTCGATTTGTTCGAGGGTTTTATGCTTTGTCTCCGGCAGCTTGAAGCGGATGAGAATGAAGCCAAGGACGCAAATGACCGCGTAAAGCCAGAACGTTCCAGCGGGACCGAGCGTGGCATTCAACATCGGAAACGAATAGGTCAAAATGAAACACGCCAGCCACAAAGCGGCCACGGCCACCGCCATCGCCGCGCCGCGGATGCGGTTCGGAAAAATCTCCGAAATGACCACCCACGTCACCGGCGCAAGCGACATCGAATACGCCGCAATCGCCGCCAGCACCAGCAAGAGCATTGGCAGACCGTGCACGCCGCCATGATAGCAAAAGCCCAGCACCGTATAAATGACGGCCAGCGCCGCCGCGCCAAACAACATCAGCGGGCGCCGCCCCCCGCGATCCACGACGCCGAGGGCGACGAACGTGAACG
>JAJXYT010000047.1 GCA_021780375.1 bacterium | reverse complement strand
GCACCCATCCCAATGGTCTACTGCCCGACCTGCGGTGTGCAGCCCGTCCCCGAAGATCAACTGCCCGTGGTGCTGCCCGACTCAGTGCCTGAACCCGGTGGCAGCGGGTCGGGAAGCAGTTGAGGCGGCACGAGATCGCCGTCGTGCTCACCGACCTGGCCAACTCTTCCTGGATACCCGATCAGCATGCCGAAGGGCTGGACAAGGTCGAGAAAGCCAAGGACGGCAAGTCGGCCAAGATCGCCACGTTCATCCTTCGACTGGGAGGGGATGACCACAGCGACGTGGCCGTTCTCACGGCTCAGCCAGCGGAAACCGCGGCGACCCAGGGGCAGCCGCTGGAGATCCGCGGGCTGGTGAAGAACCTGGGGACCCAGCCCGCCCGCCGCGTCGTCGAGTTCTACATCGACGGCGACACGAAGTTTCCCACCATCTGTGGCACCGGAACCGAGGACTACTTCTGCGGCTCCTACAACTTTGAGAACCGCGCGACCCACAAATACCAGACCTTTTCCACTCCTTACACCGGTCTGGCCCAAGTGATTCCGGCGGACGAAATTTACCAGCCCGGCCAGTGCTTTGGCCTTTACCGCTGGCACATTTCGGATCCGATCCGGTTCCATAAAAATCTCAAGGTGACCATTCAGGCGCTCGGTTGGAAAGAAAATGGCCTTTACGAGCGTCTGAACCCCGACATGGCGTCGGTGGCTTATTGGTATCAAAAGGAACCTCATGCGAAATTTCCCGAACTGCCCGGGTTGAAAAAGCTCGACGGACAGTAATGGCAAATCCTGGAGTAACCTGATGGGCAGCCAATACGGAGCCATGGTCGCCGCCCCTCTGGTTGTCAGGCAGAATGAATTGTACAAAAAACAACAAAACAGCGCCCATAACCACCATACGAGGCGGCAGGGGTGTCTCTGCCGGATTGAAACCATGAAAACTCGATTGCTTTGCCTTCTCGTCGCGATCACGAACGGGTTGGCCGTCCTGGCCCCATCTGCCAGAGCCGACCTGGTGCCAATACCGGCGCAGGTCGTCTCGGCTAATCCTGAAGGGGAACTTCTGGCCGGGCCGGGGAAACCGGAGGATTTTCCGGCCTGGCTGGCGGGAATGCGGATTTATAGAGAGCAGATGCAGGCATTGCTCCAGGCGTCGCGCGGAGACCTGGGGGACGCCTACGCCGAACCTGCCCTGCAATGGGCGCAGCGGAGTTTTATCCAGCCGCAAATGATGGCGCATGAACGATATTTTTATGATCCCATCGCCCGCCGTTATACCGTGCGGCGTTATCTCCAGGACCTGCGCGCGCGGTATGGCGGGATTGACAGCGTTCTGATCTGGCCAACGTACCCGAATATGGGCGTGGATGACCGGAATCAATTCGACCTCTGGCACGATATGCCGGGCGGCCTGGACGGCTTGCGCCGAATGGTTGCCGAGTTCCATCGGGAAGGAGTGCATGTTTTGCTCCCCATCATGATCTGGGACAACGGAACCCGCGATGAGGGCACGTCGATGCCACAGGCCCTCAATGAATTGGCCAGGGCCATTGGCGCCGACGGGTTCAATGGCGACACCATGATGCCGGTCACTCGCGATTTCTACACTCAATCCCTTCAGCTCGATCATCCCATGGCCTTGGAGCCGGAAGAAGGCATGGGCCCGAGCTTGGACGCCCTGGCCTGGAATGTTTTGAATTGGGGGTACTGGTCACCTTACCAGTCTCAACCGGGAGTGGACCGCTATAAGTTTGTGGAACCCCGCCATCTGACGCATGTCTGCGATCGCTGGGCTCACGACCGGACCGTCATGCTGCAATATGCCTTCTTCAACGGGGATGGCTATGAGAGTTGGGAAAACGTCTGGGGCATCTGGAACCAGATTACGCCGCGAGACGCCGAGGCCTTGCGCCGCATTTCCGCCATCTATCGGGCGCTGCCCGAGTTGCTGACCAGTCCTGACTACGAACCGTTCACACCCACGCTGCAAGCGGGAGTTTATGCGACCAAATTCCCCGGCCAGACTTCGACTCTTTGGACCGTCATCAACCGCACCGGCGTGTCCGTGACCGGCCCCCAAATCGAAGTCCCCTTTCCGCCGGGCATGCGATTCTTTGATTTGTGGCATGGCTCGGAGTTGAAACCGCAGGTAATCGGAGACCAGGCCATTCTGGCTTTCGAGCTGGAAGCCAACGGGTACGGAGCCGTCTTGGGCACGACCTCCAGGCCTGCGGGACCCGTCAAAGAGCTGTTGACGGCCATGCGACAGCGCGCGCGGATCAAGCTTGACGACCTCTCAACCGAATGGAAGGCGCTGCCCCAACACATCGTGCCGATTCCCCGAACGCACCCGGCGCTCCCTGCGCCCAAAGGCATGGTCTTGATTCCGTCCGGCCCCTTCGATTTCAGGGTGACCGGTGTGGAGATCGAAAAGAATGAAGGCATGGATGTGCAGTATCCTTGGGAGGACAAGCCGCGGCTCACGCACGAGCACGAGATGTTCATCCGGGCGTTTTACATCGACGAGACGCCGGTGACGTGCGCCGAGTTCAAACGGTTCCTGGAGGCGACGCAGTACCATCCCAGGTATCCTCATAATTTCCTTCGCCCCTGGTCCAACGGCAACTATCCCGCCGGCTGGGACAAGAAGCCGGTGACCTGGGTATCCATTGAGGATGCGCGGGCCTACGCCAAATGGGCCGGCAAACGATTGCCCCACGAATGGGAATGGCAATACGCCGCGCAAGGCGCCGATGGTCGTCTTTACCCGTGGGGCAACGGGGAGGATCCAAGCCGCGTGCCTCACTTCGACACAGGCCGCGTCGAACCGCCACCCGCCGACGTGGATGCCCATCCCCAAGGAGCCAGTCCCTTTGGTGTTCTCGACCTGGTTGGCAATGTCTGGCAGTGGACCGATGAATACCGGGATGAACACACTCGGGCCGCCATTCTCAAAGGCGGAAGCCATTACCGCCCGTCCGGATCCAAGTGGTATTTCCCGCAGGCCAGACAATTAAACCAACACGGAAAATATTTGTTGATGGCACCGTCGTTGGATCGCTCGGCGACCATTGGATTCCGATGTGTAATGGACATGAAATAAGAGTCAAAGTATGTACATCGTCACTCATTACCCGATAGCCGTCCTCCTCTGCGTCGCGACCATGGTTTGTTGGGGATCGTGGGCCAACACTCAGAAACTCGCAACGCGAGAGTGGCGGTTTCAATTGTTTTACTGGGACTATGCGATTGGGGTGTTGCTCCTGTCCCTGATTCTGGCCTTTACGTTGGGAAGCAGCGGCAGTGGCGGCAGGAGTTTCCTGGCCGACTTGCACCAGGCCAGGGGCCAGTGGCTGGGCTCGGCCTTTTTAGGCGGGGTCATTTTCAACTTGTCGAACATTCTCCTGGTCGCGGCGATTGATATCGCGGGCATGGCGGTTGCGTTTCCCGTGGGAGTGGGCCTGGCGCTGGTACTGGGAGTCATCACGACCTATATCGCCAAACCGCAGGGTAATGCGGGCATGCTGGCGCTGGGCGTTGCCGGCGTAGCGGTCGCGATTGTGCTGGATGCGCTGGCCTACAAACGGCTGGCGGCCAAAGACCGCAATACATCGGCCAAGGGCATCGCCTTATCGGTCGCGGCGGGCTTGCTGATGGGCCTTTTCTACAGCTACGTGGCCAGAGCGATGGGTGAAATTAAAGCGCTGGACGGGGTCGCCATCCTGGAACCGGGCAAACTGAGTCCTTATACCGCGATTGTGCTGTTTTCAGCCGGCGTGCTCCTCTCCAATTTTCTTTGGAACACCATTGTCATGATCAAACCGTTTTCGGGAGAGCCGGTGCCGCTGGGGGACTACTTCAAACGAGGCAACGTGCGCCTCCACGGCCTTGGCATTCTCGGCGGCATAATTTGGAATCTGGGCATGTCCTTCAGCATTATCGCCAGCACTGCCGCCGGTCCGGCACTTGCCTATGGTCTCGGCCAGGGTGCGACCCTGGTGGGTGCGCTTTGGGGCGTCCTGGTTTGGAAAGAATTCAAGGAGGCGCCGCCGGGTACCGGCAAATTGCTGGTGGCGATGTTTTTCTTCTACGTGTTGGGACTGGCAATTCTGATTGCGTCAAAAATCTGATTGCCGCAGCAAGCTCGGAATATGGCTAAGAAAAGGATTCTTGTGGTCGGCAGCTCGAATACGGATTTGATCATCAAGTTGAACCGTATCCCGCGACCGGGCGAAACGATCATTGGCGGAAAATTTGCCTCGGCGCCCGGAGGCAAGGGTGCCAATCAGGCGGTCGCCGCCGCGCGCGCCGGTGGGGCCGTGACGCTGATCGCGAGGGTGGGATGCGATGACATGGGCAAAAAGGCCGTCGCCGGTTTTGCCGGAGACGGCATCAACGTGAATTATGTCCTGTGGGACCGGGCCAACCCGTCAGGCGTTGCCCTCATTTTTGTCGGCCAGGACGGCGAAAACAGCATCGCCGTGGCTTCCGGGGCAAATGAACAATTGTCTCCAACCGATGTGAAACGGGCGGCGAAAGCATTTCGCGGCGCGCGTGTTCTGGTTCTGCAATTGGAAACACCGCTCGGCACCGTCCGGACCGCGGCTGAACTTGCGGCCAGGGCTGGCGTGAAAGTTCTGCTCAATCCTGCGCCCGCCCGGAAACTTCCCGACACACTGCTCAAACAGGTTGACGTTCTTACCCCGAATGAAGGCGAGGCAGAAATGCTTACCGGCATCAAAGTGCGTGATCCGAACGCGGCCGCCAGGGCGGCCAGGGCCCTGCTCGCGCGCGGCGTGGAAAACGTCATAATTACCATGGGATCGCGCGGCGCCTTTGTGGCCGGAAGAGGCGTCAGACAGATGATTCCCGCCTACCAGGTCAAGGCCGTGGATACTACGGCAGGCGGCGATGTCTTTAATGGCGCTTTGGCGGTTGCGTTGGCTGAAGGCCGGTCATTGCTTGAAGCAGCGCGTTTTGCCACCGCGGCGGCGGCAATTTCCGTTACTCGCCTGGGAGCGCAGACCTCCGCGCCAACGCGGCGTGAAATCAATAAATTAATCGATTCGTCTCCCAAACGATGCGACCGGCCGTGGTGTGAGTAATTGGCCGATATCCAATTGAAAGGCTTTTCTGTGCATGCGAAAATATTTTTTTGCGCTGTTGTTTTGATGCTTTTGGTTCCGCGCACACCGGCGGCGGCCACCGAGCCTTACGGCTTGAGCGCCATGTCCGGGTTTTATCGTTTGCCGTATCTGAAATTGGACACCATGGGTGGGGGCCAGTCCAGTTATGGCCGTTCCGGCGGCAACTTCGACCATAATAATTTTCTTTACGTCACCAACGCCGCAAAGGTGCTTTTGGATCTGAATGGGCCAGGCACGGTCTATCGGATGTGGTTCACCGGTTTCGCTTCAGGGGCAGACTGGATCCAGGTTTATTTTGATGGGGAACCCACTCCGCGAATTCACATTCCGATCTCAGTGCTGTGCAGCGGGGCCTACGCGCCGTTTGTGAGGCCGCTGGCCGGCAATGCGGTCGTTTCCAGCGGTGGTTGTTATTGTTACCTGCCACTGCCGTTCAAAAAATCCATCCGGATTTTGTCGAACGCGACCTCCTCCACGTTTTATTACAATATCGGTTATGATCTTTACAGCCCGGACACACCCATCACCACCTGGACCGGCAAAGAAGATTCCAGCGCGGTGGTGAACTTGTGGAACCACGCCGGCGTTGATCCCAAAAGCCAGGTCGAAAACATTATCGTTTCCAATAGCTTTAATCTTGCGGGTAGTGTCCCCGGTCACAGGCGACGAGGTAACAAGCCGTGTGTGCGAGCCCTGCTTGAGTCGCGCCCTGCTGCCAAATCAGGACGCTGCCATCCGGCGGCTTCTTCAATCCATACGCTTCTGGACGTTTCCGGGCCCCGTTCCATCGCGTCCCTCAAGCTAAACATTCCGGGCCTTGCGTCGGCCGCGAACACCAATGTGGCTGACCTGCTCACTAACCTGTGGCTCAAAATTGCCTTCGACGGCGAGACGAACCCCAGCGTTTATGCACCCATCGGCTCATTTTTTGCCATGGGACAATTCGCGCTTTATCCCACGCGCAGCCTTCCCGTCGGCATGGATTCCAATAACGACCTGTACTGTTATTTTCCCATGCCCTTTGCCCGGCGGGCGGTGATTCAATTGATCAGCAAACGGTCCGTCGCCACGACGAACATCCATTCGGTAATCCAATACCAACCTTTTACCAATTCATTTGCTGATGTGGGTTGCTTTAAAACACAATTCCGGAGTGAAATCCCCACCACCAACGGTTCGGACATCATCCTGTTGGATACGGCGGGCGCCGGTCATTTGGTGGGCATCGTGATGTCCATGATGGGGCCGCGCAATCGCGTTTTTCTGGAAGGGGACGAGCGGATTTACGTGGACGACAGTCAAACGCCGGCGTTTTACGGGACCGGAACGGAGGATTTTTTTAATGGGGGCTGGTATTTTCAAAATGGGTTGTTCACTTTGCCGACCCACGGCAACACGGCTGATCGGTCGGATGCGAACTTCAATTATACCTCTGCCTATCGGTTCTTCCTGTCGGATGCAATTCCGTTCATGAAGCACATCACGGTGGGGATCCAGCATGGTGGTGTGGATGACGTTTCGGAGAATGTCTGGACTCTGGCCTATTACTACCACCAGCCGGCTCCCCGGTCCATTTTGAGCGATCAGTTGAATGTCGGAGATGCCGCCAGTGAGGCCGCCCATTCCTATAGCATCAGCAATCAAACCTGGAGCGGAACGAATGCATATACTTTTGACGGGAATTTCGACCACGTGACCATTACCAACACGGGCCGGGCGGACGAGGGCTTCAGCCAATTCACGATGGCCTTGCCGCCGAACAACGCCGGGGCGATTCTGCGCCGCCAGTTTGACCAGAGCATTCCCAACCAATCGGCCGACGTTTATGTGGATGGGGCCCTGGTCGGCACCTGGTATTGCGCCGGCAGCAACCCGTTCCATTGCTGGCGGGACAGTGACTTCATGATCCCGGCTTCCTGCACCGGCGGAAAAAGTTCAATCCAGATCAGGATCTCTCCGGCGGGTAACTGGACTGAATATTACTACTGGTTTTACTCTTTGATCCCTGACGCCGCGCCGATGGCTCCAAAGTTAACGAATCCACAGTGGACCGGTGCCGGTGGAGGCAGGGTATTTAAATTCACCTTTACGGGTTCGTCCAACACGACTTATGACGTGTGGGCTTCATCAAATTTGTTGAACTGGCAAAGGCTCGGCGCCGCGACCGAAACCAGGCCCGGCCAATACAGATTTGGCGGCCGTGTTGTCGGTTTGCCATATCGCTTCTATCGTGTCGGCGTTCCTTAAAAGGAGCACATCATACAAACACCCTCCGACACGGGCATCATTCCGTGGATTTGGCCGCTAACCAAGCCTGACACCGTGCCGTCGCCGTCATCCACGTTTAAAGCCATCTCATCACAGACTGTTCCTCTTTCACCAGACGAGGATACCGAACCATCAGTGGCGCCCGGAGCGATGGCTCGCGCATCAGGCGTTTGTCATACATACGCCACTCCCCCCAGAAAGAAGGCTTGAAGGGCGGGCTTGTAACACAACCCCTTTTCTGGGAAAAGGGTTGGTACCGATGACACTATCATCCTTTCTTGGCCGATTGGGACCGATACTGGTCGCGGCCGGGCTGATGATCCGGTTCAGCTTGGCTGGCATCGCGGTTGCCGCTTCTTCCGATCTTCGAAAATACGAATCTCAGGCCTGGCAAAGCGATGACGGCCTGCCCGACACCACGGTGGAAGCCATCGCCCAGACGGATGACGGTTATCTGTGGGTGGGAACTCGCTGCGGTCTGGCACGGTTCGACGGCGTGAGCTTCATGCAGGAAGATGAAAAATCAATGCCCGATTTAAAGGGCGGTCGAATTACCGCCCTTTGCGCCCTTACCGACGGCAGCCTGTGGATAGGTTGCACTAACGGGTTGTATTGCCTGAGAAATGGAAACTTCTTTCATTTCAATGGAACCAACGGGCTGCCGAACAGCCGGATCAACTGCTTGCTGCAGGATCAGCAAGGGCTTTTATGGGTGGGAACAACCGGCGGTCTGGTGCGATATACGAACGGCAAGTTTACCTGTCCCACCTGGCAAAATGGGTTGGCGAGCAATGACGTCCTGTCCCTATGCGAGGATTATTACGGAACGTTTTGGATCGCGACGCGGCACCGACTCGTTAGTCTTAGTCAAAATGGGGAGAGCAAAATTGTTTCCTTGGGAAACGGCGCCACGAGCAATACACTGACTTCAGTCTGGGATGATGAGGACGGTAATCTCTGGATCGGCACGCTGACGGGACTTTATCGCTTGGGATCCGGCGGAAGCGAAAAGTTTTATGCCCTGAAGGACGGGTTGCCCGACATCCCGGTCACTTTGGTCTATGAGGACCGCGGCGGCCATATTTGGATTGGCACCGTTGGCGGGTTGGCCTGCATGTCCGATGGAGAGGTTGTTAACCGTACTGAACGAGATGGTGTTTTTGGAGATTCCATCCGTGCGATGTTTGAGGACCGAGAAGGCAATCTCTGGGTGGGTGCCAAGGGCGGCGTGTACCGGCTGAATGCCAGAATCTTTACCTCCTATGGCCCTCGCCAAGGCTTAACCCATGCCAACGTCATGTCAGCTGATGAGGACGCGTCTGGCGCGGTTTGGATAGCGACCTGGGGCGGCGGGTTGAATTGCCTGAAAAATGGAACGATAACGCATTACCCTCTGCCGGGCGACGACGATCACGATTTGGCCTTGTCCCTTTGTTTAAGTCGTGCGGGCGGATTGTGGGTAGGAATGGTTGGCGGGTTATATCGCTTCAAGGACGGCCAATTTATCCAGCACTATTCAAGATCAGATGGATTGCTCGACGCGGCGATTCGGGTGATTTATGAGGACCCGCAGGGCGCGCTTTGGATTGGCACCCGCCGGGGATTGAACATTTTCAAGAATGGCAAATTTGAAACCTACACCATCACCAATGGACTGGCTGGTCCGGCAGTGCAGGCCATCTGTGGCGACGACCGGGGCAATGTCTGGATCGGCACGGATGGCGGGTTGACCCGTTGGCGCGCCGGGAAGTTCACCACTTTTACAACTCAGGACGGACTTTCGGATGACGACGTGGATGCTCTTTATCATGACAATGATCAAACTCTTTGGATTGGAACCCGAGGCGGCGGTTTGAATCGTTTCAAAGCGGGCAAGTTTGCCGTTTATGCCACGAAGCAAGGGTTGTTCAGCGATGAGGTTTTTAGTATTGTAGAAGACGACTTTGGCAGTTTATGGATGAGTTGCCGTCAAGGCATCTTCCTTGTCAGCAAAAAATCTCTCAATGACTTTGCCGATGGAAAAATTCCGGCCATCACCTGCAGGCGTTACGGAAAAGCTGACGGCCTGAGCACGACTCAGTGCAGCGACGCGGCAAAACCAAACGGTTCGAAAGGCGGACATTGGCGGCTTTGGTTTCCCACGTCTCGAGGTTTGGTGGAGGTTAATACCCGAATCCGGCCCAACGACAGACTCGAACCCGTGGTTATCGAAAAGGTTGTGGCCGACGGTCGGGCATTGCAGCAGAATAAATCAGCCTTGTACGGCTATCTCAACTTCATTGCGCCTCCCGGGCAGGGTGAGGTGGAATTTCATTATGCCATTCTGAACTACCGCGAACCGGAAGAATGTCGCTTTCGTTTCAAATTGGAAGGCGTGGACCCTCACTGGATCCAGGCCGGGACGCGCCGGGTTGCTTACTACAATCACCTGCGTCCGGGTCAGTATCGCTTCCGGGTCGTGGCCTGCAATGAAGACGGCGTTTGGAATGACATCGGCGCCAGCGCCAACATCGTGCTGTTGCCGTATTTCTGGCAAACGTGGTGGTTTATCGGGCTGATGGGTGTGGTGGGAATCAGCGGTATTGTCGTAGTGGTTCGGCAGAATGAGAAACGGAAGGCGCGACGTGCGTTGGAGCACTTGGAACAACAACACCTGCTCGAACGAGAACGCGCCCGCATCGCCAAAGACATGCACGATGATCTCGGCGGCAGCCTGACGCGCATGGCGTTTTTAAGCGAATTGGTCAAAACCGACGAAACCAAAGTCGAGGTGGATGACCACGCCAGCAAAATTGCCGCAACCGCCCGCGAAACCGTCAGCGCGTTGGATGAAATCGTCTGGGCCGTGAACCCACAAAGCGACACGCTTTATAGTCTGCTGCAATATCTGAGTCATTACGCGGATAAATTCCTGGAAGACACCCCCGTCAGTTGCCGGCTGGAGATTCCAATAGACATCCCGGCCGTGCAAGTTACCGCCGAAGTGAGACACAACCTGTTCCTCGTGGTCAAAGAGGCACTCAACAACATCGCCAAACATTCCGGTGCCACGGAGGCGCATCTGCGCGTAATCATCCGAGACCACACTCTGCAAATTGAAGTGGTGGATAATGGCCTCGGACTGGCAGCTGAAGGCCAGAGCCATCAAAATCGCAGCGGCCTCGACAACATGCGGCAACGGCTCGAAGCCCTTGGTGGCTCCCTGGCAGTGGAAAGCCGATCTGGCTGGGGAACCAAGGTCGTTGCCCAAATTTCATTGGAAAAACAAAATCCGCCGGAATAACAAGTCATCTAGTATGCCAACCCGAGTCGCCATTGTGGAAGATAATGAAGGTACCCGCACCAGTCTGGCCAGTCTTTTGGAGCGGGCGAAAGATTTTCAAGTCGTGGGATGTTATGCCGATGCGGAGTCGGCGCTTGAGGACGTTGCGTCTCGAATGCCGGATGTGGTGTTGGTGGACATTAAACTACCGCAAATGAATGGAGTGGAGTGTGTAACCCAGATGAAAACCATTCTCCCCAAAACCCAGTTTATCATGCTGACGGTGTACGCCAACGATGAGTGGTTATTCAACTCGTTGTTGGCCGGCGCGAACGGCTATCTGCTCAAACGCACCCCGCCCGGCAAGCTGCTCGAAGCGATCCACGATGTGCGCGCCGGCGGATCGCCCATGACGCCGGAGATTGCGCGTCGCGTGGTTCAAATCTTCCGCAAGCAAACGCCGAAACCAGACGATACGGCCAAGTTGACGGCGCGTGAGAAACAAGTCCTCAATCAACTCGCTCAGGGGTTTCGTTACAAGGAAGTCAGCGGCAATCTTAATTTGAGCATGGATACTGTTCGCACCCACATCCGCAACATTTATGATAAATTGCGGGTCCATTCCCGGACAGAAGCCCTGCTCGCTACGGGTCATTTAAAAGCCGGACAGACCGCGGCGAATCAAAACAGCGCGGGCTGAAAATCGTAAGGTATGTCCATTTAAGGCTGGTGGAGCCGAGGGGAGTCGAACCCCTGACCTTCTCATTGCGAACGAGACGCTCTACCAACTGAGCTACGACCCCAGCCAATTAGCCTTAAGGCATTTATTTGGAAAGTTGCGGGGAGCGAATTTTTCGCTCCTGACCTTCCTCCTGACCTGTATATTGTTGGCGCGCAAAAGCAACATTACAGGCTCGGAGCCTGCACCGGGTGGCAGACCATCTCTACCGGCACTCGGTGACAAAAAATACTATGCGGTTTTCAAGACCAATGGCAAGACGAAATGGATTCCGCTCAATACAACGGACCGTGAATTTGCCGACAGAAAACTGCGCGAAGAGATCGAAAAGCACAAGAAAACCGGCGCAAAAGCGGGCACCATGACGCTTGAGGCTTTGCTCAAATTATACGAGCAACCGGATGAGGAAACCGTTCAGGACAAACGCAATTCCCCGGCGAGCATCCTGGGGGAGACAACTTTCACACCCTGGATCGTTTTGCCCCAAAACTTGCCGAAATCCCGTTCGTCGCCGGTAAGCAAATGCGTGGCGTTTCCGGCAATGGCCCCGCCCAAAATCGGCCGGTCTTTCAACGGCAATTCAACCTCCAAGTCTGTTGTCAATTGGGAGACAATTTCACATCGTTTAACCAGTCGTTCCAACGTTTTTACACCATCGGGGAACTTAACGGCCAAATTGCGCCTGGCTTCCTCAATCGCATATTCATTGGTAAGACAGTCTTCCGGTTCAAAAAGCACGTCCCCAAAGGCCCGCATCCGGCTATGCGATTGCGACGCCGAAAAAAGAATGTTCGCGTCCAAAAAGACCTTCATTTCTTTTTGAAGCGATATTTGGCCAGTGATTCCTCATTGTTGCGGCGAAATTCCGCCAGCCGTTCGTCGGAGTACAATTCGACGGGAAAAGTGACGCCGGGGCGCAGCAAGATCCCTTCGTCGGTTTCCTCGGCTACAACCTGGGCGTTACGGCTGACCCCGAGGCGGCGGCGCATTTCCTTGGGCAAGGTCAGCGTGCCGCGATCATTGATGTTAATGACTTTGGTCATAGATTCAGCATTTCATACTTTCAGTTTTTATGCAATCGAGATGAACATCGCGAATGACGTAGAAAATGCGGCGAAATGACATTCGCCAGGGAATGGCTCAACAACGCCATTTTGGAATGTCGCACAATAAAACTTGAACGACATAGCATTGAAAAGTGGCTCAAGGAAGCCATCGTTTGGAAATCGAGTTTGAGATCAGAAATTGCTTGTGCTTCACAGCCCGACTTTCTTCGCGATGAAGGTTTTCCTCTTCTGCACGTCGGCGTCACGTGCTCTTACTCTTAAATCTGTTAAGTTGCCGCTCTCTACCCACTGAGCTACGACCCCAGCCAAAGCAGTGGCCACTTTGCAGTAAAACCCCGCAAAAGCAGGATAAAATCGGCCTTCGCGAGGTTTTCGCCCGACCGAAACCGCGTGCCACATTCAACACACGATCGCTTTGAGGTGTAAAATCGGCGTTTTCTCATCGGTATTATCCCAAACGCACTGCCTCAAAATGTTCGTACCATTTAAGGCAGCATAAGCCGATAGAACGTGTTCCTTGTGGGTGTAATTGGGAGTTGATACTGCTGGCCCACCGCGCTGTACGGGCCGGGCAGCGTAAGCCAATTCGCCGTTTCAAGATTCGTCGAGTTTTGGAGTTGGTATCCACCTATCCCGGTGGGCCAGGATACGAGCACGTTGGCGCCGCTGCGGGCTGCGGAGAGGGTAGGAATCGGGACAAAGCTGAAGTTGCTGATCGTTTGCACGGAGTCAAGATCGCCGCTGCCACCCGTGAACCCGACGAAGGCCGCGCCGCCGGTAATCGGCGCCGGACCCACGGCAAAGTTCGTCACAAAGGTTGCAAGGGTGACCGCATCGGTCAGGCTCAGAGAAATGACATTGGTCTGATAGTCGATGCTGACGTTGATGGGATGACCGTTGGTGGGATCAACCGCCGGCGCCGTCTCGACGTATTGGCCCAGCGTGGCCGGGTCCTGGCCGTTGGTAACGTATTCATAGCCTTGGGCGTTGAACTGGTCAATGGCGATGGCCAGGCTGTTGGTGATGCCGGTGTAACCCAGGGAACCGCCGCCAGTCCCAACCGCCCCCGTCCCGGCCGCGGTGTTCTGCAAGCAAAACGTGATACCGTCAGCCCTGGTTGCTGTGGTGCCCTGTGACGATTGATAGGTGAACGAAACGCGGAAGGCCTGACAATACATGGGGAAGTTGAAGAACGCGCTGCGCGCTTCGCCACCGGGCTGGCCATCGGTGAGCGTCAGCACGTTGTTCTGGATGGTTGCGCCGCCATTCAGGGTCCAGAGCGAGCCATTGACGTTAAAGAGCGGTTCCAATTCCACCACCAACTGTCCCACGCGGCTCGCAGTCGAGTACGGGGCGAATCCATTGGTTACAAATACCTGGTATAGCCCGGCATCGCTGGTTTGGGCATTGGCAATCGTCAGGCTCAACACCGCGTTGGAAGGATTCAAGCTGGTGGTGGCGACGGTAACGCGACCGCCGCGGTCGCCGCTGTTCAAGGCATTGGTGATTCCCCCGGTCTCGCTATACCATTGATTGGTGAGGGGCGGGCTGCCTTCCACTTGCACGGACAAAACGGCCGGCTCCCCCACCAGCGCGTAATTGGTTGGAGACAGATCCTGCACGATTACGGGCTGGGATCCCGACGCGAGCTGCACAATCTTGATCGTGTAACTGGTCGAGCCTGGGATGGTCTGCCACACCGCGATGGACGGGAGATTGATTTTCGAGAAAGCCCCAGCGAGCGAGCCGTAAGTCATCACCTGCCAGGTGTCGTTGGCCGCTGGAGCAAACGTCGGGTCGTTAAACGTGGCGGTCAAGGCGCCGCCCAAATCAGCCGGGCCACTGAAAGCCATGGACCCAAAGTTGACAAGATTGCTGATGCCGAAGTTTAGTGTTCCGTTGGCCAGATAATTTGTGCCCTGGCTTAGAGAGAGCGTTCCGCTGTTGACGTTGAGGGTCCCGGCATTGACGAAGTTTTCGTTGTTCATGATCAGCGTGCCGGTGGCGTCCAGAGTGATCGTGCCGCCATTGCCGAAAACATGCGACCCGGAATAGTAGCCTCCGTACACCCAGTAAGCAGTGCTCGTGTTGCTGACGATGATGCTGGCCCCGGACAGATTGGTGAAAACCGAGCCGTTGCCGTCGTACAGGACGGCGTTGTTGCTCCAGTTGAGCACCCCATTGTTGGTCAACCTGCCGCCGTCCAGAAAAAGACCGCTGCTGCTGAAACCGCCGCCGTTGAACAGCACTCCCAAATTGATCGTGCCGCTTGTCCAATCCAAGGGACCGGCCAATGCCAGGCTTCCGGTTCCGTTCAGCGTTCCGCCGCTTACCTCCACGACGGCATTGGCACTGCCGGTGCTGGCGCTGCTGATCGAGAGGGTTCCGCCGCTGGTAATGTTGAGCGTCTGCGTGCCGGAGGTCCCGCTCATCGTCAGGGTACCGACCGCCTCAGCATCGCTCACGGTCACGGTGAAGGTGCCCGAGGGGACAATTGCGGTGTCGCCCGACCCGGGCTTCCCGCCAGGGCTCCAGTTGCCGGGCAAATTCCAATTGCCTCCGAGAGGGTTATTCCAGGTGTACGTCGTCGAATATGCAATCTGGCCGGTGACCAGCAACGACAGCAACGCACGCAGCAAAGGGATTTTGAAAAGGTTTTGAAGGCGAACTATTTTCATGGGGTTTCCTCCGGATTTATGGTGGTTATGGCGGAATAGAGCCTCCGGCGGTCACGGCGGCAACCCGCCCGGCCATCCCGAAATTATGGCAACAAACGGACGGCTCGGAAGCGAACAAGACACACTTCTAACTCCGGATGATAAGCCCACGCGCCATCTGTGGAACATGCCTTAACTTATCTTCTTGATAGCATTTGTAAATATTATGTCAAGCAAAAAGTGGAGTCTCGTAAAAATGTAACTTCTTTGCGAATCAGCCAATGATTAAAGGGTCTTCTCTGACCTGGCGGACGACCGCAGGTTTCTTGTGAGAGCAACAGGTGCCTGTTGCTCTCCTCCCCACCTCCTTCCAACCGGTGAAAATAATCGAGGGATTCATGAGTCCATGTGCGTTCGTCCAAAATGCTTCAGAAAGGTTGATGCTATTTGGTTTTGTCCGGCTTCGCTCCAATTGCCGATTGGCAATCAACGCTGTGCTTGCTACCTTCCGCCCGCATGTCCGACGGGTCTGCGGCAACCGAAACGCCTTCCAAGGCACAAGTGTTTTTCCGCCGGTTGATCACCACGGTGATTCTCTGGACGGTGATTCTCGCCGGCCTCTTCTCCAGTAACGCACTGATTGCCAACGGGCTTTTTTTGCTCATCATCTTCCTGCTCGCCCTGGCCGGCCTGGCCGAATTCTACGGCCTGGCCGAAAAACGCGGCCTCGCTTGCTTCAAGTGGTGCGGGCTGCTCGGTGGCGCGCTGCTCATGGTCGGGACTTTTTTGAACCTGACCGGCCACCTCGGCACGTCCGGCTCACCCGCGCGCGTGAACGATTTTGAAACCGGCTTCCTCATTTTGTTTGTGTTGGGCTTGTGTCTGCGGCAACTGGTTTCGCGCAACGGCGCGGCGGGCATGATCGCCATTGCCACGACGCTCTTCGGCCTGATGTACGTGCCGTGGCTGCTGAATTTCATCCAGAAAATCTACTTCTTCCCCCGCGTGGAGGGCAGATACTTCCTGCTCTATTTCGTGCTGATTACAAAGTCCAGTGACACCGGCGCGTACGTGGTCGGCTCGCTCATCGGCCGGCATAAAATGATTCCGCGCATCAGCCCCGGCAAGACCTGGGAAGGTTTCGGCGGCGCAATTGCACTTTCGACGGCGGCGAGCCTCGTTTTTGCGCATTTCTTCGGCAACCGGATGGCAGGTATGAACTGGTTTCATGCCGTGGTGCTCGGCGTGGTGCTGAGCGTGACGGCGGTCATCGGCGATTTGATCGAATCACTGTTCAAGCGTGAGGCGGGCGTGAAGGATTCCGGCCGGTTCTTCCCCGGCATCGGCGGCATTTTGGATTTGCTCGACAGCCTTTTGTTCAACGCGCCGATCATGTATCTCTATCTTCGACACGTGCTAACGCCCCCTTGAATTATAAAGACGCATGGATGAAAACAAACTCGAGTTTAACCACGGATGGACACAGATTAACACGGATGAATTTCACTTTTATTATCCGTGCGCATCCGTGTTTATCTGTGGTTGATTGAAAATGAAGAACGTGGTTTTACTTGGCTCGACCGGTTCCATCGGCACCAGCACCGTCAAGGTGGCCGAAGATTTGCCGGACCGCATCCGCCTGCTCGGCCTGGCGGCGGGCAACAACGCCGGCCTGTTGTTGGAACAAACACGCAAGCACCGACCGGAAGTCATTTCGATTTCCGATCCGGCCAAAGCCGGCGAGCTGGGCGATGCGCTCGGCGTTTCCACCCGGGTTTATTCCGGCGCCGAAGGGTTGCTGAAACTCGCCACCCTGCCGGGCGCGGACATTGTTTTGATTGCAATCGTTGGCACGGCGGGTTTGCAGCCCGCGCTGGCGGCGATTCGCGCGGGCAAGGACATTGCCATCGCGTCCAAGGAAATCCTGGTCATGGCCGGCGAAATCGTCATGGCCGAAGCGCGCAAACACGGTGTCCGCGTGTTGGCCGTGGACAGCGAACATTCGGCCATTTTCCAGTGTCTCGACGGCAAACCGCCCCAATCCATCCGCAAACTCTGGCTGACAGCGAGTGGCGGGCCGTTCCGGAAGACGCCGAAGGAGGATTTCCCCAACATCACCGTCGAGCGGGCGTTGCAACACCCGTCGTGGGTCATGGGCCGGAAGATCACGATTGATTCGGCCACGCTCTTCAACAAGGGACTGGAAATGATCGAGGCCCGCTGGTTGTTCGACATCGGCATCGAGCGCGTCGGCGTGCTGGTGCATCCGCAAAGCATCGTGCATTCGATGGTCGAGTTCGTGGACGGCTCGATGCTGGCGCAGCTTTCGACGCCGGACATGTGCCTGCCGATTCAGTATGCGCTCACCTATCCCGACCGCGCCCCGAGCGGGCGGGTGCAAACGAATTTCGCGAGGCTCGGCAGCCTGACCTTTGAGGAGCCGGACACGGAGAAATTTCCGGCGTTGAACCTGGCCCGCCGCGCCGGCGAAACCGGCGGCACCCTGCCGGCGGTGTTGAACGCGGCGAATGAAATCGCCGTCGAAGCTTTTATCAACCATAAGACAAATTTTCCACAAATCACGGAAACCGTTCAACGCACGATGGACGCGCACAAAGTTGTGCGGCATCCCACCTTGGACCGGATTTTGGAGGCGGATGCCTGGGCGAGAAGGGAAGCCGCCAAATAACGAATGACGAATGACAAATGGGATGGCAAAAGACGTTGGAGATGGCGCGAAGCTCACGCGCTGCACCGTATCTTCAGTCGCATCTGGCGCAACACCAAAGTGTGACTGCTAAAAGCCGGATGGGAACATTGGAAGATTTGGCCGCCTTTTCCATTCGTCATGCGTCATTCGTCATTTCACGGCAGAAAGCCGTGATTGCGGGCAGGCTTTTTGCTGTTATAATCATCCTGTCCCGTTATTGGGGCTGTATTTGACATGATTATTTTGACCACGATTTATGTTGTTGCCGTCGTCCTGGTGTTGTTTGGCGCGGCCATTTTTATTCACGAGTTCGGCCATTTCTGGGTCGCGCGGAAGCTCGGCATGAAGGTCGAGGAATTCGCCATCGGTTTCGGCCCGAAGATTTACAGTTGGAAACGCGACGGCATCGAATACTCATTGCGTTGGATTCCCGCCGGCGGATTTGTAAAGCTGCCGCAAATGGTCACCGCCGAGGCGCTGGAAGGCCAGACCACCGGGAACGTGCCGCCCGCGCCGCCGTTTCACAAAATTCTCGTCGCCTTCGCCGGACCGTTCATGAACGTGGTCTTCGCCTTCGCCATCGCCACAATTATTTATTTCGTCGGCCTGCCGGTGCCCGTGAATCCACCCATCATCGGTTACGTCGAACCCGGTTCGGCGGAGGCCAAACTGGGAATTCAGGAAGGCGACGTCATCAAGGCGGTGGACGGCAAGAAAATCAATACCTGGCAGGATATCATAATCAACACGGCAGTGGCCCGCACGAACGTGCTGCCGGTGGTCATCGAGCATGACGGAAAGGAACATACCTACCGGCTTCAAGCAACCGCCGACAATGCCCTGGGTCTCAAACTGTTGAATCTTGATCCGCGCGACCACCCGGAGGTGGTCAAGGTGATGCCCGGAACGCCGGCGGAAAAGGCAGGACTTAAAGCGAAAGATGTTATTATTTCCTTCGCCGGCGTGCCGGTGGCCAGTCAGGAACAGCTGATAGGACTGATTCGCAAACGCGGCGCGGAAGCCACGGAAATGCGTGTTCAACGCGGCGCGGAAAAAATCACTTTGAGCGTCACGCCCGCAGTCGACCCCGGAACGAAATTTAGCCAGATCGGTGTCATGCTGGGCGGAGAATCAACACAACTTTACATTGTTCAAAAACCGGGTCCGACACCCTGGAAAAATATCGGTGGTGTGCTGGAACAAACCTGCATGGTCATCAGTGCGCTCGTCCATTCCCATGAAACCGGTGTGGGCGCCAAGGATTTGGCCGGACCCGTCGGCATTCTCACCATGCTCGCGATCGAAGTGAAAACCGACTACCGTCTGGCGCTCAATTTCCTGGTTCTGTTGAACATCAATCTGGCCATCATCAACCTTTTGCCTGTTCCGGTCCTCGATGGCGGCCACATTTTGATGTCCTTGATTGAAAAAATCCGGCGGCGGCCAATGAACGTCAAATTCGTGGAATATGTCACCACCGCCTTCGCGATCATGCTTCTTTCCTTTATGCTTTATGTCACAGTGTTTGGTGACATTAAACGACTCTCGTTCTTCCGCGCCATGTTCAACAACACCGCGCAAATCGAGCAAACAACCGCACCCGCCACGTCCCCGCCGGCGCCGGCCAAATAATCCATGCGCTACTGCGAATCACCGTATTTTAATCAACGGCGAAAAACGCGCGAGGTGGTCATTGGCGTCCCGAAACATGGCGGTGTCATCATCGGCGGCCAGCATCCGGTGGTCATGCAGTCCATGCTCACCTGCGACACGATGGACACCGCCGAGTGCGTAAGGCAGACACTCGAGCTGGTCGCCGTCGGCTGCCAGCTCGTCCGCATTACCGCGCCGACAGTGAAGGACGCCGCCAATCTCCGGAACATTGTGGCG
>JAJXYT010000198.1 GCA_021780375.1 bacterium | reverse complement strand
GAATGGAAAAGCGGGGCGCGGAGAGGGAGAAGTCGGCTCGCAAGGATCGCCGCAGAGCGGGACAGGCTGCTCGCCTCACCCGGAAATCAAGTTACGGCTCGCGAGTACGCTCGCCCCACCGGATGGGACATGCCGGGCGGGTTTTTTATCTGCGTTTATCTGCGTTCATCTGCGGTGACAGGTCGGTTTTGGAATTTTGCGCCGTTTGACAACGGCGGCTACGGGGCTGGAAATGAAGTGGGGAACATCGAACGCCGAACATCGAACGCCGAACATTGAATGCAGAACATTGAATGGAAAAGCGGGGCGCGGAGAGGGAGAAGTCGGCTCGCAAGGATCGCCGCAGAGCGGGACAGGTTGCTCGCCTCACCCGGAAATCAAGTTACGGCTCGCGAGTACGCTCGCCCCACCGGATGGGCGAAGGGCAGCTCCCGCTCCCGCGAGCGAAGGAACCTCTCCCGCGCGCTGCGACGGAGAGGGAGAAATTCCAGGAGGAAATCATTGGCCGGCGTAGAAGGCGTCCACCTTGGCGGCGACGTCCTTGTAGCCGATGTCCATTTCGTAGATGAGCTTGAATTGTTCGACGGCTTCCTCTTTTTTGCCCATGCTTTCGAGCACACAACCCAGGTTGTAAACCATCTCCTTCTTTTCGTCGTCGAAGACGGGTTTTTCCTTGATGGCGTTCTGCAATTGGCGCGCGGCCATGTCGTACATCTTGCGTTTGGCGTAGCACTGCGCGAGATAGTTCATCGCCATCAGGCGCTTGTGGGGATTGCCCTGGGCCTTCTGAAATTCCTGGATGGCCTCGGTGATTTTGCCGGCCTGAAAATATAACTGACCCATTTCAAACCGGATGGCCAGGTCGGTCGGGTACTTGTCCACGCGCTGCTGGCATTCGGTGATCTGGTAGTTTAGTTTCTCGGCCTCGATTTTCGCCGATTGTTCCGCGTAATCGGGCGCCGTGGCGTCAAGCTGTTCCAATTGGTAGTCGTACCGGCGGACGATGGTCCTGGCCATGGCGCGTTCGAGCGACGGGTCGTTGCCCATTTCCGAGTTCTTGACGCGGTCGTAAAGTTCCGTCGCCTTGTCGAACTGCTTCTTCTCCGTATAGAGTTCGGCCAGGGAACGGACGAGCTTGAGATTCTTCGGTTCGGTTTGCAGGCGCGCTTCGTATTCACCGATGAGCTTTTCGGTGGTGTCCTCGGTCTTCACCACGCGCTTTTCCTGTTCCAGCGAGACGGCCTCCTTTTTGTCCTTCAAGATGTCCCGGTAGGAGCCCTGGCCGCCTTCGAGGGCGGTGTAACCGCCCTCGTCCATCGTCTGGCGCGCGGACAGATTTTTCAGCGCCTGGTTCAATTCGCCGTCTTTGGGGGAATGGCGCAGGAGTTCGGTGAGGATTCTTTCCCCCTGCCGGGTGTCACCGCCGCTGGAGGAAAGCGCGCTGGCAAATTCAATCGCCAGGCTTTTGTCCTTGGGTGAGTTTTTGACCAGAATTTCCAGGGACATGGTGCCGGTGCGGGGCAATTCGAGCGTCTGCGCGGCCTGGACGACGAGGCGGTGTCCGGCGGAACTGTTCGGGTCACTGTTGAGAATCTGCTCGGCAATGGCGAGGGCGCTGGCGGGGTTGGTGCGCAACGCGATCTGCCCCTTGGCCACGAGCGGCGACGAGCTGGCGCCGCTGAGCATTTTTTTGAAGAAGCCGCCGCCGCCGCCGTTTTTTTTCAACTGCAATTCGCGCAACAGCTTGCGGCATTCGAAAAACCCCGGCTCCTTTTCCAGCACCTGGTTGTACAGCGCGATGGCGTAATCGAGGTTTTCCCGTTGGGCGGCCTCGTTGGCCTTGTTGAACAGGACTCGCGCGTCGCGCGAAATTTCGTTAATTTCCTTTTCTGCCATGGTATTTGCCTTGTTCGATTGAGATTACTTCTGCCGGGTCAAAAATCAATCCCGAAGGACTTCAAGTCAACAGCATTGTGCCTTGTGCCGGAGGGCGTGATCCACGAGCACCAGCGCGGTCATCGCCTCGACTATCGGCACGGCGCGCGGCAACACGCACGGGTCGTGCCGGCCGCGGCCTTTGAGCGTCGTGTTGTGAAATTCCACGTCCACCGTGTCTTGCGGGTGCATGACCGTGGCGACAGGCTTGAAGCCGACGCGGAAGAAAATCGTCTGGCCGTTCGAGATGCCGCCCTGAATGCCGCCGGAAAAATTCGTCGTCGTGAAAGCCTTGCCGCCCCGCGCGCGGAACGGATCATTGTGCTGCCGTCCGGTGAGCAGGATGCCGCCGAAACCGGAGCCGATTTCAAACGCTTTCGACGCGGGCAGACTCAGCATCGCCTTGGCCAGGTCGGCTTCCAGTTTGTCAAAGACCGGTTCGCCCCAGCCGGCGGGCACGCCGCGCGCGAGGCCTTCGACCACGCCGCCCACGGTGTCGCCGGCTTGGCGCATTTTCTCAACCAGCCGGATCATTTTCTCCGCCGTTGTCCGGTCGGGGCAGCGGATGATGTTGGATTCCACGTCCTGGAATTTCACCTTGTCCGGATTCACGTCCGCAATGATTTTCTGAACTTGTTTGACGTAGGCCAGCGTTTCCACGCCGAACTGCTGGCGCAGAATTTTTTTTGCGATGGCGCCGGCGGCGACGCGGCCGACGGTTTCGCGGGCGCTGGCGCGGCCGCCGCCCTGCCAGTTGCGGATGCCGTATTTGGCAAAGTAGGTGAAGTCCGCGTGCGAGGGGCGGAACTTGGTCTTCATTTCCGAGTAGGCTCCGGGGCGCGCATCCGTGTTTTTGACCCACAGGCAAATCGGGGTGCCGAGCGTCCTGCCCTCGAACGTGCCGGAAAGGATTTGCACCGTGTCGGACTCCTTGCGCGGCGAGACGATTTTGGACTGGCCGGGCCGGCGCCGGTCCAAATCGGGCTGGATGTCGGCTTCGGAAAGCTTGAGGCGCGGCGGGCAGCCATCCACGACCACACCCACGCCGCCGCCGTGGGATTCGCCCCACGTCGTGATGCGGAATAGTTGTCCGAACGTGCTGGCCATGCTGGTATGATGCAAAAAAATCACTAGCCGGTCAAACTTATCACGTTCGGAGGGACAAGTTATACGAGTCCCCAATCCTTAAGGTGGTTTGGAACTTGCATGGCTCGTCCCTTCGGGCAATCAGGGACTCATGGAACTCATCCCTCCGAAGCGCCCTTTTTGAAGTTTGGGACTCGTATAACTCGTCCCTCCGAACTAAACTGCCGCGAATGAATCGCATCGAGGAATGCTTGGCGCGGCTCCAGCGCGCCGGCCGGAAGGGTTTCATCGTCTATATTGGCGCGGGTGACCCGAATCTGGCGGCCACGCGCGAGCTGGCACTGGCGTTCGACCAGGCGGGGGTGGATATTTTGGAACTGGGCGTGCCGTTCAGCGACCCGCTGGCCGACGGATTGGTGAACCAATTGGCGGCGCAACGCGGCCTGGAATCCGGCGCCACGCCGCCCAAGGTTTTGGCCACCGTCGCCGCCATCCGCAAGCGCTCGGAAATCCCCATTGTTCTCTATATTTATTTCAACCTCATCCACCGCGTCGGTTTGGCGCGGTTTATCCGGGACGCGGCCAGGGCGGGCGTGGACGGTTTGCTGGTGCTCGATTTGCCGCCCGAGGAATCGGATGACTATGAAGTGCTGATGAAAAAGAACGGCCTTGGCCACATTTACCTGGTGGCGCCGACGACGCCGGAGGACCGGATGGAATTCATCGTCAAACGCGGCAGCGGGTTCATTTATTACGTATCACGCGAGGGTGTGACCGGGATGCAAAAGCAGGTGGCGTCAAATCTGGCGCAGCAGGTCGCCAAAATCCGCGCGCATACGAAGCTCCCGATCGCCGTCGGTTTTGGCATCTCGACGCCGGAACAGGCGAAGCGGGTCGCGCAAAACGCGGATGCCGTCGTAGTCGGCAGCGCGGTGGTGAACCAGATTGCGGAGCGTGGGAAGTCGAAGGACCTGGTCAGGCACGCGAGTGCGTTTGTGAAATCGTTGGCAAACGCGATCAAGAGCATTTAGTAATCACGGATGGACACAAATCAACACGGATTTATAAAATGTGCCCCTTGCCCCGTCCTCTCCCCGCCGGGCGGAGAGAGGATGGCCAGCCGGAAGCGGGGTTTGTTCAGCTTTCATCCGTGTCCATCCGTGGTTAAAATTTTATGAGTGTGAAAACGAAACCCGACACCAAAGACCGTTTTGTGATTATTATGGCCGGCGGGCGTGGCGAGCGGTTCTGGCCGGTGAGTCGTGACAAGGCGCCCAAGCAACTGCTCACGCTGTTGGGCAAGCGCTCGTTCCTCCAGCAGGCCGTTGATCGTGTCTTGCCGCTCGTGCCGGCCAAAAATATTTTTGTTATCACCAACGAAACGCAACTGCCGGAAGTCCGCAAACAACTCCCGAAAGTTCCCAAGGCCAACCTCGTCGCCGAGCCTGTCGGGCGCGACACCACCGCCGCTGTCACCCTGGGCGCGGCCCTGGTGGGCGCGCGTTCGACGACCGGGGTCATGGCGGTGTTGCCCGCCGACCACGTGATTCCCGACGAAAAGAAGTTCCAGCAGGTGCTGACCGACGCGTTTGATCTGGCGTCGCGTGGCCAGGCGATTATCACCATCGGCATTAAGCCGGCCGGGCCGGACACGGGGTACGGTTATATCCAGGTCGGCCAGGAATTGCCGCCGGCACAGGGTGCAAAGAAAACGAAGACGATTTTTTATCGCGCGGAACGGTTTGTCGAAAAACCCGATTTTCATCGGGCGCTGGAATACGTCAACTGCGGCCAGTACCGCTGGAATGCCGGAATGTTTGTCTGGTCGTTCGTGACCATTACCGAAGGCTTGCAGAAACATCAGCCGGAGATGTACGCGGCGTGCCAGCGCTGGTTCAAGGTGGCGAATCAACCGGCCAGGCTCGCGAAAGTGCTGGCGAAGGATTATCCCGAGATCAAAAAAGTCTCGATTGATTACGCGCTGATGGAGAAGGCGCAGAACGTCATTGTGGCCGACGGGGCATTTGAATGGGACGATGTCGGGTCGTGGACGGCGCTGGGGCGGCATCTGAAGGCCGACCCGGAGGGCAATTGTGCCGTGGCGGATTTCATCCACGTGGACGGCGCGCGGAACATCATCTACGACGCGCGGACGAAGAACCGGACGCCGATTGCGGTGGTGGGCTTGCGCGATTCGATTCTGGTGCAGACCGACGACGCGGTATTGCTGGCGCACAAGAGCCAGGCGCAGAAGGTCAAGGAGCTGGTTCGAAAACTCGGTGAAGATGCAAAGTTGAGGAAACTCATTTAACCACGGAATGCGCGGATTGACGCAGATAAATTTCCAGCGCAAAATCGGCGCATGGGCACGCTCTACTACGGCGACAACCTCGAAATTCTCCAGCGTTACATCAAGGATGAGACGATTGATCTGGTTTACCTCGACCCGCCTTTCAATTCCGCCCAGAACTATAACGCGTTCTTCCACGAAAAGGACGGCACCGACGCCGCCAGCCAGATTCACGCCTTTGAAGACACCTGGCATTGGGACATCGAGACCAAGAAAGCCTACGACACCGTGACCGAACAGCCCGGCAAAGTCTCCGATGTGATGCAGGCATTCTACACCTTTCTGGGCGGCAACGACATGATGGCCTACCTCACCATGATGTCCTCGCGCCTCGTCGAACTGCGCCGCGTCCTCAAACCCACCGGCTCGCTCTACCTCCACTGCGACCCGACTGCCTCCCATTACCTCAAATTGCTGTGCGATGCGATTTTGGAAAAAGACAATTTCCTTGGCGAAATAACTTGGAAACGAACAGGCGCACATGGAAGTGCAAAACGATTCGCGCCGATACACGACACGATTTTCCATTACGCAAGGTCTGATGCCTTCAAATGGACTTACCCATCGGTCGCACATGATCCCGAATACTTGGAAAAGCACTTCCGGCAACTAGATGATAAGGGACGTCGATTTCAGGCAATCAGCTTAACAGGCGCCGGAACTCGCAACGGCGAGAGTGGAAAACCGTGGAGAAACGTCAATCCTACAACGGTTGGTCGTCACTGGGCTGTTCCAAGCGAAGTAATGAAACGACACAACCTGACCGGCAAAACGGTTCAAGACAGACTGGACGCTCTCGACCGCGCCAATCTAATTTACTGGCCGAAAGAAGGCGATGGCACTCCCAGGTTGAAATGGTATGCCGACGAGCTTGAGGGTATGGCCATAGGCGATGTTTGGACAGACATCGCACCAGTGTCAGCCCAAGCAGCCGAACGCCTTGGCTATCACTAGTGCGCTAGAACGGCTCGTGCCTGATTCAGAAATGCCGAAACCCGCCTGCTGAATTTCAGCAGATGAAACAGGGGAAGCGGGCCAGACAATTTTAGTTCAATTTGTTGCGCCATGAATGCGACGAAAAGCGATATGAAGTTTGAACTGACCAAACACGCGAAGCGGGCGTTGGCCGAACGGGAAATTCCGATGGAATGGGTGGAGCGCGCGTTCAGCCAGCCGGAATTGCGCCTGCCAGACCCCGATGATGAAGAAGTGGAGCGTCGTTTCCGGAAAATTCCCGAATTCGGTGGGCGCGTGCTACGCGTGGCCGTCAATATCACGGTTGAACCGAACCGGGTGGTGAGTGTATTCTTTGATCGGAAGATGAAAGGCAAGTTGTGAGAATGCACTTGGACAAACAAGCCGACGCGCTTTATCTGCGGCTCGACGATTCCAAAATCATCGAGTCGGAGGAAATTGCCCCCGGCGTGATTGTGGATTACAACCGCAAGAACGCCGTCGTGGGCGTGGAAGTGCTTCATCTCTCGAAACGCGCAGCCAAGTCCAAAGTTTCCAAAACGCAAAAGTATCCCTCCCGCGTCAGCGCCGCCTTGGCGTTGCACGACAAGCCCGCGAAGAAATAGGGCTCCTGGAAAAAACCATTGGTGCGGTAAGCCGAATTTTCCACATGCAAGCTTGACCTTTACAGCAGAAAAGGCATTCTATCCGGCTGGGTTCGTTGGAGTTTTGAGTTTTTAATTTTGAATTCTTAGTCGGGAGGGGAATCGCCAATTGAATTTAAAATTTGGAACTAAAAATTAAAAATTTACGAAAATGCAGCACATTAGAAACATCGCCATCATCGCGCACGTGGACCACGGCAAGACGACGCTCGTGGATTGCCTGCTCAAGCAGTCCGGCACGTTCCGCGCCAACCAGCATGAGTCACAGGATGAGCGCCTGATGGATTCGATGGATTTGGAAAAGGAAAAGGGCATCACCATCCGCGCCAAGAACGCCGCGTTCAAATACAAGGATTTTCACATCAACATCGTGGACACGCCCGGCCACGCGGATTTCGGCGGCGAGGTCGAGCGCATCATGAACATGATTGACGGCGTGCTGCTGGTGGTGGACGCGGCGGAAGGGCCGCAGGCGCAGACACGATTTGTTTTGCGCAAGGCGCTGGAAGCCGGCGCCAAGCCGATTGTGGTCATCAATAAAATTGACCGCGAGAACGCGAATCCGAAGAAGGTGCTCGACGAGGTTTTTGAATTGTTCATTTCGCTCAACGCCACGGACGAACAACTGGATTTTCCGTTCGTCTATTGCTCGGCCAAAGACGGCTACGCGAAGCTCGACCTGCATCATGTCAGCGGCACGATGGAACCGTTGTTCGATGCGATCGTGAAACACATTCCGTCTCCGCGCGCCAAGGCCGGCGACGGGTTCCAGGTCCTGGTGGCGAACCTCGATTACTCGGATTACCTCGGCCGCATCGCCTTCGGCAAAATCATGGCGGGCAAGGTGAAGGTGGGCGACGCGGCGTGCTGCCTGCACGGCCACGGCAAAATCACGCAGGGCAAAATCACGATGATTTACCATTTCGAAGGCTTGAAACGCATCGAGGTGCAGGAGGCGCACGCGGGCGACATCGTCGGCGTTACCGGGTTCGAGGAGGTATTCATCGGCGAGACCATCGCGGACAAGCCCGAGCGCGGGGCGTTGCCTTACATCCCGATTGATCCGCCGACGATCCAGATGGAATTCGCCGTAAACGACGGCCCGCTCGCTGGTCAGGACGGCAAGCTCGTCACCGCGCGGCACATCTGGGAGCGGCTGCAAAAGGAAATCCGCACCAACGTCGCCTTGCGCATCAAGCAGACCAGCGACCCGAAAATTTTCGAGGTCGAAGGCCGCGGCGAAATGCAGATTGCCATCCTGGTCGAACAGATGCGGCGCGAGGGCCACGAGGTGCTGGTGTCGCGTCCCGAAGTCCTCTACAAAAAGGACGCCCACGGCAACATGCTGGAACCGATTGAAAAGTTGTTCCTCGAAATCCCGCAGGAATTCATGGGCGCCATCATGGAAAATCTTTCCGGCCGCAAGGCTGAAATCGTCCACATGAACCATCACGCCGACCAGGTGACGATTGAGGCGCTGATTCCCATGCGCGGGTTGATTGGATTTGAGACCGACCTGGTCAACCAGACCCGCGGCCTTGGGGTGATGAGCCATCTGTTCCACGAATACGGCCCGGACCGCGGGGAGATTGCCGCGCGCAAGAACGGCTCGCTGGTGAGCATGGAAAGCGGCCAGGCCATGGCCTACGCGCTGAACATGATCCAGGAACGCGGCCGCCTGATGGTGGAGCCGGGCGAAGCCATTTATGCCGGCATGATCGTCGGCGAAAACGCGCGGGAAAACGACATTCCGGTGAATCCCTGCAAGGCGAAGCGATTGACCAATATGCGTTCGGTGGGCGATGGCAAGGGCATCCAACTCAGTCCGCCGTTCAAGCTCTCGCTCGAACGCGCGTTGGAATACATCGGTTCGGACGAATACGTCGAGGCCACGCCGAAGAATCTGCGATTGCGAAAGAAAATCCTCGACGAGACCCGGCGCAAGCGCGCTGAGAAATCGCGCGTGATAAAAATTCTGGCGGAGTAGCGGTGGCCGTCACTTTTTCGGAAGTGGGACATTCTGCAGCTTTTGGGGAGGGGAACAGCCTGTCTCGTCTTGCGGCGGTATTCGCGGGTCGGCTCGTCAGTAGTTTCCTGTTCCTTTTGGAACTGCCCACAGAGCCTGAACCGCGTCGATGTAGCGCAGGCGTCCTCGCCTGCGGGTTCCCCCGGCGTCCCGCCGGGGAAGTTCCTTCCGACAGCGGGACGCTGTCGGAACCCGCAGTCGGGACGACTGCGCTACGAACCGGTTGATGGAAAGACTCGCCCCACCGGACTTTAGCAGTGCCAACTTTTCAGGCTGGCTTTCCGGTGTATTCCATGCCCACCAGGCAGACGTCGTCGGCGAATTCGTGGTCCACGGAGAACTGGCCGATGGCCGCCAGCAGTTCGTCGAACAACTGGCCGGCGGGCTTTTGCAGACGGTCTTTTACGTCCATGATCAGCCGTTCCTGTGAGTACAATTCCTCGTTCAGACCCTGGACTTCATAGAGGCCGTCGGTGAACAGCATCATGAGATCGCCGGGGGCCAGGTTGATTTCGGTGGTTTGATACGGGGGATCCTCGAACAGGCCGAGGGCGGGCTGGCTTTTGCCGGAGGCGTTGACCAGCGGTTCGATGCGGCCGGCCGAGCGGCGGATGAGCAGGGGTTTGGGGTGGCCGGCGTTGGCAAAACGCATGACGCCGGTGCGCCAGTCGGCGACGAGGTAAAACGCCGTGGTGAGCATCGGCGAGCCGGTGGTTTTAAGGATGGTGAACAGGTCGGAGTTGATCTTGCGCAGAAACATTCCCGGATCGCGGGCGATGGGTTTCAATTCCTCCACCAACGCGCGAATCATGGCGGTGACCAGCGCCGCGCGCAGGCCGTGTCCGGTCACATCACAAATGAAGACGGCCGCTTCGTTCTCCGAGAGCGCGGACACGCTGAAGAAGTCGCCGCTGACCGTTTCCGCCGGCTGATAGCGATGCACGAACTGGAAGGCGCTTTGTTCCACCGGAACGGTGTGGGGAAAGACCGGGTACTGCTGGGGCAGCATGGCGAACTGGATTTCGCGCGCCATGTGAAGGTTTTCCTCCATCAACAGGTTTTTGGTGCGCAGCTCCTCGCGGCTGCGGGCCAGCTCGGCGTTGGCCCGGTGGATTTGTTCCTCGGCCAGTTTTTGCGCGGTGATGTCCCAGAAAATCCCCTGCAACCCGATGATGCTGCCATCCGCGCCGTAGAGCGGGGTTTTGACGACTTGAACGATGGAGTTCTCCTGGCCCAACGGGTGATGTTCCTCGATGATTTCGTAGGTCTGGCCGGTTTCGATGACGCGCTGGTCGTCCTTCCGGTATTTCTCGGCCAGTTCCTTCGGGAAGAAATCGAAATCCGTTTTGCCGAGGATGTCCTCCAGCCGGCATTTGTAATGTTTGCAGTATTGCTGGTTGGCGAACGTGAACCGGCCCTGCAAATCCTTCCGGAACACGTTTTGAGGCATCGTCTCGACCAGCGAATGATAAAGCGATTCCGAGTTCCGCAGGCTCATCTCCGTCTGCTGGTGCGCGGTGATGTCCTGGACCGTGCCTTCGTAGTAAAGCAACTTGCCCAGCGCGTCGCGGACGGCGCGGCAGTTTTCCGAAATCCAGATGGTGGTCCCGTCCTTGCGGTAAATCTGGGATTCGAAGTCGGTGATGGTATCGCTGGTTTGCATCAACCGGACGAACTCCTGGCGGCGGGCGGCATTCACATACAGGCTGCGTCCGATGTCCTTGATGCTGGCCATCAATTCCACGGGCGAATCGTAGCCGTAGATGCGCGCCAGCGCGACGTTTGCCAGCATGTAATGGCCGTCGGGCGTGGTGCGAAAAATGCCTTCGACCAGATGGTCAAAAATGCCGAAGTAATTTTCCTTTTCCCGGAGCAGGGCGGCCTGTTCCAGGTGGCGTTCCAGCGCGCAGCGGATCACCGGTTCCAGCGCGCGCTGGCCCAGTTCCTCCCTGGCAAAATACTCCTGCGCGCCGGCGCGAATGACTTCCACGGCGAACGCTTCATCCTGGCTGGGGCCCAACACCACGATCGGCACGCCCGGCGCCTTGGTCGCGAGAAAGGTGACTTGAAACAGGCCGGCGGCATTGGCCGAGGGCAGTTCGAATAAAACGACATCGAACGAATGGGCCGACAGCCTGGCCAAACCGGTATCCAGCGCCGGCGCCGCAGCGATTTCAACGGGTTGTCCTTCTTTGCGCAACTTCTCAGCCACGGCCTGCGCCAGGCGCCCGTCGCCGGCAATCAATAATGCTTTCAACAATTCAGATTCCATAGTGTGAACCGGGCCCGCCCACGTGCCCGGGCCGGTTCAGTTCGACCCGTCCGGCCATGAACATACGAAATTAATGCGCCGCCGCAAGTGAGTTGCGCACGCGTCCGGTTTTTGGTTCAATCGGATTCAATGAATCGGCGACGTGAAATTCATGGGACCAGCTTCTTCAAATTGTTTGTGTTCCCGCTTCCCCGGGCCGCTTGCGCCGGCGGTGGTCGGCAAAACCTCAATGTTTAATTTGGATTTATGAAAACCTATCAACCAGCAGATATCCGGAACTTTGCCGTCGTCGGCCACGCTTCGTCGGGCAAGACGATGCTCAGCGAGGCGATGCTCCTGTGCGGCGGCGTCATCAACCGCATGGGCCGCATCGCCGACGGCTCCACCGTCTCGGATTATCACGTCAGCGAAAAAAACCGGCAGATCTCCGTCTCGGCCTCACTGTTGCACACGGAATGGGCGGGCAAGAAGTTCAACATCATTGACACCCCCGGCTACCTCGATTTCATCAGCGAAGGTCTGGGCGCGTTGCGCGTCGGCGATTTCGCGCTGGTGGTCGTCCACGCCAATCACGGCCTCGGCGTCGGCACCGACCGCGTCTGGGATTACGCGACCGGCTATGGCATTCCGAAAATGATTGTCGTGAACGCGATGGACAAGGAAAACGTGGATTTTGACGCCGTGGTCAGGCAATTGCGGGAGCATTTTGGCCGGCACGTCTTTCCGCTGAACGTTCCTATGAATCCCGGCCCCGGTTTCAACCGGGTGCTGGACGTGCTCCGCAATGAAACCGTCACCTACGCGACGGACGGTTCCGGCAAATATCAGGAGGAACCGGCCACCGGCGAATGGGAGGCCAAAGTCAAGGAATGGCACGGCCAGCTGATCGAGCATATTGCCGAATCCGATGATGAACTGATGAATAAATTCTTTGAGAAAGGCGGTTTGTCGGAAGAGGAATTCCGGGCCGGCATCCACGCGGCGGTGCAGCGGGAATTGTTCATCCCGCTGTTCTCCGTGTCGGCGGAAAACAACGTCGGCGTCGCGCGGCTCATGGATTTCATTGCCAAATACGGGTCGTCGCCGGTGGATCGCAAAAAGGTCAAGGCGGTGGATGCCAATGGCGGGGAAACGGAGGTGGGCCTGAACGATCCGGAGACCGTCGCCTACATCTTCAAGACCATGTCCGAGGCGCATTTCGGCGAGTTGTCTTTTTTCCGCGTTTATGCCGGCTCGGTTTCCACCGGCAAGGATTTATTTAACAGCGACCGCAAGGCCAGCGAGCGGATTGGACAGATTTACCTGCTTAACGGCCAGAACCGCGAGGCCGTCCCCACGCTCGGCCCCGGCGACATCGGCGCGGTGGTGAAACTCAAGGTCACGCACACCGGCGACACGCTCTGCCATTCCAAACATTCGGTGACGCTGTCGAAGGTTGTTTATCCCAAGCCGAACATCCACGCCGCGCTCGTCGCCAAGGTCAAGGGCGAGGAGGACAAGATCGCCTCCGGCCTCGCCGCGTTGCATCAGGAAGACCCGACGTTCCTTTACCTCGTGGACGCCGAGCTGCACCAGACCATCATTTCCGCGCAGGGCGAATTGCATCTGGAGGTGGTCGCCGACCGGTTGCGCCGGCGGCACAATGTCCATGTGGAACTTGGCGAACCGCGGGTGAAATACCGCGAAACCATCAAAGGCAAGGGCGATTCCAAATACCGCCACAAGAAACAGACCGGCGGCGCCGGACAATTTGCCGAGGTCTGGATGCGCATCGAACCGAAGCCGCGCGACAGCGGCGTCGAGTTTACCAACTCGCTCGTCGGCCAGAACGTGGACCGCGTGTTCGTGCCCTCGGTGGAGAAGGGCGTGCATCAGGCCTGCACCGAGGGCATCCTGGCCGGCTGCCGCGTGACGGACGTGAAGATTGATTTTTACGACGGCAAGATGCACCCGGTGGACTCGAAGGACATCGCGTTTCAAATCGCCGGCTATTTCGCCTTCAAGGAGGCATTCATGACCGCCCGGCCGGTTTTGCTGGAGCCGATTGAAACCGTCGAGATCCGCATCCCGGAGGATTGCATGGGCAAGGTGATGGGCGACCTGTCGTCGCGGCGCGGGAAGATCATCGGCATGGATACCGACGGCGCGTTTCAGCTCATCAAGGCAAGCGTGCCGACCCAGGAGCTTTATCACTACTCCAGCACCCTGCGGTCATTGACCGGCGGGCGCGGCGTGCATACCGAGGAATTCAGCCACTACGAAGAAATGCCGCGGGAGGCGACGGAAAAGGTGATTGAAGAGGCGAAGAAACGGAAAGCGGCGGCGGAAACCCATTGAGCAGTCAGCCGCAAAAAAGCGCAAAAGGCACAAAGAATTTTGTTTGGTGCGGCGGGCGTCCTCGCGAGCCGTGGCTGCGAACGTCGGTTCGCTCCAGCTCCTGACGGGAATAATCAGCCGACTCACGTCGTCTCCTGCTCAATAAACCAGAACAAGAACCGCCGCGGGCTGCCGCGACCCGTTGGCCCGGCGGCATTCGGAATTCAAATGGTTTACGACCTCCCTCATCCCGGCCTTCTCCCCCAGGAGAAGGACAATCGTTTGCCGCGTTCCTGAAAATGCGCGCGACTGGATTTACCTGAGAGCTTTCCGCCAACCAGAAACCTTGCGCCGCGTTGTCCTCTCCGGGGGGAGAGGAAGCAGGTGAGGGCGGGCATCCAAACAAAATTCATTCCGGCAATCGTCCATCCCAAAATGGATCGGGCGCGCCTGGCGCCGTGCGTGCATGGCACGCCAAAACAAATCTGGAAATCCGCTGATGCGGCGGAAACAACTCACCGGCGACGAAGGCGTCGCCTTCACCTTTCGCGAGGGTGCGTCGCGGCTACCGCGGGCGCTTCAATGCACGAGCGCCGCTTCGCTTTTGCGGACGGCGGTGTAGAGCGCGTCTTTCAATTTCGCGCGCTTGAACTTGAGTTCGTCAAGTTCCTGATCGGTGGCGTACTCGATGTCTTCCTCGATGCGGCAGATTTCGTCGTCGAGTTTGTGATATTCCTCGAACATCGCGCGGAACCTGGCGTCCGCCAGCTTGAGCGTGCGGATGGTTTCGCGATGTTCGGGGAATTCACTCACGAAGGGATGATGAATGTCCATTGGAGGTCCTCCGGTTGAAGGTTTAACGCTCTGCGCCGGACTGCGGCGAAGGCGGGTCGTCGAACTGCTCTGTTGATTCCCATGACCTGCTGATAATAAAGCCCAACTTGTCCAAACTTGCCAATCAAATTTTTGGAAAATTTTTGCCGGAATTGGTTTGGAGTTCCGCGTTTATACGGCCGCCGGAAGGCGGAACTCCCAACGGTACCTCAAACTCCGCCGCCTTTCCGCCTTTCCAAGGCCATGAACCTGGCCTAAATTGCCGCTATTCTCGTCCCATGCCGAGTGTTTACATCAAAACCTACGGTTGCCAGATGAACGAGCGCGACAGCGAAGCCGTCGCCGCGCAACTCGTGGCCAAGGGCTACACGCTGGCGCCGTCCGAAACCGTCGCGGACGTGATCCTGCTCAACACGTGCAGCGTGCGCGATCTCGCGGAACAAAAGGCCCTCCGGAAAATGGAAAACCTCGCCGCGGACCTCCGCCGCGACCGGCCCAATGTGGTGCTCGGTTTCATGGGCTGCATGGCCCAAAGCCGCGGACAGGAACTCATTGACCGGTTGCCGGACGTGGATTTGGTCCTCGGCACGCAGAAATTTCATCGCGCGGCGGATTGCCTCGACGAAATCCTGGCCGGGCGCGCGGAAAAAATCGTGGACGTGGCGGAAGAGGAGGGGAGCGAGGCGACCATTCGCGAACATTTGCTTAATGGCAACTCACAAAAGTCTGTCACCGCGTTCGTGAGTATCATGCAGGGCTGCAATCAGTACTGTACGTTTTGCATCGTGCCCTACACGCGGGGCGAGGAACGCAGCCGCGGCATTCCCGAAATCGTGGCCGAGTGCCGCCAGCTCGTGGCGCAAGGTGTGAAAGAAATCACCCTGCTCGGCCAGATTGTGACGAGCTACGGCAAACGGGAAAAACGTGGCAAATTTTTAGGCAGGGCGGGCAGTCCTCTGCCCGCCGATGGTGGGGCGAGTGTCCTCGCGAGCCGGCTCGTCAGCAGCCTCGCCCCGCCAAAAGACGGCGGCGCGCACGGAGTGACGCGCCCTGCCAAATCCCCCTTCGTCCAGCTTCTGGATGCCGTTCACGAAATCGAAGGATTGGAACGCATCCGGTTCACCTCGCCGCACCCCAAGGGTTACGGCGATGACTTGATTGCGGCGTACGCGCGGCTGCCGAAACTGGTCGAGAGCGCGCATCTGCCCGTCCAGAGCGGCAGCAATCGCGTGCTGAAACTCATGCACCGCGGCTACACGCGAGAGCGTTACTTGGGCATCATCGAAAACTTACGCCACGCCAAACCGGAGATTGGTGTCAGCACCGACTTCATCGTCGGTTTTCCGGGCGAGACGGAGGACGACTTCGAGCAGACCCTGTCGCTGGCGCGCGAGGTGGAATTTGATCAGGCGTACATTTTCAAATACTCGCCGCGCCGCGACACGCCCGCCGCCGAAATGCCGGACCAGGTGCCACAAGAGGTGCGCGAGGAACGCAACCAACGGTTGCTGGAAGTCATCAATGAAATCGCTAAAGACAAGTACCGCGCCCTGGTCGGGCGGCAGATGCAGATTCTGGTGGAAGGGCCGAGCAGGAAAAATCCGGCGCGGATGACCGGCCGGACGCGGTGCAACAAGATTGTGGTGTTCGATGGTTCCGAACGGCATCGCGGCCGGCTCCTGGACGTGAAAATCACGCGCGCCGGTTCCTTCACCCTCTACGGCGACCCTGCGATGGTGAATCTGTGACTTGGCGTAGCGGCTTTCGGTGGAAAGCCGCCTTCTTTAATTTTTCGGAATCAGCGGCGCTCTGCCGGGACGCCGCTACGGTGATCTGGAAGTGGTGAAATTGTAAAATTTTGAAGGAGGCTTCCTTCGGCGTGACAAGCGCACCCTTTCGTGTTTAACTCCCCGCCATGAATCTGTCGTTGCTGTCCATTCTGCTCGGACTCGGCATGGCCGTGCCGCAGGTCTATGGCATTGCCCGGCCGCAGAAATTCGCGGCGGCGGTCCGCAAGTTTCCGCGCAACCTGCCGCTGGGCGTCGCGCTCATGCTGCTCGGCACGGCCTGGTTTGTGTGGAACGTCCACAACGAGTCGGTTTCGGATTTTGCCGCCTTCAAGCCGGCCATGATGATCGGGTTTGTGGCGGTCGGCGTTTTGAGCTGTATTTTCATCCAGGACTTTCTGGCCGTCCGCGGGCTGGCGGTCGTGATGTTGTTGCTGGCGAAATTGATGGTGGACACGGGGCGGCCGCATCTGGGCCAGACGCATTGGGTGTGGGTGATTCAAACGTGGGCGTACGTGCTGGTCGTCGCCGGCATCTGGTTCACGGTGACGCCGTGGCGGGTGCGGGATTTGTTGAATTGGGGCACGGCCACGGAAACGCGTGTCCGCCTGGGCAGCGCCCTCCGGCTGGCGTTTGCGATTTTCATTGTGCTGTTGGGCCTGACCGCCTTCCGCGCGATGTAATTCCGGGCAGGAGCGCCGGTCTCCGATCCGGCGCGTTTGGAAATCAACCCCTGCCAGCCGGGTCGGAGACCGGCGCTCCTCGGATGGATCGAAGCATTGTTTCAGAAGCCTCATTCCGTCGCCATCTGGTTGTCACCTTTCCTTCGCCTCACTGTAACTTCGCTGCCTTGTCACACAATTGTAACATTTCCTCCGCATGGTTGTAACAATGTTGCCTCAGCCTGCCCTCGCTTAGCCAACGACAACCATGAAAAAACTCAAAAATCAAAGGACGAATACCAAGGTTGCCATCTTTGCCGGCGCGACCGCGCTGATGGCGTTGACCCCGAACACTCATGCGCAATCCACGGTGGACGACCTGCTTAATAAATTGGAGCAGAAGGGCATTTTGACCGTGGATGAGGCGGACCAGTTGAAAGCTGAAAATGCGACGAATTCCGTCGCCGATTTCAACAAGGCATTCAAGTCCAAATTCCCGATGCCGGACTGGGTGACCAGTTACAAATTGTACGGCGATTTCCGGGGGCGTTATGACGAGCGGACGACGCCGAATCCGGCCCAGCCGGACAACATCCGCCTGCGTTACCGCTTGCGTGCCGGCTTGCTGGTCAACATAAAGGACAATTTGCAGGTGAACTTCCGCCTCGGCTCGAGTGATCAGCCGCAATCGGCGTTTGGCGGCGATCCCCTGTCCGACAACACCACGCTTCAGGGCAACGGCACCAAGAAGTTCCTTTACGTGGACGCGGCCTATGGCAAATGGACTCCCATTGACGACGGCACCTGGATGCTGGCGGGCATGATCGGCAAAATGGACAATCCCTTCCAGGAATCGTGGATGGTGTTTGATCCCGATTACACTCCTGAAGGCGGGGCATTGCAGGCCGCCTGCAAGATCAACGATTGGAATACGCTGGCGTTCAACGCGGCCGGCTTCGTCCTGGCTTATTCGAGCATGGCGGCGCAAAACATGTCGTTTCTCTACGGCGCGCAGACACTGTGGAACGCCGATTGGACGCATCACGTCTCCAGTTCGCTCGGAGTCGCCGCCTACGACATCGTCAATCGTGACTTGCTCACCACCAGCCAGGTTTATGCTTACAACAGCGGGAACTCCCTCGGCACCGGTGGCTCTCCGCTTTACAACCTCAATCCGGTCGTCGTGGATGCCAGCGTCACTTACAGTCTGGACAGCTTCCCGCTTTATCCCGGCAAATTCCCGATCAAACTGGCCGGCGAATACATGATTAACCCCGCCGCGCCCGGTTCCGGTGGAACTGCCGGCGGCGAGCCTAACGGAAACCAAGGTTACAATGTCGGCGTCACCTTCGGCCATGCCGACAAGAAGGGCACATGGGACATTGGATACCGCTATCAGGCGCTGGACGCCAATGCCTGGTATGCCCAAATCGTGAATGATGACAACCTGATTTTCGCTGGCGCCGCAGGCAGTTTTCCGGGTGGCACCAATATCAAAGGCCATCTGTTCACGGCGGACTACGCGTTGACGGACGCGTTGCTCTTTTCGTTCACCTGTTACGTCAACAGCATGATTGGCAACACAAGTCCCGGCGGGGCCAGATCTTCCGCGCTGCACATGATGGCCGACCTGATGTGGAAATTTTAACCTGAATGTAACGTGAACAACCAAGTCGAAACTGACTAAACTCCTTAATGAAAATGAAAAGAACAATTCTTTCAATCTTTGCCCCAAGTTTGCTGCTAGTGTTGCTCGTCGCCGTGTCATGTTCGAAAAATGGCGCGACGACCGGTGGCGGCATTGCTGCCGAGCCGACCAACAATGGGTCCGCCCAGACGCTCATCAACGGCGCGGGTTCCACCTTCGATTACCCCGCCTTTAGCAAGTGGTTCGACGTCTATAAAAGCGTGGACCCCAACGTGCGGTTTAACTACCAGTCCATCGGTTCCGGCGGCGGCCAAAAGCAATTGCTCAACCAGACCGTCGATTTCGGCGCTTCCGATGCGCCGATGACCGACGAGGCCATGGCCAGCGCGCCGGGTAAAATCCTGCACTTCCCCATCGTCGCCGGCGGCGTGGCCATTATGTATAACCTGCCGGGCAATCCGAAGCTGAAATTGGACGGCGACGTGCTGGCCAACATCTACCTCGGCAACATCAAGAAATGGAATGATCCTAAAATTGCCGTGCTCAATCCGGACATCAGCCTGCCGGATTTGCCGATTGTCGTCGTGCATCGTTCCGAAGGCAGTGGCACCACTTACATCTTCACCGACTATTTGAGCGTGGTCAATCCTGCCTGGGCGGAGACCGTCGGCAAAAACGTGTCCGTCAAATGGCCCGTCGGTCTTGGCGGCAAAGGCAGTGAAGGCGTTGCCGGAGACGTCAAACAGATTTCCGGCGCCATCGGCTACGGCGAATTGGCTTACGCCGACCAAAGCAAAATCCCATACGCCGACATGAAAAATTCATCGGGCAATTTTATTTCACCCGCGCCCGTTTCCGTCAGCGCGGCGCTCGCCACCGCCCACATTCCGGATGACTTCCGTTTCTCGATGGTCAATTCGCCGGGCGCGCAAGCCTACCCGATCGCCGGCGCAAGCTGGGTCTTGATTTATCAAACGCAAAAAAATGCCGACCACGGCAAAAAACTCGTGGACTTTTTGAAATGGGCCATCACGGATGGTCAGAAAATTTCGTCCACGCTCGATTACGCGCCGTTGCCGGAGAACGTGCAGCAACGCGAATTGAAGCTGTTGGGCACAATTAAATACTGACTTCGCTCCGCCGCCCGGTATTTTTGTGGGCGTGGGCCGGACGTATAGCGCGGGTCCTCGCGCGCTTCGTCCTTTGGATGTGTAAAAGCAG
>JAJXYT010000022.1 GCA_021780375.1 bacterium | reverse complement strand
TGAGCAACCGCCTGGATGCCTTCTGCCAAGCCCGCGCGACCAGCCATGCCGCACGCAATGATTTGCTCCAATTAGCTGCCTAACCTGAACCAGTCCCTCCCGTTTACCACAATTTTGTCCTGCACCCATGCATTTTTTGCATCATATTTTTTATTTCCTTTCGGGCGGATTTGTTTAAGCTTGCCCGCTGTTGGAAAAATTCGAATTCAATCCAAAGACGGAAACAGCGAAATCGTATGCCACTGACACACACCAGGGAACTTTTTGCGAAGGCGTTGAAGGGCAAATACGCGCTGGGCGCGTTCAACGTCAACAACATGGAACTGCTTCAGGCCATTGTCGAGGCCTGCGAGGAGGAAAAGGCGCCGGTGATGCTCCAGATTTCCAAGGGGGCACGCCAATATGCCAATCCGGTTTATCTCAAAAAACTCATCGAAGCGGCCGTCAGCCTGTCCACCATCCCGATTGCGGTGCACCTGGATCACGGCGATACGTTTGAACTTTGCAAGGAGTGCATCGACGAAGGTTTCACCAGCGTGATGATTGACGCCAGTCACGAACCTTTTGAGAAAAATGTCGAAATCACCCGGAAAGTCGCGGAATACGCCCATAAATACAACTGCGTGGTGGAATCCGAACTGGGCCATCTGGTCGGCGCGCAGTTCGACGAAGGCGAAGAAGGCGGCGCTCATTCCGTCAGCGGTCATTACACGGTTCCCGAAGAAGCGGTCAAATTCGTAAAGGAATCGGGCTGCGATTCGCTGGCCGTCGCCATCGGCAACTCGCACGGCGCTTACAAGTTCAAGGGCACGCAGCATCTTGACCTGGGACGCCTCAAACTGATTAAAAAAGCCTTGATGGATGCCGGCCTCGGTGACTATCCGCTCGTATTGCACGGGGCGTCATCCGTGCCGAAAGAACTCGCCGAGGAAATCAACAAATACGGCGGCAAACTGGGTACGGACACCGCGGGGGTGCCGGAAGCCGACATCGAAGTGGCGCGCCGCACGGGTTGCACCAAAGTGAACATTGACACAGATTTGCGTTTGGCCATGACCGCGGCCATCCGCAAGGTCATGACGGAAAATCCAAAGGAGTTTGATCCGCGCAAATATCTCGGCCCCGCCCGCATCAAGGTAAAGGACCTCGTCCGCCATAAAATCAAAGACGTCCTTTGCTGCGCGGGTCACGCATTCGATTAAACACCGCCGAAATCTTCATCCGAAAGGCTTCCAACCAAGCTGTTGGAAGCCTTTTTAATTGCCCACAGATTAGCAAAATCCAATGTTTGCCGTTTTGGCACACGCCGGTCACTGTTAAATGAGATTTGTGCCATAATAGCCCGCTGCCACATGCTGCAATGGTTTCATTTTATTGTGTAACCAACTGTCAGTCAGAATGATGTAAATCAACTACCTGCTTGGCATCGTCAAAGCTAAGTAAGCCCTTGTTAAGGCAAATAATATTAACGAAAGGAAAATTATGAAACTGATACAATATCAAAGACCTGAACTGGCTTGGCCGGGGTTCGGACGATTGTCGAATCTGCGCGATGAACTGGACCGACTGTTCGAATCGCCGTGGACCGAGCTGGCCCGCGCTTCGCAACTGTTGAGCGGCTGGACACCGGCCCTCGATGTTTACGAGGACAAGGAAAACTTCATCGTCAAGGCCGAGTTGCCGGGGATGAAGAAGGAGGAGATTGACGTGTCACTGCATGCTGACAGCCTGAGCATCTCGGGTGAACGCCAGGGCGAAACCAAAGCGGAAGACGGCGAACTGTGCCGTGCCGAACGATTTTTTGGCCGGTTCCAACGCACCGTGACGCTCCCCGTGCCGGTCGCGGCGGACAAGGTCAAAGCGCAGTACCAGGACGGCATCCTGACGATCACGCTTCCCAAAACCGAGGAAGCCAAGCCCAAACAAATCGGCATTTCCGTGAACTGAAATGGTTTCTGGCGGGATTGTCCCGCCAGAAGCGACAACATCTTACATCCAATCAAGCCATGAAAACGACACTCCAAAAGGAAGCTCCCCGAAAAGCCGAACGCGCGCCCGCCGAGGAATTCATTTCCCCGGAAGTGAACATTTGCGAGACGAAGGACGGTTATGTGCTGGAGGCCGAAATGCCGGGCGTGAACAAGGGCGGTCTGGAAATCACGCTGGCAAATAACGAGCTGACCATCATTGGCCGGCGAAGCAACGAAACGGTTTCCGGCGCGCTGCTCTTCCGTGAACGTTCCGTCGCGCATTTCCGCCGCGTTTTTGAACTCGATCCGGCGATTGATGCCGGGCGTATCAATGCCAAGGTCAATCAAGGCGTGCTCACGCTGACCCTGCCGAAGTCCGAACAGGTCAAACCGCGGAAAATCGCAGTGGGCGATTAGGCCAATTGGGCCTCTTTGCGCGGCAGATCCCATGGCGACCGGGTCGTGGGATTTTTTGCCGGGAAAAGTAGAAAACGGCGGGCGCAGCGATCACACACGAGTTTACATCGCCAACGCCCGCCGAAGCGCCCAGTTCTCATTGGGAGCAGTTGAAACCTAACCCATCGCCCGGCACTGGCAAGTGGTTTTTAAATAAATTTTACCGCCAATTCAGCCTCGCCTTCCTGCCGCAAACAGCTTTACATCCGGCTGGATAGTTCGGAAAAATCAAACATGCCGAAGAAATGCTGGCTGCATCAAAACGCGGGGCTATTGCTTTGCGTTTCTGCCCTGCTCCTTCCGGCAACGGCGCGCACGGCGGACCCACCCGGCTCGCCCTTCATCGTGAACGCCTGGGGCACGGAACAGGGACTCCCGGGAAGTGTGGTCTTCTCCGTGATTCAAACCCGGGATGGCTATCTCTGGCTGGGTACACAACACGGCCTGGTGCGCTTTGACGGGATTCGTTTCACTGTGTTCGACGAGGAAAACACGCCCGGTTTGAACAATGACCAGATTGACTACCTGTTTGAGGACAGCCACACGAATCTTTGGATTGGAACGGACGCGGGCGGAGCGGAGCGGGAAAAGGATGGCCGGATTGAAAATTTTTCCATTGGATACAACAGCCATGACGGGCGCGTGGTGTCGGCCTGCGAGGATTCGATCGGGGCCGTGTGGCTTTACACGGCCGATGCCCATCTGGCGCGTTATCAAAACGAGAAGATGAAGGTGTGGAATTTTCCTTTTAAGACGCCGGCGATGTGCCGGATGATTGTTGCGGAAAAATCCGGGCTGCTTTGGATCGGCGAAGACAGGGTTATGTTTTCATTTCGCCCCTCCAATTTCAGTCCGCCGGCGTTTGCCATTGAGCAACAGATTCCGGTTCAACGGCTCGATTACCTTCTGGCCAGCCGGGATGGCGGAACGTGGCGGTTCGTGGATGGCGAGATCCAAAAATGGGGCTCCACTCAGCTTGAACGGAATTGGGGACCGTATCCGTGGGGCAATCACATCATCAAGAGCGCGTGTGAAGATAGGAATGGCAATTTGATTGTTGGCACGCTCGGCGCCGGCATCTTTTGGTATGACCCGAAGGGAAATTACCGGCAAATATCGACGGGACAGGGACTGTCATCCGCGTATGTGCTATCCTTGTGCCTCGATCAGGGGGGAAATCTTTGGGTGGGCACCGATGGTGGCGGATTGGATCGGATCAGGAGAAAAATTTTCAATACGCCGGACGGACTGCACCCCTGGAATGTCCAATCGTTGTCCGAGGATGCCGAAGGCGGCCTGTGGATCGCTTTTGGCGCCCAAGGCGCAGCTTATTGGAAAACAAACTCCGTCCAGTATTTCCACGTGGGTCCATTGCAAGACGCCTGGACGGTGCTGGTGGATCATCGACAGCACGTCTGGGCGGGGACGCGGGATGAGGGACTGTTTCAATTCGAAACCAACCAGTTTCAGTTTGTACCTGCCGCCGAGGTCCTCGGCCCGCAAATTTCGGTTTTGTTTGAGGATCATGAGGAACAACTGTGGGTGGGGACGCCCGATGGGTTGGGGCTTTGGGACGGACGAGTTTGGAAGACGTACACGATGCAAGATGGCCTGTCGGGAAATGCTGTTTCTGCCATCGCCGAGGATACGGCGGGCAATCTTTGGGTGGGCACTGGGGACGGTGGGATAAGCTGTTTCAAGGACGGCAAGTTTGTTTCCTACCGGGCCTCGGAAAATGGCCTGCCCGGCAACGATGTTTCCTGTCTTTACGTGGATACCGACGGCGCCCTGTGGGTAGGCACTTCGGGGCATGGCCTGGCCCGGTTTCGTGATGGGAAATGGACGCGTTATTCGAAGCGCAATGGCCTGGTCAGCAACAGCATCAGTTACATCATCGGAGACGCTGCCGGTGATTTATGGATTGGTTCCAATCTGGGGTTGATGCGAATTCCGGAAACAATCCTGCATGATTCCACCAACGCAACAGTGAATTTTTCTTTCTGTCGGATTTATGGCGAGGCGGACGGTCTGCCGACGCGGGAATGTTCCAGCGGTTCGCAACCGGCTGCGTGCCGCACGAGCGACGGCGGGCTGTGGTTTCCCACCACCAAAGGCCTGGCCTATGTGAATCCGGCGGAGCTTAAACCCAACCTGAAGCCGCCGCGGGTCATGATCGAATCCGTGCTGGTGGACGGCCTGGAGCAAAAAACCAATCGCTTCGACCCGGTTTGGCCCCAAGCCATCGTGATCCCGCCCGGCCACGATCGCCTGGAAATTCATTATACCGCCCTGAATTTTTCGGCCCCCAACGAAGTGCGGTTCAAATACCTTCTGGCAGGCCACGAAACCACCTGGACGGAAGCCGGCGACACCCGGGTGGCATTCTACAACAAACTGCCGCCCGGCAATTATCAGTTCCGGGTCGAAGCCTGCAATGAAGACGGCCTCTGGAACAAAACCGGCAGCCTGCTGGCCGTGACCGTGCAGCCGCAATTCTGGCAGACCGGATGGTTTCGCGCGGTGGTCGTCCTGGGTTTCCTGGGTATCGTCGCCGCCGTGGTGCGGTATCTTTCCACCCAAAAATTGCATCGCCAGTTACAGGCGCTCCAACAACGCGAGGCCCTGGAAAAAGAGCGTTCCCGCATCGCCCGCGACCTTCACGACCAGCTCGGCGCCAATCTCACCCAGGTGGCGCTCCTGGGCGAAATGGCGGAAGCCGACAAAGATTCCCCGGGCGAAGTCGCGTCCCACGCGCAGCAAATTTCCCAGACCGCGCGCGAGACCACGCACTCGCTCGACGAAATCGTGTGGGCGGTGAATCCTTCCAATGACACCCTGGACGGACTGATCACCTATTCCTGCAAATACGCACAGGAATATCTCGCCCTGGCCGGGTTGCATTACCGTGCCGACGTGCCGGCTCAATTGCCGGCGGTTGTCATTCCGCCGGAAGTCCGGCACAATGTCTTCCTGGCTTTCAAGGAAGCGATCAACAACGTCGTTAAACATGCGCAGGCCACGGAAGCCCGGATCCGGTTGCGGATGAATCCCGACGCTTTCACTTTGGAAATTGAAGATGACGGCCACGGCCTCGGCCAACAGAATACGCCGGCGGCCCGGGCCAGAAACGGCCTGCGCAACATGCGCAAACGCATGGAAGACATTCACGGCGGATTCGCCATTGCCGGCGGGGGCAATGGCGGAACCATCGTGCGCCTGACGGTACCCATTAAAATGAAATGAACAAACGCAGAATGAAGAATGCAGAAAAAAATTCCCGGCGGTTCGCTTCTTGTTTCTTCATTCGGCCTTCTGCCTTCTGCATTTAGGTTATGCCCATTTCCGTTTCCATTGTTGAAGACAACGACAAGCTGCGCGGCACGCTGGCACGCGTGATCAATCGCGCCGACGGCTTTCGTTGCGTCAGCGACCATGCAAATGCCGAGGACGCGCTGAAAGATCTGCCGCAGGTGAAACCCGACGTCGTGCTGATGGACATCAACCTGCCCGGCATGAACGGCGTGGAATGCGTGCGCCAATTGAAACAACTCCTGCCGCAGACGCAGGTGATGATGCTCACGGTTTACGAGGACACAGAAAACATTTTCAACGCGCTGGCGGCCGGCGCCAACGGCTACATGCTCAAGCGCACCTCCAGCAAGGAATTGTTGGAAGCCATTCACGAGGTGCATCGCGGCGGCTCGCCCATGACGATGCACATCGCGCGCAAAGTGGTGTCGTCCTTTCAAAAAACCGCGGCCACGGCCCAACCCACCGAAAACCTTTCCGAACGCGAACAACAGGTGCTCGACCTTTTGAGCCAGGGACTGATGTACAAGGAAATCGCCGACAAACTTGCCATCAGCTACGAAACCGTCCACACCTACATCCGCCGCATTTATGAAAAATTACAGGTGCGAACGCGGACGGAGGCCGTGGCGAAGTTCCTCCGCCGTTGAGGGCTTTCACTTCACTGTTCTCATCCTCTTCCTCGTTCGTCAACCAGCGGGTTGGTGAATGTCATAACCCCGTGGCGTCATGTAACCAGAACTGGTGACTGGCAGCGGGCAGCGGGTCGGGTAGATTGATCATGTCGTTGATGCAGAAATGCGGGTTATCGTGTGTGAAGCAAGGCGTGGTCCGCAGCGCCGCATTCGGCAAAAAAGTTCGTGGGGGCGCGGCTGCGAACAACAATTTAAGCGCTTAGTTCTCATTGGGAGGCCGGAGTCATCCGGCCTCTTCCTTTTTAACTGAATGCAACCCCCGGGTCTCGTCCAACAACTATAAAGCACCGGACGTCCGGCGCACGCATACCGGCTTCGAATTTGAATCCGCGTGTCATTTGACTTTAGTGGACCAACCTCTTTGCCGTCGCCAGCTCGTGAAGACATGGTTATTTTTGCGTACGGAGCGGCCGGTTTATTTGTATCCAAATGGCTACGCGTGCCGTCGCGAACGGCGAACGGACATTTTATGAGGAAAGCCCGTGCTGAACGATCTTGAAAAACTGCAACAATCGCCGCGCCAGCTCGCCCGCTGGCAGAAAGCGCAGCAGGACTTGCTTAAAGGCCGGACGGACGCGGCATTGGAAACCTACCGTGACCTGTTGAAACGATTTCCCGGCGTCGCGGGCTTGTGGTTCGAACTGGGGTTGGCGGCAGCCAGGCAATTGGATTTCGACCAGGCGGACCGGGCCTTTCAACGCACGTCCGGACTCGCGCCGAAAGACGCATCCATGTTGATCCTGCTCGGCCAGCAATACCACCAGTTGCGGCGGCTGGACAAGGCGCGCGCCTGTTTTGAGCGCGCGGCGGCGGCGGACGTTTCCTCCATCCCGGCGCAGCTCAGCCTCGCCGACTGGTTGGAACGCGAGCGCCGGCTGGACGACGCGTGGGTTTGCGTGGAGTCCTGCGCGGCCCGGCATCCGCAAAATGCGGAAGTCCTGTGCGTCAAAGCGCTGCTCCTGCACCGCCAGGGCCGGAACACGGAGGCAGAGGCCTTGTTGCGCGATTTGCTCAAGACCGGCCCGCAGCATTTGAACGTGGCGTATGCCATCCGCCACCAGCTGGCCGTCGTGCTGGATGCGCTCGGGCAATATGCCGAGGCCATGCAGCAGTTGCACGAAGCCAAGGCCGCGCTCCGCCGGACGACCGATGTTGCCAGGCTGGAGCAGGATTACGACCGCGCCGACCAGCGGCGGCGCGAGTTATTGGCCGCGTTAAAACCGGAGACAGTGCGACGCTGGCGCCGGGAAGGAACCGGCTCGCCCCCCTATCCGCGGCTGGCATTTTTGGGCGGGCACCCCCGCAGCGGCACGACGTTGTTGGAACAAATCCTCGGGGCCCATCCGGCCATCGCGGCATTCGACGAGCCGCCGGCCTTTGTGCATGAGATTCTTGAAAAACTCGCGCCTCTGAACGCCGTGTCTCCGTTGACGGTGAACGCGCTGGACGCCCTCACCGTTGCCCAACGCGCCCATTACCAGCAACGCTACCTGAAAAGCCTGCTCCGGGAAAACGCGAGCCGAACGGAGGGGGAGGTGTTATTGGACAAAAATCCGTCGCCCACGGCCGCCTTGCACGTGTGGCTGCGGATTTTCCCCGATTTGAAGGTGCTCATCGCCCTGCGCGACCCGCGCGACGTGATCGTCAGTTGCTTTTTTCAGAAACAGATGTTGAATGCGACGAACGCAAATTTTTTGAGCCTGGAACGGACGGCCAGGCACTTCGCCGACCTCATGGACGTCTGGCTGCGGCTGCGGGAATTGGGCGGTTTCGATTGGCTGGAATCTCGTTACGAGGACGTGGTGAGTAATCTGGAATCCGAGGGACGGCGGGTCACGGAATTTCTGGGATTAACCTGGGATGAACGCCAGGCAAATTATCACGAGGAGGCCCGCAAAAAATTTGTCTTTGCGCCGACCTACAACGATGTCACCCGGCCCGTCCATGGCCGGGCCGTGGGCCGCTGGCAGCATTACGCCGAGGCGCTCGCGCCGATCGAGCAACGCCTGGCGCCGTACTGCCGCACATTTGGATATTCCTGAGAGGTCTTAGCGCCTTCTTGGAGGCCATGGCCAGCCGCACGCCGGCTAATCAAGGTCCGGGCGGCGGAGTTTCGGAAAAATGAAGCCGGTGCGCTTCATGTACTTCTGATATTCCACGCTGTGTTCGGAAAGCCGCACCTCCTCCAGATGCGCCCGGTAAAGCAACAAGCCAATGTGAATCGGCACCAGAATGAAATAAGCAGCCGAAAAGTTTACGAGAACAAGACCGGCCAGCATGCAGATATAACCCAGGTAGATCGGATGACGCACCCACTGGTAAGGCCCGTCCAGAATCACTTTCCGGACGACGACAAAGACGCCAAAGGAACGCCCGAGATACAGGACCGCCCAGGTTGCCACCGCCGGGCCTGCCAGACCGAGAAACAAGCCGGTGGCGGTGAGCGGTGTTTGCCAGGCGGGTGAACAAAAACTTTTCAACATCGGCGATGGGAGCCACGGAGCGGCGTTGTAGGTGAGGTTGAAGAAAGACGTGGCCAAAGGAATGAATATATCTTTGGATTGTTGCGGCGGCACGGTGGCGCGACGCCCCAGCAACAACAGGGCGCCCACGAAGAAATTCAACATCAACGCGATGACATGGCTGGCGGTTCCCACAGCCGCAGCGCCGGCGGAGCTGGGAACTCCGAGCCAGATGAGCCAGAGTTTATGAAATTCGTACCCGGCATAGCCCAGATAGACGAGAGATAACAGGTATCTCTCGGCATAAACCGCCGCCAACGCGGCCTCGCGGCTGAGGGTCTTCGACATAAACCTTGCTCTTTGAGAACTGGCGCGAAAAAGGTGGCGTGCCGAGCCGAAACTCGAAGCACACTTCTGAAACGAAAACTTCAGCCCGCCGTCGTGCTGCGTGCTGCGGCGCGGCAGCCTTTGCTCTACGCTCGAATGACTGGCCTGCCGAGCCGCCGCTCGGAGCGCTTTTGCGTGAGGTTGTATCGCCGCCCGCCTTCACTTCGTTTCGGCGCGACAGCCTTCGCTCTCCGCTCCGCTCCGAGCGAAGGCTGGTGGTAGGTGATGGATTCGAACCATCGAAGGCGTAAGCCAGCAGATTTACAGTCTGCCCCCGTTGGCCACTTGGGTAACCTACCGCCAAAAGGCAGGGCCGTGCCGCCGCGCGGCCTTCCATTATGCGGCGCCGCCGCGCCGCCCTACCAGTGCGTGGGCCGCATAGTAAGCCATGCCAACGTTCGATTGTCAATTTTGCTGAGTCTTTGTGTTCTCGTCTCCGCGCAGCCTTTACGCGGGGCCTGGATCTGCGTTAAAATAGGCGGATGTTCGATTCGTTAAGCAGCAAGCTCCAGAACGCCTTCCGCAACCTGCGCGGACTCGGGAAAATTTCCGAGGCCAACGTCGGCGATTCCCTGCGCGAAGTCCGCATGGCGTTGCTGGAGGCCGACGTGAATTTCAAGGTCGCCCGCGACTTCATCGAGCGCGTCAAAACCAAGGCCATCGGCGCCGAGGTCGTCCAAAGCATCCAGCCCGGCCAGCAGATCATCAAAATCATCCACGACGAACTGGTGGACCTGCTCGGCTCGCAACACGCCGGACTGAACCTGAGCGCCAATCCGAGTTGCATCCTGATGGCCGGTCTGCACGGCTCGGGCAAGACCACCTCCAGCGGCAAACTCGCGCGGCTGCTCCAGAAACAGGGCCGCCAGCCGTTGCTGGTCGCGGCGGACGTTTATCGCCCGGCGGCCATGGACCAATTGGATACGCTCGGTAAACAGCTTGAGCTGCCGGTGTTCGTAAAGCGCGGCGAAACGGATGTTCTGAGAATTGCGCGCGAAGCGCTCGATTTCGCAAAAGCCAACCGCCGCAACGTTTTGATTTTTGATACCGCCGGGCGGTTGCAGATTGACGAGCCACTGGTGCAGGAACTGGTTCGCCTGCGTGACCTGGTGAAGCCGCAGGAAATCCTGCTCGTGCTCGACGCGGCCACCGGTCAGGAGGCCGTCAACGTGGCCACCCATTTCGATCAGGCGCTGCAAATTACCGGCTCCATCCTGACCAAGCTGGACGGCGACGCACGCGGCGGTGCGGCGTTGAGTATGAAAGCCGTCACCGGCAAGCCCATCAAATTTGCCGGCACGGGCGAGAAGCTGGATGAGTTCGAACCGTTTCATCCCGAACGCATGGCATCGCGGATTCTGGGAATGGGCGACGTCGTCAGCCTGGTCGAAAAGGCCGTCGAGGCGGTGGATGTGGAGGACGCCAGGCGGCTGGAAGAAAAGATGCGCAAAGGCCAGTTCACGCTGGAGGATTTTCTGGAGCAACTGCGTGCGATGAAAAAGCTCGGCTCGCTCGAAAGCGTCGTCGGGATGCTGCCGGGCGGCGCAGAGATTTTGAAGCAGCAGGGCGATTTATCGAAACAGGAAAAGGAATTCCGGCGCATGGAAGCGATGATTTGCGGCATGACACCGCAGGAGCGCAAAAACCCGGCCATCCTGAACGCCAAGCGCCGCATCCGTATTGCCAAGGGCAGCGGCGTGAGCGTGACGGAACTGAACACGATGCTGAACAAGTTCGGCCAGATGCAGCAAATGATGAAAAAGATGGGCAAGTTCCAGCGCATGATGGCCAAAATGGGCGGCGGTCTGCCGGGGATGCTGCGGAGATAAAAATGGACGCAAACAAAATCAAATCCGCGCTGGCCGACATTACCACCGAGCGGGACCCGACCATCAAAAGTCTGAAAATGGCTTCGCTGTGCACCGCGCTTTGGGCGGAGCGCGGCGCGGAACTGGTGGTGGTAGGCGGTTCGGCGATTGAGATATTGACCGAAGGCGAATACACGTCCGGTGACCTTGACCTGTGCTACACCAACCAGACGACGTTGCCGCTCCGCCAACGGCAGGAAGTCATGGGCTTGCTCGGCGCCAAAGGCGGACCGCGTAATTGGGAAGTGGCCGGCATGTTTGTGGACGTGCTCGGCGCGGCGGAAAGTTTTGCGCGCACGCCGTATCGCCGCGTTCAAGGCCCCTACGGCGAAGTGCGGTTGATGAAACCGGAAGATTTGCTCGTCGAGCGCGTGCTGGTGGCGGTTTATCCCGGCGAAAATCCGGCGGCGCACGATTGTGCGAAAAAATTGGCTGCCATGATGTTGGACGGCGCGATTCCGGTGGACTGGGGCGAAGTCCGGCGGCTTGCGGATTTGCCGGAATATCGTAATCTACCGGAGTGTGAGAAACTGGTGAAAGAAGTCGCCGATGAGCTTAAAACCAAAAATCCCTTGCATCCCGATTGAAGGCGTCATCAGCTACGAAGACTGGCTGAAAGGCCGGCGGTATCGCCGTGAATTGGGCAATCGGGTCGCGCCGGAAATCATCCGGCGCCAGCGCAGTTCCAGCGACCGGCGGCTGAAAAAACTCTTCAACGGCGAACGCGGCCTGCCCTTCACGCCCACGGAAAAGCTTTGAGCCGGACGGGCAAGTTCCAGCGCATGATGGCCAAAATGGGCGGCGGTCTGCCGGGGATGCTGCGGAGATAAAGCCAACGCAAAAATTCGACACGAATTGCACGAATTTTCACGAATTCAAATGGGCCGGAGGCGCCACGGAAATCAGCCCCGGGTTCGAGCGCAGCGATCACCCCGGGTTATCGCAGGAGTCTCTGACTTCTCGCGTGAACATTTTTGAGTCTCATTACCTCGGCTCCTGCAATTTCATTTCAGGGCGTTCCATTCCGGGTTGTTCACGGGCTCCGCTGAAAGTGGAATCCCTTTCGGGTAATATTCCGCAGTCACCAGCCCGCCGACATTGACTTTGTGCTTCAGGCAATAGGCGCCGCTGTCCACGCATTTGTCCGCCCGCCATTTCCGGCCAGCGCATTCTCGAAATTCACGTTTTCAGCCGTGACGGCTTGAACGGATAAAATTCCACTTTGCAGAATCGGGCGTCGCGGATGGCGCGGTCGCACGTGACCAGCGTGAGGTTCATCACTTTTGCGGTGGCGGCGATCACCCGGTCAAACGGGTCTGCGGGAAAATATTCCGGCAAGGCGTTGGTTGCCGCCGCGATTTCAGGTGTCAACTCGAGCAATTCAATGTCCGCCGCCAGCCCGCGCCGGAAGAATTCCGCCAGTGTGCCGTCCAATTGCAGCCGCCCGCGCCGATGATGAATGGCGCATTCCAGCAGGCTGACCGAACACAATCCTTTCACTTCGGCAGTGATGAGCAGCTGGCGAATCCGCGGAGGAACAACCTGCGGCATCAGGGCGTCGTTCGCCCACGGCGCCGTGTCCAGCAGATGGCGCATCAGATCGCGTCCTTCCACTCGGACGGGTCCACCGGCTCCGGGGAAAGCGGAACGCCTTTGGACAAGTTCTTCGCCGCGCCGAAGTGACCGGATGGTTGTTCCAGCTTGAAGACAAATCGCCGTCCGTTCCGGTCTTTCAGTTTGACCGGCACACCCGCCACGGCCTGTTGTTTGAAGTGGGAAAACCGCTTTATAAAATCTCGCGCAATTACGCTCATGTCATACATGATGTCAGACAAAGCCCAAAATGTCAAGCGGGCAGCGGCCCGCCCACGTTGATTTTGTGGTGCAGGCAACAGGCGCCGTTGTCCACGTATTTTTCCGCCCACCATTTCAAACCAGCGCGTTCTTTCCTCGCCAATTTTCGGACGACTCTCGCGGGCGCGCCGAGGACGAGTGAACCGGGCGGGATTTTCGTTCCCTGCGTCACCAGCGCCTTGGCACCGATAATGGATTGTTTGCCGATGACCGCACCGTCTAAAATCACCGCGCCCATGCCCACGAGCACTTCGTCGCCGACGGTGCAGGCGTGGACAATCGCGCCGTGGCCGACCGTCACCCAGTTGCCGATGACACAGGCAAAATCATCGGCGAGATGCAGCACGGCATTGTCCTGGATGTTCGAGTGATGGCCGACGACAATACGGTTGATATCACCGCGCAACACCGCGCCATACCACACGCTCGAATGCGCGCCAATCGTCACGTCGCCCAGCACGACGGCGGTTTTGGCGAGGTAAACGCCCTTGCCGAGTTTCGGCGTTTTACGCAGGAAAGTGTCGAGTTGCTTCACCGTACTTTTCACGCCGGGAATTTAATCCCGCAGGGCGGGAATGTCGCGGATTTTTGCAACTGGAAGTGTAGCGGCTTTCGGCCGAAAGCCGGAAATGTCTCCTTTTGAAATTGCGGCGCACTTCCGAGTCGCCGCTACGCTTGCGCCTTTGGCAGCAACCGCGAAATGATGATGAGCAGCACCACAACCACCACGGCCAGCATCCCCCAAAACAGGGCGCCGCCTTTCCCCGGCACTTCGTATTCCTGCCATGACGGTTTCTTGAGTTGCTGCCCGGTGGACAACGTGGCGGCCTTTTTGTCCGCCGTCAGCAATTGCCCGGCGACCAGGCTCAAATCGTAACGCGGTGATGAAACGCGCGGATTGCCGTAGTAAAGAAAAAGGTTGTCGCCCGCTTTCGCCTTAACAACACCCGGGTCACGGGATAAACCGCCGAGAATTGTTCGAGTCCAATCGGCGGATTATCGCCGTTCTCCGTTTCGAGAAACAACGTGTTGCTCTGCGGCACGGCCTCCAGCGACAGGGTAAATTCCTTCGATTTGCGGTCCGGTGTTTGGGTCCAGGTCGCATTGCCGAGTGGGTGTTGGTATTTGTCTCCGCGCTCGTCGGCCAGTTCTTCGTATAGCGACAATGAACGTTCAAACAATGGTGTTGGCGAAACACACGCCAATCGGGCCAGGGGCAAATCGGCTTGCGGCAGCTTGATGAGCCAGCGGCTCAACTGCGGATTTTTCGCGTTATTCGCCGCCTGAACCGTCAATGCCAGTGAACGGCTGATGGACGTGTGCTGGAGGATATAAGGCACCTGGTTGGTGCCGCGCATCACGCGCAAATCCTCCAGGCCGGGCTGCGCATGCGCGAGCACGTCGAGGTCGAGTTCCACCTGCTGCGCGCCAGCCCCGGAAATTTCCATCGGCTTGCGGAATTTCCATTTTGCCGCGGTTGGTGGAAAGGAGATTTTTAAATTGGCCGCGCCATAAGATTGACGGAAGATCGGCCGGCCTTGCCCCAGGATCCGCCACATTTTGCCGTCGCTGGAACTTTCCACGCGCCCGGCCTTGATAAAATTCATCGCCGGCGTTTCCAGGGTCACGGCATCGAGCGGTTACGCGAGCCCGGTTTCCAGCACCATGACGGTGTTGTTGGCATTGAGTGAAATCTGAAATGATTTTGCGTTCCGGACAATTTTCGGCGCCGGCATCGGACGTTCGATCACATAAGGAATTTCATTGCCCGCGTCGTCATAGAGGCGCAAATCCTCAAGCGCCGGGCGCGCGGCGGTGAGCGTTTCGACCGGCAGATTGATTTTCACGAGTCCGGCCGTGGAGACGTTGAACGTCTGCTCGTGCTGCCAATCGGACGGCAAGGTGGCGGCGATTGAAGTTGCGGCAAATGCGACAAATGCGACGGATCCGACGCACGTCGCCGCTCGCAGACAGGAACCGAACTGCCGCAAGGTTTTGGAGTGCGGCAACGCTCTGCCGCTTTTCATTGGCGAATTCAGCGGTCCGGCCCCGCCAAAGCGCCCGCGGGCTGGGGCAGTCCAGGCCGCGGTCACGGCGTTTGACCGGACGTTTCATTTCGGATTTTCATCTTTGGTCTCCGGCGTTTTGGCAGTTGCGGAAAAGAATTTTTGATACGCAAACGACGCCAGCATCGCGATGACGGCCACGCTGACAAAGGCGCCGATGCGGTAGAGCTGGCCCAGCCGCGCCAGGTCATGGAAGAAAAGCTTGAGCAACGCGGCGCACAGCAGGCCCATCGCCGCATAACGCGCGGCGGAAGTGTTTTTGAGAATTCCATAGACGAGCACCACCAGCGCAAACAACGCCCAGGCGATGGAATAGGTCATGTCCCGCGCGAAATCGCCGCTGAACTGGAATGTCAGCGTCGAGCCGGGGGCGCTGAAATAATCCGCGATCTCGATGTTTAACAAAAGAAACGCCAGCACGGTGCCCAGACCGGCGAGAAGGGGAGGCGCGTTGATGGTTGAAATTTGATTTCGCGGCGGCGCGAGGAGTTTTGCGCCCGCAAACAACGCCACGGTCACGACGCCATAGGCGTACAGATACCAGTTGAAAATGGGCGTGGCGGATCGCGGATGATATTCGAGCACCGCGGGATTGAGCGCGAGCCGGACAAAGGCAATGGCGAGCAGACCGACGCCAACCAGCCGCAGCCCGGGATGCGGCACGCGATGGTAGAGCCACAACAAGGCCGCGCCTTCGAGCGCCCAGCCAATGGTAATCCACTGGCGATCGAATTGGATCGGGAAAATGAGCGTGATGAAAAAGAGCGCCACGCCGCCGAACCAGGCCAATTGGGTGAGGCGTGATTGGTTTCTGGCGGAGATGGTTTTAAGCACGATGATCAGGCTCAACAGTCCGGGTATGGCAAACGCGGCGGGCAATAGCCCCATGAACTGATTCGGATAAACGGCGGCCACGAGGCGGTGAATGAGGAAAAATTGCGGCGGACCGGCCATTGCCGCAGCGGCCCAGGGAACGACCTTGTTTTCAAATGGCCGCAGGAATAAAAACGGGAACACTGCGAACAGGGCGAAGAAGATCAGATACCACGCCAGCACGAGGTTGGGCGACTGATTCAGGTTTGCCGGATCGAAACGGCTGAAATGCCACATGCATTCGAGCGCTGTCACACACGCAAGACCGATAGCAGGCATCCAGTCGAAGGAAAACAATTTGGTCACGCCAAACAGCAGTACGACCAGCAACAAGGCCAGGCCGAACACCGGCGAGGGATTGATCAATGGCAGCCGCAAGGTGGCCATGATGAGCAGCAGAAACGGCAGTACAATGGAAAACGCGGGCAGGATGGCAGCCAGATCGCCGGGCGCCGTGAGGTCGTCGCCGAATTTAATTCCTGTTTTCAAGGCGTCGGGGTTGAATTGCCTGACGAGCCAGATGCCCGCCGCGACGAAAAAAACGACAAAGGCGCCGAGCAGGAAAAAGGAAGCCGGCAGGCCGGTGAGATCGGCGGGGATTTTGAAAATGAGCGCGCCGGTGGCGGCGAGGGTCAGCAGCAGCACCGCGAGCACCGGCAGCAGCGTCGCGGTCAGCGCCGCGAGCGCGATGGCCAGCAAATCCACGAGCAGAATGAACGGCCAGACGATGAACGAAACCTCGGCGAGCTTGAAAACCGGCACGAGCACCAGCGCGAGCGCGAGAATCGGAAAGAAGTGATTGGCCCAAGTCTGCCTTGTGGCCCCACGCTGGCGCTGGCCCCACGCCGGCAAAGCCGAATGGAGAACCGCGAAGATGAAATAGAACACGAGGCCGGCGTTGAGCAATTCATTCGACAGGGAGTTCGCGGTCCACAAGGCGAGCAACCCGAACACGGCAAAACCGGAGACGGACCGGGCCGGGGAAACTATTTCATCGAGCCGCGCGACGGCAAGGGCGACCAGGTCAATCAGGAAAACGAAACCGAACATGAGCCAGGGACGCTGGGCGAGCGGGGGAAAATCCAGAAACCAGGCGGTGAATGCCAGGGCGACGGCGACCAGGCCGAGCGACGAGCCGGAAAACCATTGGTTGATTTGGCCGCGGCTCTTCGCCAGCCCGTTGGCCGCGAGCCAGAGCGCGTTGAAGCCCACCAGTACGGCGAGCGCGATGAAAATCTTGTCACCGACAAAATATTGTCCGCTGACGAAAAACCTCCCGGCCCAGCCGATTTGCAGGAGGGCGGTGCCCAGCGCCGCCAACGCGGCAAGAAAATGCCAGCGGCGAGCCAGCGCGACGACCATCAAGCCAAGGTCAAGAATAGCAATGTAACCGAACAGGCCCAGCGGATTGTCCTGGCCGGTCGAAAGCAGAATCGGCGTGAGGAAACCGCCCAACATCCCGAGGGTGGCGACGACCAGCGCATCGAGCCGGACCGCCAGCAGGAAGGCCGCCGCCGTGATCAGCGCCATCAGGAGAAAGGTCGGCAACGGGCCGAAAAATTCAAAATGATAAATCGAGCGGCAGGCGAAGGTGACGGCATATAAAATGACGACGCCGGTCGCGCACAACGTTTGCGAAAGCGCCGGAAAATCTTTCCGCGACATCACCACGCCGCCCACGAGCAGGCCAAGACCGGCGAGGAACCCGATGGCGACGCGCAGTGCCGGGGGAACGAGATTGTTATCGAACGAATATTTGACGAAAAACGCGACCCCAAGGAACAGCGCGAAGCCGCCGAGCCAGGCGAAACCCTTGACCCCCATGAACTGTTCCCAATTGATTTTTGGCGCGGGCTGGCGCAGCGGTTCCGGTACGGTCGCCAGCGGCGGTAATCTCTCGGGAGAAACGGATGCTGGCGTTGCGGGAATTGGCGGTGGGGCAAATTGTGGTGGGGAAACCGGCAGCCCAATAATGATTGGTTCAGCTGGCTGAACCGGAGGCGGGATGACAACATCCACCGGGGGCTCGGATGCCGTCGGGGCTGGCGGCGCAGGTTCACGCGCATTTTTTAATCGAAAAACCTCCATTTCGAGCGCGCCCAGCCGGCGAGCCAGTTCTGCGATACGACTTTTGGCATGGACGGCGCGGACCATCAACCAGACAGCCAAAGCAAGCGGGATTCCGAGAACGACCAAGACGATCAGAGCAATTACGGGTTCCATAAATTTTGCCTTACGACCGTGGAGCGACTTGGATGCGGGCAATGTGCGCCTGCGGCCAGTCACTGGCAAGCTGCAAACGCGTCCACGAAAGCAGGTTTGCATTCATTTGCTGATAAGATAACGCTGTGGGCATCCGGGAAGTGAATCGAAAAAAATGGCGGAACACTCAAAAAATTGATGCGGCATTTTCCATTTCATTCACCGGGCAACCGCAGTAAAATACGGTCGTTGTATGACGAAGCCATTCTCGCAGCGTCCGACGTTGCCCCCGCGACGATTGCCGCGCTCGTTCAAGGATTTGACGCCCTCGAAGCACTTCAATCCGCGCACGTTTTTTCGGGAACTGGTCTGGAAAACCCTCCTGACACCCCGCACCGGTTATCATCGCCGCCCGGTCTTTCCCAAATTATCGCGCGGCCAGGTGGCCGTCACCTGGATCGGCCACGCGTCGTTTTTGATCCAGTTCACGGACCTGAACGTGCTGATTGACCCGAACTTTGCGAACTGGCTGTTCCTGCTCAAACGCATCAAGCGTTCCGGCCTGAAAATCCGCGACCTGCCGCCGATCGACCTGGTGTTGTTGACCCACGCACACTTCGACCACTTCCACAAGCCGACGCTGCGCCGGCTGCCGCATCCAAAGATCGGCCTCATGCCGTGGGGCGTCGGCGACCTGGCCTTTGACCTGGGCTTTTCGCGCGTGATTGAACTGGTCTGGTGGGAGAGTTTTTCGCACCGGGATTGGAAGGTCACGTTCACGCCCAGCCGGCACTGGGGGGCGCGCACACTGGCCGACCATCATCGCGGTTATGGCGGATTCGTCCTGGAATATCAGGGCCGGAAAATCTATCATGCGGGCGACAGCGCGTACTTCGACGGCTTCAAGCAGATCGGGGAAAAATTTTCGCCGGAAATCGCGTTGCTGCCTATTGGCGCCTATCATCCGGAATCGTTCCGCCGCGTGCACATGGGTCCGGACGAGGCGGTGAAGGCGTTCAAGGACCTGCGGGCGCGCTGGCTGGTGCCGATGCACTACGGAACGTTCAAATTGTCGTTCGAGGCGCTGGACGAGCCGCCGCGCTGGCTGCGGCAGATCGTCGAGAAGGAAGGGCTTACAGCCCGGACGCGCATACTGGACGAAGGCGTGCCGGCGATTTTTTAACCCTTTAAGTCGGGCAACCGGTCGCATCTTTGCGCCAGGACAAAATCCTTTTTCGTCAGACCGCCCGCGTCATGCGTGGTGAGCGTGAGCGTGACTTTGTTCCAGCGGATGTCAATGTCCGGGTGATGCCACGCCTGCCCGGCAATTTCGGCGACGACGTTCACGAATCGAACCGCGGCGGGAAAATCCTTGAATTGATATGTCCGCGCAATCGCCGCGCCTTTCCGGGTCCATTCCGGCACGGCGGCGAGCGCGGATTTGATTTCAGACGCGTTAAGTTTTGACATGGTTCACCATCGTTCGGGCATGGCGATTTGGCAAATTTCAGAACCATTCCTTGCGCCCGTCCACGTAAAGGCGTACGAACTCCTCGTCGGACTTGCACAGATAAATGATGCCTTCGATGAGGCCGATAATCCACATCACCCAGGCGGC
>JAJXYT010000182.1 GCA_021780375.1 bacterium | reverse complement strand
AATGGGAGAAGGCGGCGCGGGGCGGGTTGAGCGGGCAACGGTTTCCGTGGGGCAACGTCATCACGGAGAATCTGGCCAACTACGACGGAAGCACCAACTCTTATAGCTATGATTTGGGGCCGAACGGCTACAACGCCGCCTTCGCGGACGGAGTGGCACCCTACACCAGTCCGGTGGGGTATTTTGCGGCGAACGGCTTTGGGCTATATGACATGGCCGGGAATGTCTTCGAGTGGTGTTGGGATTGGTATGGGACGCTCTATGGCCAACCCACCAACACCAATCCAACCGGGCCGGCCGCCGGGAGCTACCGTGTTTTGCGCGGCGGCGACTGGGTCGACGTCGCCGTCAGCTCGCGTTGCGCCGATCGCAACTACTACAGCCCGGACGTCAACGACGACCTTATCGGGTTTCGTTGTGTGAGGGGGCTTTAGATTTTGCCCTTTTACCCTTTAACGCTTTTGAAAGAGCAAGTGAAATTGCCGAGGGACGAAAAAACGGAAAACGTGTCAGTTCTTATGAATGTATAGTTTTCTCTCTCCGCTGGCGCGTGTCACGGCGGCTGCTGGGAGACAAAGCCCAGCCACCCCCGCCAGCACGCCCCAGCTCCGCCCCCCAGGACAAAGTGAGTTCCGCCTTCACTTGCACCTTCGCCGAGGCTGCGGCGGCACAGAGCAGAAGCTGCGGCGGGACAGGCTGCCCGTAGCGTCGTTCGTCGCGCTGTCCGGGCGAGCCCGTGACGAAAGGAGTTTGAATGTCTCACCCGGCCATCGCGCCGAGCCGCCACTCCGGCGGCACAGAGGAATTACGAACGCTGCGCTGTGCTGGAAAATTGGTTCGCTCCCGCTCAAACGTAAAAGCCCCGAGCGCGCGCAAGTGACGAATGCTCCGTGGGGAATGGTGGCCCGATTGTTTGGGCGGGAGCTTACTAATCAGGTTTCAGCCCTGACATTTGTCAGGCTAGGCAGGGAGGGGAGTTCGGTTATGATTGCCGGATAATAATCACCCAAATCGTTCGCCAAACCAGACGTCTTATGAAGCCAATCGCCCTTCATCGTTCCCAAATCATTTCCGTTCCGGCCGTGTTACTGTCGTTACTTTGCTCCGCCACGATGGCCTTCGGGCAGTTGCAGTGGAGTTCCTATGACTCCAGCGGCAATCTGCTCAATGCCAACGTCGCGACGGGCGGCGATGTGGCGTCCGGCGGCAGCGTGACCTTCACGATTCCCGCCAACACCCAGATGTTTTTCGTCACCAAAAACTTCACGCCCATCGTTCTGTCGTCGTCGACGGCCTCGGCGGTGGTGACCTTCCAATTTTCTGCTTCCGGCGGTGTGACGGGCGTGGCTCAACGCGTTGCGGAATGGGGGCTATACCACTCCGGCGGGACGGCCACTTTGGCCGACGACATTGGTATGTTTGGCGGCTGGCAAGGCTCTTACGTTGAAGGCCTGTTCCACGCCGCCGGATCGGCCAATTTGTTTTCCGGCACCAGTCCGGGCCTGGGCAAGACCACCACCGGAGCGCCGACCGACGGCACCATCTATACCAACCAGATCCGGTTGTACCTGAAAACCGCGCCCGTCGGAGTCGCCTTGGGCAGCAGCAGTTCTACTTTAGGCACTGCCGGTATCGCCATGAATGGCGTCAACCTTGTCGCGCGCGGCTACACCAATCCGGCCAACGGGACGAACACGTTCGATGAATTTGCTTTCGATTTCAACAATACCACCGCCAATCCGATCACGGTGACATTGAGCGCTGTTAGTCTGGGCAAATCCATGACCTGGGACGCCAGCGGTGCCAATCCAAGCGTGCCGGCCGACGGTTCGGGCATTTGGTCTTCAACGAATGCCAACTGGTCGGATGGTCCCGGCGGAGCCATCGGCGCCAGTGACAGCGTCTGGTCGCCGGGTTACAACGCCGTCATCGGTGCGAACAATGGTGCGGCGGGCACCATTACTATCACCGAGCCGGCCGGCGTGACTGTTTCCAACCTCACTTTCAATCCGGCGGGCAGCGGCGGTTACACCATTACCGCCTCCAATGGTTCACCGTTGACTTTGGCGGGCAACCCGACGATCACGGTCGCCAGTGGCGTCGCCGCGACCAACAGCGCGCAGTTGGCGGGCACGGCGTACACCAAGGAAGGCAGCGGCACGCTGGCGTTAAACCAGCCCGTCAATAATACCTACACGGGACTGACGGTCATCAACAACGGCAGGTTAAACGCGGCCGGCAGTGACAGCATTGTGTATATCCCCGGCGATTTGCTGGTGAATCCGAACGGAATGTTCGCCTATGCCAATGCCGGCAGCGGCGGCCCGATTTTGCCGGGCGCCACGTTGATTGTGAACGGCGGCACGGTGGACAATTACGTCAACCAAAAGAATTTCTACATCAACAACGTGGTTCTGGCCAACAACGGCCTGCTGGAAGATCAGACGGGCAACAGCTATTTGAACGCGACGAATATTGATGCCCGCAGCGGCAGCATTCTTTACTCTCGCTATCGGGGCGCGATTAATTTCGTCAAATCCACCGCCGGCACGGTTTTGGCCATTTACCGTCCGAACTCGTCGGGCAGTGACGGCAATATCGTCACAATGAGCGGCGGCTCGCTCATCTTCCAGAAGGACCTGAATGCGGCGAACCGGCTCAAGACCGGCAGCCCATTGACGTTGGGCGGCGGCACATTGATGTTTACCAATGGCGCCAGCGGCATTTCGCCGAATACCGAAAGTCCCTCCGGCACTTCTTTGAATCCTGGAGCTTCAACATTGGTAGATGCCAATGCGGGGGTCAGCGGCGGCAATATCAATCTGGGCGCGCTCACTCGCAGTGTCGGCAGCACATTGGACTTTTATCAAAGCGGCCCTGGAGCCGTCACGACCGCCAACACCAATAATAATGGCATTCTCGGAGGTTGGGCGACTTACGCCGGTGCGGACTGGCTGGTAGGCGCCACCTTTGCTGCCTACTCCAGTTATCAGACCAGCACGGACCCAACTACTTGGGCAACGACCGACAACGTGAGTTTGAACGCGAGCCCGGTGTCCAGCGTTGGTGACGGCACGAATATCAATTCATTAAAACTCACCGGGGCCTCCACGGTCACCCTGGGCGGCACGCTGACGCTTAATTCCGGCGGCTTGCTGGTGACCGGCAGCGGCGCGAACACCATCACGGGTGGTACCCTTGAAGGCGCCAGCGGCCAGGACCTGGTGGTGGTTCAGAACAGCACCGGCGACTTGACCCTCAGTTCGACGTTGGCCGACAACGGCAGTGCCACGGCGTTAACGAAATCCGGATCGGGCAAATTGATTATTGCCGGGACGGACAACATGACCGGTAACAATTATCTCAACGGCGGCACGGTGGAAGTCAGTGGTTTGGCGCAATTGGCCGCCGGTCCATTGGTAATGAATGGCGGCACGTTGCATTATATCGGATCCGCCGCTGCCGATGCCCGAACCGTTACTGTCAACGGTGCAGGCGGAACGATTGATGTCGCTGACTCGATCACCCTGACACAGTCGGGAGCCATCAGCGGTTCTGGTGCGGCGATGGGTGATTTGGGTGGCTTGACCAAGAACGGCAATGGCACACTGGTGTTTAGTGCCTCCAATTCGTACAACGGCCCGACGATTGTCAACGCCGGCACGCTGCTGGTGGATGGAACCAATTCCTTCAACACAAACATTTTCGGCGCCGACACGATAACGGTTTATGGAACCTTGGGCGGTTCTGGACTGATTTCGGGCGCCGTTGACATCAAGAGTGGCGGCATCCTTTCGCCCGGCGACACTGTCGGCACATTGACTTTGGGATCCGATCTGACCCTGGAAAGCGGTTCCACGAATCTCTTTGACGTGGCAAATTCGCCGAGTCCGAGCGATCAGCTTATTGTGGATGGCAATTTGATCGTCAGCAACAGCACCATTGCCATCAATGTTCCGGGCGCAGCTCTGCAACCGGGGACCAACACGTTAATTCAATACACGGGAGCATTGATCGGTTCATTTGACCCGACCGTGGCCCTGGTCGGGGGGACGATTAACTGCTCGCTCACCCTTGACACGAGTACTCCGGGCCAGGTCAATCTGGTGCTCGTTCCTCAGGTGGCCATTACCAGCCAGCCGCAGGACCTCATCGTCTCCACCAATGCGCCCGCGACCTTCACCGTCGGGGCCACCGGCACCGCGCCCATTGGTTACCAGTGGTATTCTTATGGAGACAGCACCAACAATACGCCCGTACCGTTGAACGATGCCACCAATGCCGCCTTTACCATCACCAATGCCCAACCGTCTGATACGGGTCTGTATGCGGTGGTGGTTTCCAACAGTTACAATTCCGTGATGAGCCGGTTTGCGAGTCTGATTGTGGGCAATGTGGCTCCAGTTCTCAACGGCCCCTTTGATCAAACGGTTATTCAAGGCAACGACGCTACCTTCAGTGCCAACGTGGTCATTGCCAATCCGTATCCGACCTTCCAATGGCAGACCAACGGTGTGGACATGGATGGTGCCACCAACCTCAGTTTGACGCTGGCCAATGTTCAATACGCGGAACTCGATGGCGCCATGGTTTCCATTATAGCCAGCAACGCCGCCGCGATGGTTACAAACAGCGCGACGCTGACCGTTATCGTGCCGCCCGTTATCACGCCGCAACCGACCAACATCACGGTGAACGTCGGAGATACGGCCATCTTTACTTCCGGCGCCACGGGTGTTCCGACACCAACCTTGCAGTGGTACAAAAATGGCGCGGCCATCACGAATCAGACCAACAGCACGTTGACCATCGCCAGCGCGCAGGGAGCTGACATTGCCGGCTATATGCTGGTGGCTGCCAATGCCGCCGGCTCGGTCACCAGTTCCGTCGCCACATTGAGCGTGGATTCCACTACGCTGGCC
>JAJXYT010000188.1 GCA_021780375.1 bacterium | reverse complement strand
CTGGGCGAGCAGTTCCAACGCTTCCCGCGCCGCGCGGGCGCTGGAACGCCGGCCGCGCACCACAAAGAGCGTGCCATCCACCTTGGGCGCCAGACAACTGGCGTCATCCGCCGCAAACAGCGGGCTGCTGTCAATCACCACGTAATCAAACTCCGCGCGCCACCGGGCCAGAATCTGGTCCAGCCCGGAACCCAGGAAGAGATCTCCGGGATTGCCGGAATTCATTTCGCCACAGGCAACAAACCTCAGATTGGGCAGCGAGTCCTGCTGGATGACTTTATCCGCGTCGCAGCTTTGATACAGCAGTTCCGCCAGTCCCGGTCCTTTTTGAAGGCCCAACATCCGGTGCAAATGTCCTTTGCGCAGGTCGCCATCCACCAGCAACACGCGGGAACCGGACAGAGCCAGCGTGCGGGCCAGATTGGCCGCCACGGTGGATTTGCCCTCGCTGGGCATCGCGCTGACAATCAGCAGGACTTTGGGCCGCTCGCCTTCCGTGGCCAGGAACAGCAGCGCCGAACGGAGGCTGCGATAGGATTCGGCGTAAATGTGCCGCGGATCGTTGAGGGCCAGCAACGGCATGACGCTTTCGCCCTCCTGACTGACTTCCGGCAACAGGCCGACCACGGGATCAATCAAGGTCGAGCTGACTTCGGTGACGGAGGTGAAGCGATCATCACGGACCGCGACCAGGAAAACGAGGCCTAGGCCGGCCGCCAGGCCGCCTACGACAGCCAGCGCCAGTCCGGCTTTTTCGCTGGTATAAGAGCGTTTGGCCGGCATGGCCGGTTCCAGGATGGCGAGGTTCTCCTGATCAATGTCGCGGCTGATGCCCACGTTTTGAACCAGCAGCGCGAGCCGGTCATATACGCTTTGGGTCCGCTGGATATCCAGTTTGAGACGGTCCGCCTCGGCAATCGTGGCATTGGCTTGCACCACTTTGTCCTGCCATTCCTGGATGGACGCCACGATGTTGTCGGTTTTCAGTTGATTGGCCTGACGCGCGGCCGCCAGTTGATCGCGATCCTGCCTCTGGTAGATGGCCTCCAACTCCTCCGCGCGTTCGATTTCCGCGTCCAGTTTGATGATTTTGGGATGTTTGGGCCGAAGATACTTGCTGAGCCGGGCGCGCTGCATCTTCAGCAGTTCGATCTGATACCGGGGTGACTGCTGGTCGGAGGCCGCGCCGGCGGAGGGCGCCGAAGTCATATCGGAAGTCCCCGGGACCGTTCCGTTCATGACCAACCCCGGATTGTTGGTGGCGGCGTCGAGGAGCCGGGCTTCCAATTGAAGATCCGACAACTGGGTTTTGAGCCTGGTCAGATAGCTCCCGGCCACCGTGGCTTCCTCCTGCAGGATGGCCAGATTATTGGTCCGTTCGAAGGCCAATAACGCATCCTGCCCGGTTTTCAAGTCCCTTTCCCAGTGCTGCATCTGGTCGGAGAGCGAGGCCAGCGTGTCTCCGGACACCTGAGCGCGGGTCGCTTTCATGTAATCCAAATAGGCCGACATGACGGCATTCAGATAGGTCTGCGTGTACCACGGATTTGAACTGGTGGCCTGAATCAGATACACGGCGCTCTTGGCGTTTCCCGCCACGCTGATGGCAACCCGCAGTGGCTCACCGTCTTTGCCCATGACGATCGAAGCGCTGTTGGTTGAGGCCCTCAAGGTCGCCAAGGCCTGCTGCCGCAACGTTTCGCTCTGAAACAGTCCGCTCAGTGTGGCCGCGTAATTCTGCATGTCTTCGGAGAAAACCCCACCCTCGGGCAGCCTCAACTTTACGGTTTCCCACATGCTGGCCTTGGAAACAAACGAGGGTTCCTTCCAATAGACATAACAAGCCTCGATGGCCAGGCCGATGAACAGCGTCAGAACCGGAACCCACCAGAATCTCAGCAGGAAAATGCGGAACCGGCGGAGGCGGAGGGAAGCCGCGGTCACACCCGGGTCGTCCATCGGCCCAGCCAACTGGGGATCCTGATCCGGGGCGGGTAACAATGGCGTATTCACAACTGATCGCTGATGTTTGGGTTATTGGTTTCCATATACAGGGGCAATCCGGGTCTAAAAGTGAACCAATCGTTCGGGAATGTAGATGAGGTCGCCCGCCTGCAACGTCAGGTCGGAACCGATTTTACCCTGTTCGAGCACCTTCCCCACATCCACGGTGAAAGACTGCTCCGGCGCCCCGGAAGCACTGCCTTTGCGCGTGATCTTGACGTCGCTTTTGTTGGCATAATCGGTGAAGCCGCCGGCGCGGAGAATGGCTTTGCTCACCGTAAACACCTCGTCGCTGGGGATGTCCTGGGGCCCCGGCGCCCTTACCGCCCCCACCAGATACACGATGCCACGGCTCTTGGTCATCGCGTCCACGGCGATGATGACCGTGGCATGATAATAGTATTCCTTTTCGAGTTCGACCTTGAGGGCCCCGGCCAGTTCCTTGCAGGTCTTGCCGACCGCGGGGTAGCGACCGATATAAGGAACTTCCAGGTCTCCCGAATCCAGCACGGTGAGCTGCGTGGGATCATCCTCATCTTCCTTGATCTGGAAGCTGATGCGGTCGCCAATGGCCAGACGATAAGTATCGTCCAGGGTATCCATAATGTTTGTGGCAATGCTGACGGCGGAATTCGTGCCGCCCGGGGACGCGGGGGAAGAGACCTTGAGCCGCTGCGCGGCGTTGGTGGCCATGCTGGCCTGCAAAATGTTTGTGGAAGGCTGATAGACCGGGAAATCGGTAAACAGCGAATCTCCGGCCAACAAACCGGAGGTTCCGAACAGCAGAAACAGCGCCGCGAGCAACAGCGGACCGGCGTGTCTGCAGGCAGTGGCGTTGCGGCGCAGGATCGGTCTTTCGACCGCCGGCGGGCCAGGATGGTGTTGAGGCAAATTCATCGAGTCAGGTAGGTTAACGAAATCCCCAGGAGGTTCTGGGTATATTCGTTGTTGGCGATATTGGATGACCGTAGGGTCAGACGGTAGTTCAATCCCACGGAGAGCTTTTTTAAAATCGAATAGTTGACGCCCACGGACGCCCCGAGCCAGTCGAAGTTTTCCGTGAGGTTCCCAAAGATACTTCCCGCGCCTTGCTTGCCGTGCTCGTAGGAGAAGGACGTGTTCAGGCCGACGTGCTTCATAATATTCCACCGGATGGCGGGACGGACATACCAGTCTTCGATCGCGTCCGACTGGATTCCGGTCTGCACTTCGTGTCCGGCGTCGAGGGTGTAACCGATGGCATCGGTGATCTGATGGGTCAGGTTCAGGTCGGCATACCAGGAGTTCAGGTCCGAGGTCTGGATGGCTGTGCTGGTATGCTGGAATTGGAAAATAGTGTAACCCACGCGGGGCTGGACCCGGAAGGCTTTCCCCGGCTGCCAGTCGGCATAGACACCCGCGCTGTAGGAGTTGTTGTCGTTCAGGACCATCTGGTCGTAGGTGGTGAATGAAGCCGTGCCTTCGATGCCCGGTGTGACCCCGGGATACACCTCCAGGCCCGCCCTCGTATAGACCATCTCGGTCGCGCCATCCTGGGACTCGTAGGTCTGTGAAATGGGAGAGATGATATTCTGGTGATCGTAACCGGCGCTTAACGTCAGCTTGTTCAAATCCCAGGTGACGCTCAACCCGGCGGTGTTGTTGAGGGTGGCGTAGGTGGCGGTCCCGGACAGCGCGGGTTGTTGCGAGGTGTCCTGGACGTAATTGACCCGGTCATGAAGGTTGAACCAGAAATCCTTCACATAAATGTCAAAGGACAATTCGGTGCCGGATTGCAGGAGCCAGGTGCTGTACTGGTCGTGATCGAAATACTTGTCGTAGCCGGCGCCGACGTTCAAGCTCAGCAAGTTGTACTGGGAAATCGGGTAGCTGGCATTCAGTTGCACCAGCGGACGCAGGATGAAGTCCGATTCGGGGTTGCTCTTTGAAATATTGACATTGTCATTCCAGTCCAGGCCAAGCGATGGCACGGCCAGCAACCGGAAGTCGCCCGACTTGATGGTGTAGGGAATGGATTCCAGTTGGATTTTTCTGGCCTCCGCCGCCGCATCGCCTGCCAGCGAGTCGCGCAAGGCTTCCTGGGCCGAAGCCCGCCAGGACGCCAGCGAAATGAATGCCACCAGGCATCCGCGACCAATGGCACTGCCATACCCCGTGGACCCCCTCCCCAAAGAACCGGCCGGGAGTTCACGGTTCCTGAAGGCATCGAAGAAAACGGGGGCTGATGACATGGGGTGGGTCAGGACTTTAGCAGCAAGGAGTTGCTCGCCTTGGGATAAGTCATCGGCGCGTGATGTTCGTTTGGCTGCCCCCGTACGGGCAGCTCCGGCAAAGTCCGGGTGCCAGGAGATTCCTTGAGCGGAGAAATTTTTAATGCCAGCGGAACATTGTTTTGGGACGCGCCGGCCAACGAACACAACCCTTTGATCTGGAGCGGGCAAGCCGAATCATCCCCCAACGCAGAGGCTGGCGGAATTTCCGCCGGTGCGGCCTGTTTGCGCCACCGGCCCGGGCTGACGCCAAATCGCTTCTTGAAGCAGGTATTGAACAGTCCCAGATGATTGAACCCGCATTGAACCGCCACGTTAATCACCTTCGCGTCGCTATCACGGAGGAGGGAGACTGCCTTGAGCAGGCGCATTTCCATCCTCAGCGCGCCGACGGAGAAGCCGAAATATTGATGAAACAAACGATTGAGATGACGCCGGCTGCAACCGAACTTCGCCGCCAATTGCCCGACCGAAAGGTCCAACAGTTGGTCCACCGAAAGTTGTTCAAAGACCCGGAGGATGCGTTCTTCAACCTGCCCAAAACCGAGGCGTTGGTGATGCGCCATCCTGAATTCCTCGTTTAAAATGGCGGCGGCAACGCGCAGCAAATGACTGCGATATTCCAGATCGAGTCGGGATGGAACCTCTTCAATCAACCGGTGACATTTCATCGCCAGCGCCGTGGCCGCCGGAAGAAGTTTTGCACCTTTGAAATGGCTGGTCACTTCATGGAGAAGAGAAATCTCGCTATCAGCGAACAGGGGGAGGAGATGTTCCAAACGCAGGACAAACGACAAAAAAATGATTTCCGCGCCGTGGACAGCGTTGAGTTTACCGTCCGGACTCCCCTCGCAAACAAGGATGTCTCCCGGCGCCAGCCGCTGAGGGGCCGATCCGCCAACGTACTGCCCCAATCCGCCTTTGAGGAATATGAAATAAAACCCTTCCTTTGGAGATGACCACTCTTCCGGGGGCGTTAAGCGGACCAGTCGCAGAGAAAAATAATCCTGATCAAACATGGGGCTTCTTTACGAAATCGCAATTTCCAAAACTGATTTTTAAAGGCCATCCACTCGATTGGCCGTTGGCAGTCCCGCTCACGCTATCTCAAACACTATTATACCGTTTTTACGGCGCCGTGTCTAGACATATTTAGGACATTGAGTACATCTAAGGGACATTATAAATACACTTTTGGGACCAGACTGGGGTTGGCGTACCAGCGGCGCGTTTGGAGTAATGGTCAGTTCAACGCGTCGCCGTCTGGAGGTTGAACAGATTACGTGGGTGCTGGAGACTGCGTGCCAGCCTGCATCGGTAAGAATGCGGAAGGGAAACCGGTTCTTCCGAAAATCATGCCGCTGCAATCTCAAGCCGTCCTGAATGGCAACCAACCGGCGATCAATCCGGGGAGTCGAATCGGTTTTGGGTACAGTTTGCAGAAGGGAGCCGGAACCAAAACCAGTTCCTGCGTTGGGGAGGACGTGCGTCAACAGCTGCGACCTGTCCAGAGCCGGAAAATGTGGACGAGCGTCGCCGGGAATCAAGAACGATGACTCGCGTTACAGGCAAATTTTGAGCCCGCCTTTCAAGGGGTTCAACCAGATTTCCCGACCGCCCGCTCATAGCTCTACCAACGCCACTTTACCGCTCTTCCAGTGCTCGTCAGGTGGAGATTCAGGTGACACTGTTCACGAACACCACCGGCATCGACACGGCCCAAATCCAAAAACACCTGCGGGTAGCCGGGAACAAGGTTGTTGGTCACTGCAAAGTTGCCATCATTAGCAAACACACCGTTGCCAAGGACAGTCCAACTGGACACTGGCGCGCGGATATTTGCCGAAGACAGAATTGAAAATCCCACCCCCGCTGCTCCGCCGGAGCCGCTGCATATGAGATTTGTATCGCTCAAATTCACCGCGGCAAACCGAGGATGCACATTCCCAAGCGTGACAGAAAGCGTTCCATTCACAGCCAGATTGTTTGTGTTCCACAGCAGCCCAACTCCGGGTGTTACAGGGTTAATGCTGGTAAACGAGCCTGCGTAAGATGTGGCGGAAAACAGGGGGAAGGCGTCACCTGCGGTCACCGTGCCTGAGAGGTTCGTCAATACCAACGATCCCCCGTAAGTCAGCGTGCCGCTCACCCGCAAGACCTCGTTGTTTACCGAGGGCGCCACCGTAATTGCCAGCCTTGTAAAACTGCCCGCCTGCATCGGCTCCGGACAATTCGTTCTCGCCCCGGCCGCAACGGCGGCGGTTTTAGACAATACCGGCGGCGCCACCGTCACTTTGTCCGCCAATAATCTCCAGATCTGGGAGAACAGCCTGACGTTCCAAGGTTCCAGCAGTTTGAATATGGGTTCGGGCTCCGTGCTCTTTCAAACAAACGTGACAGCCACTGTATCAAACAACACGTTGACAGTCGGAGCGATCATTGATGACGGAGTGATGCGCAACCTCACCAAAGCGGGACCCGGCACGCTCACCGTTAATGGCGGCATCTCCTTCTTCACGGATGGAAGCGTCACCGTTAACGGCGGCGTGCTGGCATTGACCGGTTCAAGTTTGAGCGGCTGTCCCGTCATTACCGTGGCCTCCAATGCGACCCTGGATGTTTCGGCTGCGGGCGGATTGATGCTGACGACAACGTTGAACGGAACTCCAGAGACACTGGAAGGCAGCGGCGCCGTGACCGGCAACGTGGCCGATGACGGTTCCAGTGCGACAACCATCAATCCGGGCGGCGGCACTCCGGGCACGTTGACCATTAATGGAAATCTGACTCTAAACGGTGGCAGCACGATTGATTTTAAATTGTCCCCCTCAGCGGACTGTTGACTCTTTCAGGCATCAACCAATACACGGCTTCACTCGTTGGCGTCCGCACCAACACCTTCCTTGGGGCGGGCAATATTTTGGTGTCCGGTCCCATCCTCGGTGCCACAAACGGCTCGACGGTTCATCTGAGGAAGTCGGGTTCGGGCACGCTCACCCTCACAGCCAACAATACTTATGGCGGATTAACGGCTATCGGCCAGGGACTGCTTTACTTGACCGGCAGCATCACCAGCACCGGCGGCGTTTCGGTGGCGGGCGGAAGCCTTGGTGGCACGGGCACCATCAACGACAATGTAACCGTGCAAAACAGCACGGCCAGCGGAACCATTGATGCGCTTGCCGTCAATGGCAACTTCACGATCAGCGGCCCGCTCGCCGTGGACGTTAATCGGTCCGGACTCCAGAGTGACAAGCCGACGGTGTCGGGTGGAATCACCAACCTCGGGTCCGGCTCCATCGTGGTAAAAAACCTGGGCGCACCACTCCAGGCTGGTGACAGGTTTGTCCTGTTCAACAAGGCCGTTGTCAATGGCGCCAGCATGACTGTGAACGGTGGAGGGGCGCAGTGGAACAATAATCTGGCAACGGATGGGTCCATTACCGTCTTGTCCGCGCTGCCAACGACGCCCACGAACATTACCTTCAGCGTCACTGGAAACAACGTGTCACTGTCCTGGCCGTCCAACTACCAGGGATGGATTCTCCAGGCGCAGACCAACAGTCTGAGCACTGGCCTCTCTACCAACTGGGTTGATGTGGCGGGCAGCGATTCAGTGACCAACGCGAACATGACCATCAACCCGGCAAACGGCACGGTATTCTATCGGCTGCGGCTGCCTCAATGACGGCCAGTTGCTTCACAAATGGTTTCCTGCTTGCACGGTGCACCCGGGTTCAGCACAGGCGCGTTTGCGGAGAACCATTTTAAATCATTTACCCTTCCGAGTAATTGACGCCTGATAAAAGAATTTTCAAATTATGTTAATGCTACGAAGCAGGCAAAAATCGAAACTTTTGGCCTTCACGCTGATTGAATTGCTGGTCGTGATCGCCATCATCGCCATTTTAGCGGCGATGCTCCTGCCGGCGTTGGCAAGCGCCAGAGAGAGGGCCAGACGGATCCAATGTCTGAGCAACCTTCGGCAGATTGGCGTGGGCGCCACCGTCTATGCCGGAGACCATCATGATTCCGTATTCGCCGTGCGTCAGGGGCAGATCGCGAATGCCCTCAACCCTCCTGAAGCGCAAGAGGCAACGCGCTTGGGATTACTCGTCCAGTCCAACGCCCCGACGGTTTGGAATTGTCCCGACCGCGCCAATACGGGTACAACTCCCAAAATTCCTTTCTTTGACGCGTCGAGTGGTTATAACCAATGGATCATTGGGTACGAGTATTTCGGCGGCATGACGAATTGGTATCCCGGCATCGGCGGCAATACAACCACCCCGGTTCCTGGCGGCGGCCACAGCCCGGTCAAACTCGGCAGCGCCAAATCTTATTGGGCGCTGGCGGCGGACGCCAACATCAAGATCGGCAGCCAATGGGCGGGACAAGCCACGCTGGGGAAGGCGCGCCACTGGGTTTATGCAAGCATACCGCCCCATCCCAAAGGTTCCCAGCCGGATGGCGGGAATGAGGTGTTTTGCGATGGTTCAGCCAACTGGTGCAATTTTAATACTATGGTTCATTTCACATGCTGGGCGGGTGAATATGGAACGACGTACGTCTATTGGTATCAGAGGCCCGACGATTTCGGCGCGACGTTGAAGGCAGAACTGCCTTATTTGAAATAATCGAAATTGGCGCAGGGAATCGGGACGCAACGCAGGCGTGCTTTTGCGAAAATTGGCCTGACTTCCCTGCTGGCGATTTGAACAAGAAAAGATAAATTCAGCGGGAGCTTATGGAAAATCGCCGCGACTTTTTCAAGAGCACCACCCCGGCAGGTCGTGCCAGGTTGACTGGAACTTACGGCGCGAAGCCGGAGGCACAATCGCCAGCTGTTCCTGGCGATGCGGCTGGCTCCGCAAAGGGCCTTCCCAATGGACGTGTCATCCAAGCGGGAGATAGCCTCGAAGCCATAACGACCAGACCTATGAATTGGAACCGGGAGAAGCTGGACGGCGAACACAGCCCTTCAGTACGACGCATGAATCGGCGGCGATTCCTCACCCTTACCGCGCTCGCCACCGGCGCGCTGGCGGGCACTCCAGTCTGGGCGCAGGAGGGTGCGGCGAAAATTCGTCTATCTCTCGGAAGCGCGGCGACCGGTGCCGTGCCACTCGATTATCTCGGGTTCAGTTGTGAAACGGCACAATTGGCTGACCCAACCTTTTTTGCCGCAGATAACCGGGAGTTGGTGTCGCTTTTTAAGGCGCTCACGCCCAAAGGCATCTTGCGCCTTGGCGGAAATTCCAGTGATTTCTGCTGGTGGAAGGCACGGGCTGCCGACCAGCCGCCGGAGTTGCCTGCGTCCACTCACCGGGCGGATAACTGGATGCCGCACTCGTTCACAGCCATCGAACCGGTCGCCGTGGACCGCCTGGCGGGCTTCTTGAAGGCGACCGGCTGGACTGCCATCTATGGCTTGAATCTCGGGACAGGCACGCCTGAGCGGGATGCCGAGGAGGCGGCCTATGTCGCCCGCCGGCTGGACAAGCGGCTGCTCTTTTTTCAGATCGGCAACGAACCGGAATATTACCGCAATGGCAACAACCGGTTGCGGTCCCAGGACTGGGACTTTGACAAATATCTCGCCCAATGGCTGACGTTCGCCAAGGCGGTCATCGCGCGTGTGCCGGATGCGCGTTTGGGCGGGCCGGACGTCGGTTCCAGTGCGGAGTGGGTCATCCGTTTCGCGCAAGAAGCGCCCCAACAGATGCCCGGCCGGATTGTGGCCTGCACCGGGCATTATTACGTGATGGGGCCTCCGGACGATCCGCGCGTGACCGTCCAGCGGTTGCTTGCTCCGGATCCCAAGGTGGACCGGGAGGCGCCGAGCATCATCCGCGCGGCCAGGGAGAATCACCTCGTCTATCGAATGACCGAGGGCAACTCCTGTTACCGCGGCGGCAAGCCGGGCGTGAGCAACGCCTTCTGCTCGGCGCTCTGGGCGGCGGATTACCTTCTCAAGCTGGCCAGTTTCGGCTGTGCCGGGGTGAACCTCCATGGCGGCGGGGCCGGTGTGATTCGCATCTCCCTCGGCGGACATCTGCCGGGAGCGCAGCTTTCCGCGGAAGCGGCCGCCATCGCCGCCCAAGGCAGCTTTTACACCCCCATTGCCGGCAGTCGCGAAATGGGCTTTAGCGCCCGGCCAGTCTTCTACGGCATGAAATTGGCGGGAGTCCTGACTGGAGGCCGAATGCGTCCAGCGCTCTTCAATGTGTCCCCGGCCAACGCCGGCGCCTATGCGGCGGAGATGCCGGACGGGAGCACTCGTATGGTCCTGCTCAACAAAGATGCCGGCCAGAAGCTGGAGCTTGCCATTGATTCCCCCCACGACGCAAAGCTGTGGCGTTTGCAGGCTCGGGGGTTGACTGCCATTTCGGGCGTAACGCTTGCGGGAGCAGAAATCAGGCCCGACAAAACGTGGCGTCCCGCTCATGAGGAGCCTCTCGCCAGCCGGGACGGCCAGGTGCAGTTCGCAATGGAACCCGCATCCGGCGCCGCGCTATTCTTTCGAGGAAGCCTTTAGCTCCGCAACGCACACAAGGCCTGAATGATGCCGCCCCAAAACACTTGATGCGAACGGCTGGTTGCAGATCGGATTTTGCGGCCATCAACCAGACCCCGGAGAATTTTATATTTCCACCGGCAGCCTTTTTTTGTGCTCCGTGGCCTTGCTGCCGCTGGGGCTGCCTCCGGACGATGAATTTTGGAGCGCGCCGGCTGCAAACCGGACGCGGCAGAAAATCGGGTCGGGAGAAAACTTGCCGGCAGATCACTCCATTCGGGACATAAGGAAGTTCAAGTGCCCATCCTGGACCGGCGAGGGTAATCCGGACTGAAACGTTGTTCACGGATTATTGTAAGCATTCCATTGGTCAACGCGGTTGTGTCCCAGGCCAGGCCCGGGCCAAGAGCCGGCAAGTTGAAGCTGGCAAATGTGCCGCGGTAATTGGCTGCCTCGAAAATCTTGAAGCGGCTTCCAACCCCGGGATCGCCTGCCAGATTGGTGACAGTGAGCGTGCCGCCATACGTCACGATGCTGCTCCCCAGGAGCAAATCATTTTGTCCCGAAGCCGGGTTCAGCTTAATGAAAGTTGTCCCCTGCAGGACAAGCGAATTACTGATGGTCAGACAGCCAATGGCATTGTCACCCGGCGCCAGGGCGCCTCCCGATTCAACCATCACCGGACTGTGAATGACGCCATTCCCTCCCAGCACACCGCCAATGACTTTCAACCGGCGGGCACGAAGCGTCCCCTCAACCAGAAGAGAGCCGGCATTTACATGAATCCAGCCGGTCCCGCTGTCCTTTCCCGAAAGTATGAGACATCCATCATTATCCTTGGTCAGGCCGGCAGTCCCGGAAACATTGCCATGCACATTCAACGTGTTGCCACGCCGATTGGAGCTTACTCGCCAGGTCTGGTTTGTGCCAATTTTCACCGGGCAACTGATGTCAACCGGATGGTCCGCCGCAACCATGTCAATGCCCCCTGCCCCAATCGTGAGCAGATCCTTGCCGTTGATGGCAGCTCGATTCTTCGTGTTAAGAAACACCAGACCGCGGATGGAAAGATTGCCTCCCAACGCAAGATTCAAATTCCTGCCGCTCAGATACGAAAACGTAACGCGACTCGTCGGGAGTGGCGGCAGGTTGGCGATGTAATTTGCGGCGTTGGTCAGATACGTTGCGTCACCGGCGCCGGTCCAGAACAGCGTGTTCGTCGGCGCGTAGTAACGGACGTAATCCACGGTCAATTTGGTGGTGCTGTTGGCGAGGCTGCCGTAGCCGCCCGATGGAATGTACCCGGCCCAGGTCGTCGATGTATCGTCCACCTCGCTGCTCAGGATGGGCCATTCCGTGCTGCGCGAGACCGGCGCCGAACCGCCGTTATCGACCGTCGCGCCGTCAATCAAGAAGGTGTAGGCGTTGGGCGTCCATAAGAAACCGTAGGTGTGAAAACTGGCGGCCAGCCCGCTGCCAACGTTGCCGCTGCCGGTACTCCGGGCGGCGGAACCATAACCGTTCCAATGGATGTTCACCTGGACCTGATTGGCAATGTTGTTCCCGGAGCCGTCCACAAAGCGATGTTCGGCATCGTCAATTTCCGAACCGGACACCACCGGGTCAGGCAGGTAGGCGCCCATGGTCGGCGATTGAAACCAGAACGCCGACCACATGCCGTTCGTGTCGCCCCATTTGAGGCTGGCCTCCCAATAACCGTAGCGCGCCCGGAAGGTCTGGTCGCTGGCGAGCATCCCCGTGTAATTGGTGCCGTTCACCGTGCAGGTCGTGATCACAAGGTTGGAGCCGGTGAGCGAGACGGCGTTGGTGACGTTGACGGCGTCCCGGCGCGGCCCGAGCAGCCAGTAATCCCACTTGTGGGTGTCCAGCGCGGTTTCGTTGAACTCATCGTTCCAAACCAGATAGTAGCCGGGCGGCGGCGTGGCGAAGGCGCACGGAACAATCCGGCAACCGACCAACCACAGCATCGGGACAATCAGGTATCGCAAAAATCGGGAATTGTTCATTTGAAACTTCGGGTTGGCTCTCAGTCAAAAGCAGAAACTGCTCAGGGAATGCGGAGGGTGAAAAACTGCTGAGCGCGGGACGGCGAAAGATCGTTGGTAAGGATGAAATTTCCATTGGCATCAAAAGTTCCGGTCGCTACGACCGCCCAGTTCGTCAGCGGCGCGGTCAAGTTGGTCGAGGCAAGCACCGAAAAGCCCGCCGCCGCCGCGCCGCCGGAGCCACCCCAAACCAGGTTGGTCCCGGACAGGGCGATCTGACGGATTTGCGGATGAACGTCACCCAATGCGATGGACAGCGCGCCGTCGCCGGCCAGATTGTTCGTGTTCCAGACCAGTCCCACGCCCGGGGTTGGCGGAATGAGGCCGGTAAATGAACCGGCGTAGCTCGCGGCTTGGAATAATGGAAAACGGTCGTTCACGGTCAAGGGATTTCCCGAAGCCGCCAGTTGCAGCGTGCCACCGTACGCCAGATTGCCCAGGCAATGGATGGCGTCGTTGGTCAAGTCGCCGTCCGATTTTTCCAGCCGGAGTAAAATCGTTCCTTCGTTCGTCAGTGAATTGTCGAGGGTCAACGCGCCGATCGCCACGCCGCCCGGCGACAACGTGCCCGCCGGCAACACGGTCACCGGCCCGCCGATGACACCGGTGCCGTTGAGAGTTCCACCGCTCACGGTCACCGCTCCGCCAGCCAAACTGCCGTCGATACTCAACGTGCCGTTGCTGACGGTGGTTGTGCCGGAGTACGTATTGTCGCCCTCAAGTCTCAAGCTGCCACGGCCGGATTTGATGAGGGTCACGGTGCCGCCGCCGCTGCCGTTTTGAATGACGCCGGAGACGACGTGATCGCCGTTTCCCAAAAAAGTGAGAATGCGGATGCCGCCCGGCGTGCTGGCCGGGAAAACTCCGGCGTTCGTCAGGGTGCCGCTGTCACTTTGAATCCAATAATAACCGCCGCCCACGGTCAGGCTGAGGTCGCCCAAAAGGGTGTTGTCCCCGGCCACGTTTTCAATCGCCGGCACGGGCACATTGCGGCCGGCCAGATTGATGTTTTGAGCCAGCGTGATGGCCCCGGCGGTGCCGTCCAGTTGGAGGGTGGAACTGCCGCTGTTGTTATTACGGATGGCAATGGGCGAATTCACGTTCGCCATCGCTGCGCTGTCCGTGATGCGCAGCGCCCCGTCGTTCGCTGTGGAACTGGAGGTGTCAACGTTCAACGGACCAGAGAGCGAATTGCTGCCGCTCAACACCAGCGTGCCAGGACCGCTTTTAGTGAAACCGCCGGTGCCGGTCAGCGGCGCGTTAAGCGTCGCGGTGTTATTGAGCACCGCGATGGAAGGCGCCGTATTTGCCAGCGTCAGGACACTGCCATTGCTGGCGTTCAGTGTCCAATGGTTCGTACCGGATGGATCGCCGAATTTCAAGGCGCCGATGGCGTGCGAACTTTCGAGCGCCACAGTGCGGTCAGCCGTGAGAGGCAACGTGCTGAAATCGGCGGTGGCACCCGCTCCGTCGGCGATCACGCCGCCGGACCAGTTGGTGGCGTCGTCCCAATTCCCGTCAGCATCCGAAATCCAGGTGCCGTTGCTGGCCGGCGTGGTCAGGGCGATCATCGTGTTGGTGCTCCCATTGGGCCCGGGAAACCTCAACACCACGGTGTTGCCGTTGGTGCTCCAGGAAATCTGGCCGGCCGAAGCGGCGGTTTGGGAGGCAGTCTGACCCGGGAACCAGACACAATAGCGCGGGCCGAGGCGCGTCTGCGGCAGAACGGAAAGGTAATCCTGCGCCGCGCCGAGGCGATTGTAGCCGGTGGCGGCGCGATAATTGAACTGGCCGCCGGGGCCGGTTGCCACGCCATAGCGCCCGGCCACGCACACCCACTGACTATTGAGGTTGGTGACCAGGCCGGAGAAGTTGGCCACGCTGGTCGAGCCGCCCGCCCATTCCAGGAGCTGGAAACCGCCGGTGAGCGGATCATTCTCGATGCCATTCGTGAAACAACCGGCGTTGCTTCCCGTCACCCCGCCTGCCGGCAGCGGCACCTCGACCATGCCCACCGATTCGCCGGTGCTGTTGACATAGACCCGCGTCGAACCATTGGTACCGTTTTGCACCAGCAACTCAGCGGTGAATCCGGCGGCGTTGGTGGCGAAATTCAGCAACGAAGCCGCGGTGGGATTGCCCAGCGGGCCGACGCCAAATCCGCCCGGCAAAGCCGGTGTGGCCACATACGCGCTGGCGGGCAACGAGGCCGGCGCGGCCTCGACCATGCCCATAATGCGCGAGCCGTAACTGAGCGAAACAAAACCCCAGGGACTGCGCTGCGCGATGATCTCCGTGTCCGGGAACTGAACGACGGCGGGCGCCGGGGCGTTGGTCGGGCCGTCCGGGTACACGGCGTTGGCCCATTGCAGCCAGGCGATCGCCGTGCGCCGGGCTTCCACCGCTTCGCGGTAAAAACCACCGCCGCTGGGCCCGACGAATTCGCCATTGCCATTGACGGTTTGCCGGTAGCGGACCAGTTGGGCCAACTGGCCGTCGTCCCAGCGGGCCAACGGGTCGTCGAAATGAGCCGCCATCCACGTGATATAGGAATCCTGTTCGTAATCGTGGAGTTCCCAATCCAGTCCGGCCGGATAGGCAAAATCTCCGGAAGCCATGACCATGTACTGCAGATTGCGCTGCCACACCGCCATCACGTTGTGCTCGGCAAAAGGTCCGAGTTCCGCCGCGATGCCCGGGTTGGCCAGTTGCGCGATCAGCAGCGAATCGCCGGAGGACATGCCGGCCACCATTTCGTAGGTGGGATGATAAAAACCGTGGTTCTCCAGCGACCAATCCGGGAACAGCGTGACCGTCGAAATCCAGGAGGCCAGTGGATCCCCGGTGGTGTCGGGCGTGCTGAGATCGGGATCGGCGACGGTATAAGTGTTGACGAGATAATTCTTCGCGGCGTAGAGCCAATTGCTCGCGCTGGCGTTGTTCGTCATCCAGGCTGCCGCGAGGGCGAGGATGTTGCCGTCCCAGGCGTTTTCCTCGGCCTTGGTGTCCCCGTCGCTCAAAATGCGGGTGCAAGGCGGAATCGAGGCGCGATGATTGGCTTCGGAGGCGACGGCGGTTTGCACCGCCTGCACCGTGGCCACCGGCAGATTGCTTTGCACCAGCAGACAAGCAAAGCCCATGGAGCCGGCCCATTCGGCAGACTGCCAGTCGGAGCCACTTTGTGAAGTGCAGGTCGCCAGGGTGCCGCTGCTCCAGCCCCATTTGCCGCCGTTCACGGTCACGTAGGAGCCGGTGACGTGCGTGCCGGCATCGTAATTGAGCGCCTGCCGGATATGTGCGAGACGGTTGCTATTGGCCGGATTGCCGGGCTGCGCCAGAACCAGCGCCGCATAAGCGACGGCCACACCGCTGTTACCACGGATGCCGCCGTTGCCACTATTGCCGCCGTCACCCCAATAGCCCGAATCCGGCGGCGCGCCGGAGTAGGACGCGGAATGCCAGATGGTTTCGGCATAGGTTTCAAAGTTCGTCAGGCACTGAAGATAAATCTGTTGCGAACTGGTCTGGGCGGATGAGTTGAAGCAGAAACCGTTACCCCATATCCATACGCACAAGGCGAACAGACTGATTTTCAAGACAAAACTGAACTTTGTGTCCGTCACAGGATTCCAAACCAGATTACTCGTCCGCGTGGCAACGTTTCCAGACTGAAATGGCGATCACGGATGAGCAGGAAATTTACTGATAAAACCGAGCAATGTTAATGGAAACCTGCCCAAATCCTGCTGGTAAAAGTAGAAATAGCGGCCACCGGCTGAACTGGTGCCATAAAAGTTATACATTTGGTTCGCGTTGATCCACTTGGCAGAACCGTCCGCAAACACTTCATTACCGCCAGCAGGGAGCCTGGACCCGCCATCCACATGGGCCGGCAGGCTGCAAAGGCCATTATTGAGCGGCTCGGAAGCATCACCCCATCCCATTTTGCCGCTGGAGCCTTGAAACCAAATGACCAAATCCGCCGCCAGCATCCAGCTTGGTTTGGAGGAAGAACTTTTGATCGGGCTGGCCGATGGCTCGGAATTTCCTCGAAAAGTCCAATTCGTCACTCCGCCATAAAACTGGTAGCCGATTGCCCACGTATCAGGATTCGGCCACTTGTTTGGAGCCGGCAGCGTGGGACGGTTGGGGCACGTCCACACACTCTTCGAGAGCCCATAGCCGCTTGTGCTCACGGTATTGGTGTTCAATCCCAACTGGCTGGCCACCTCTCCCATACCACCCCCCAACTGATAAGGATTGATGGCACCCCATCCACCATTCCAGGCCGCATTTGGAAAATAATCGTGATGATCGCCGGCGTACATCACGCTTCCGATGCCGAGTTGCCTTAAATTCGACAGACACTGGGTGCGTTTGGCGCGTTCCTTGGCGCTGGCCAGCGCCGGCAGCAGCATTGCGGCGAGTATCGCAATGATCGCGATAACGACGAGCAACTCGATCAGGGTGAAGGCCTGACGCTCAAATTTACACTGTTTCATCAGTTAAATATTATCCAGTTTGCCGGCTTCGATTAAGATCCGGTCATTCGTCTGATCATTGCGGCAGCCGGAGGCGGTAGAACACGGTACCGTTGGCCGGGTTGATCGTGACGTTTGCGTTGGTCGCTGAAGCACTGCCTGCCACGTCCACCCAGTTGGTGGAAAGCCCGGTGCTCAAACTGTTCGTCTGCGCCTGGAGGACCCAACCCCGGTAGTTCGCGGGCCATGATAGTGACAGGTTGTTGCCCGCAACACTGAAGGTGATGTTGGTAGGGGTGTTTGCCACCACAGCTCCCACCGTAATCGAGCCGTCCGTTGCCAGATTATTGGTCCACTGCACCCCGCCGCCACTGACAGCCATGCTCGCTCCATTAACCACAGCCTTGTTGAATAAAATAAATTTGTCACCCGCCTGAAGAGTCGAGCCGAGATTGTTCACGACGATGGAGCCGGATCCGATGTTTGTGATTCCACCCGAGACGGTCGGTTTGTCGCTCTGGAAACCGGAACGATTAACGTCCACCGTCAGCGGGCCGTTGATGGTAAAGTTGCCGTTGACGGCGAGCGCGTCAATCGTTCCGCTGGCAGAACTGCCGGTAACGGTGACATTGTCATTGATGGCGCCGGTGCCGGCCAGGGCGCCGCCGGCAACAAATACGCCACCGGTGCTGCTGATGCTCCCGCTCAATGAAAGGACGCCATTGCTCACAAGGGTCGAACCGCTGTAGGTGTTCGCCGCGGGAAGATTCACAACGCCAGGCCCTGTTTTGATAACCGCGGTAGGTACGTTGGTGCCGGACAGAGTTCCGTCCAGCACACCGCCCGACATGGTGATCGTGCCCGCGCCGGAAAGAATCAATATTCGCGCCGCAGTAACGCCGCCGGGCGGCTGATAGGGCCACGCCTGTTGAATATTCAACGTGCCGGCATCGGATTGCAGAAGGTAGCTGCCGCCGACGCCCAATTCAAAGTAGCCGGAAATCGTGTTGGTGCCTGCAAGGTTGTCAATGGCCGGCACAGCGTTGTTGCGGCCCGCCAGGCTGATGTCCTGAGCTACATTGATGCTCTCTGAACTGCCGTCCAGGGCAAGCGTCGAAGTGCCGGCGTTATTGTTGCGGATAAAAATACTGGGGGTGCCCTGAAGAGGCAGCATATTGGCAAGTGCGCCGTTGCTGGCGATCACCACCCGGCCATCGTTTGCGCTGGTGCTGGCGGTGTCAATGTTCAGAAAACCCATGTAGTCGTTTGCGCCGCTCAATACCAGCGAGCCCGGCCCGGACTTGGTCAGTGTGGAACTCCCGGAGCCGCTGATATCGTTGGCCACGGTGAAAGTCGCGTTGGCATCCACCGCCATGGTGCCGGTGGAAGATACCGTGATGCCCCGGTTGCCATCCGTGAGCGCCAGGTTGGTCGCGGCATCGAGGGTGCCACCGCTCAGGGTGATTTGACTGGCGTTGAACGTACCCGGCACCGGGCCAAGTGACCCGGACCCGGTGAGGCGCAACGCGCCGCCGCTGATGGTGGTCAGGCCGGAGTAACTGTTGTTCGGCGCCACCGTCCAGGTGCCCCCACTCACCGTGAGCGTTCCGCTGCCCAACGACAACGGCCCGCTAATATTGCCGGCCCCGCTGCCGGCCAGGGTCAGGTTCGCATTGGCCCCGGCGCCGTTGATTCCGGACGGACTGCTTAAATTCAACGTGGCGGCGCCATCCACGGAAATGGCGGTGCTTGACACCAACGTCACGGCGCCGCCTAAAGTGCTGGTGCCGGCGCCGCCCTTTTGCAGTGCCGTGCCACCGCCCAAGGCCAACGGCTCGTTGGGAAAATCAACGTTGACGTCCACATAAAGCTTGCCGCCGTTCTCCGCAAAGATGCCAGCGGTGGCTGTGCCCAGCGCATTACTGTTTTCCGGATGAAGCGTGCCGGTGGAAGAAATCGTGGTCACGCCGCTATAACTGTTGCTGCCCGACAGATACAAATTGCCGGGGCCGGACAAGGTCAGCGCCCCGATTCCACTGATATTGTTGGTGGCGGTGATCGTGTTGGTTATATTGAAGGCTAGGGTGGCATTGTTCGTGACGTTGCCACCGCCCAACGAGCCGGCGCCGTCACCGTTGCCGATTTGCAGCGTGCCACTCTCGATATCGGCGCCGCCGGAAAGGTTGTTGGGCAGATCCACCGTGAACTGGCCGGCGCCTGATTTCACCAGGGCGGCGAAGCCGTTGAGCGAACCACTTTGGGAACTGGAGGCGATGACATAATTGCCGCTGGTGTTGTTGGCCGTCAAATTCACCATGTAGAGGGCTTGGGTCACGTTCACCAACGATTGAGCAAGGCCCGTATTGTCAAACACCGGATTGTCATATTGGCCATACGCCACCTGGGAAGCGCCGTTGTTCCAATTCACTGTGGAGGTGTCCCAGTTGGACCCGTTCACCCCCAGCCAGATCAGGTTTTGCGGCGTCACCAGGGTCAACGTCGCGTTGGTGGAGACTGCAAAATAATTCGTGCCCTCGACCTCGTTCGTCGCCGCCACGAAGAAGGTATGTCCATTCTGGCCGGACGAAGCGGTGAATGTGTAGGTGGCGTTGGTGGCGCCCGCTATGCCGCCGCCATTTTCATACCATTGATAGGAGATGG
>JAJXYT010000204.1 GCA_021780375.1 bacterium | reverse complement strand
TTTTTTCTGGCGCTAAAATCGCAAATCCTAAAAGGTAAATTTGATGAGATGCCTGATCGTCGGCTGTGGTTATGTCGGTTTGTCGCTGGGCGCGGAACTGGTGCGCCTGGGGCACGAGGTTTTCGGGCTGCGTCGGAGCGCGATGGCGGAAAGCGAGTTGAAAGCCGCCGGCATCCAATCGCTTATCGCCGACATCACCAAGCCGGACAAACTGGCCGGCTTGCCGGTGGGGTTTGACTGGGTCGTCAATTGCGTCGCCTCCAGTGGCGGCAGCGTGGAGGATTACCGTCAGATTTATCTGCAAGGGACACGCCATTTGCTCGAATGGCTCGCGCCGTCGCCGCCGAAGAAATTCGTTTATACCAGCAGCACGAGTGTCTATGGCCAGACCGACGGCTCACAGGTCAAGGAAACCAGCCCGACCGGGCCGGTGACCGAAACGGCCAAGGTACTGCTGGAAACAGAACAAGTTTTGCTCGGAACCGGCGGCTCGCGAGGACGCTCGCCCCACCCGACAGTCCCGGGCGTCATTTTGCGCGTGGCCGGGATTTACGGACCGGAACGCGGCCATGGGTTCAAACAATTCCTGAATAACAAGGCGCGGCTTGAAGGTGACGGCTCGCGTTTTCTGAATATGATTCACCGCGATGACGTGATCGGCTGCATCATTGCAGCATTGAAGAACGGTCGCCCCGGAGAAATTTACAACGCGGTGGACGACGAACCGGTGAGCCAGGTGAATTATTTCCAATGGCTGGCGGAAGAGCTCGGCAAGGACCTGCCACCGTCGGTGCCGGAAAATTCCGATGAAAATCGCAAACGCGGCGTGACGAGCAAGCGTGTTTTGAATCGAAAGTTGAAAATGGAACTGGGTTATCAGTTCAAGTATCCGAACTTCCGCAAAGGCTATACCGCCGAGATTCTCCGGCTGGAACGCGCGGGTGAATTGCACGTCACGCCGGATGAGCGGTGACGAATTCCAGACGAAACACGGGCGACATCGTTCTCCCGTGGTGTGGAACGGCCAATTGGATCCAATTGATCACAATCTTGCACTTGGTTTTCTGGATTTGATCGAGGTGCAATGCATAGATGCTCTCAGGACGGCTGGGGTGAGTTGGAAAACGCCGCGGAAAGCGCGCGCACACGCCCGAGAATTGCGCGGCTGATAGACAGACCCAGGCCCAGCCCGTTTGGTTTGGTGGTGTGGAACGGTTCGAAAATATGGTCGAGTTGATCCGGCGGAATGCCGGTGCCGCAGTCGGCCACCGAAAATTCCACCGTGTGATCCGCGCCGTGTTTCACGCGGACCGTCACCCGGCGCCGCTCGACGGGACAATCCTGCATCGCGTCTAGTCAGCAGCAGACTGGAGGACTCCGATTCCGCGGGACACTCGCTGACCAGGCGACGGCGCATCGCCGAAGCGGTGAACAAGCGTGTTGAAATACGCTTCGTGCCACGAAAGGAAAAACTTCAACTTGCCTGAACAGAAGAATTATTGCGGCTTGGATACTATGGGGATGGCGGAAATCGTCCGCGCGCTGGCGAAGCAGCAGGCGGCAAACCCTTACGAGCGCACACAAAATCCTTGGCAATGGGCGCTCCCTTCTTTTTGGCCTCCTCGACGCTGGGGGCGCGGATCCGGCCGAGGCCCGCCGAGCGCGCATCCACATAAAAGGACTCGTAGGTCTTCTCAATCGTGGGTACGGGCTCGCCGTCGCGCCGGGGCGCGTCGGGTCCTGGACCAGCATGGTCGCAGGTTCGTGCCGGATGGACAGGCTCACAGCGCCGAAACGCACAAAATCGACTGGCGGTTTTCCCCGCATGGTACATTTCAGTGCAGAAAAATGTTTTTTAAACTTTTTTCTGCCCGAGAGGGAAGTGAACCCCATGGGCGCCCGGTGGCGCGGTTCAATGAACTGGCGGAAAAATTAAAAAGTAATTTCCACCCTTTACTGCGCTTCAAACTCGGAACGAGTTTGGCACAAAGACGCGCAGTTTGGAGCAGTCGCGCAAGCTCGCGTGACATAAATCTGACACAAATCAGGGGGGGTATTGAGAAAACCCGCGTGGTGATTGGAGCGAGCGAAGGGATTCGAACCCTCGACATTCACCTTGGCAAGGTGACGCTCTACCAGACTGAGCTACGCTCGCTTCCTGAACGCAGAAGGACAGCTTAGGAAAATCTCCCGAAATGGCAAGCCCGAATTCAGGCCGGTTTGGGTGCGTGGCTGCTCAGAGTCGCGCGGATCACCTTGAGCAAATCGTCGTGGTTGATCGGCTTGTGGAAGAAGGCCACCGCTCCACTGGCCAAGGCGCGGTCCTTGTTCTTGATGTCTTCGCCGCCGGTGATGATGATGATGGGAATTTTCCGGGATTCATCCACGCGGTGGAGCCACTCCATGATGCGAAATCCATCCCACGGCACGCCGGCAACGTCCGGGGGAAAAGTGATGTCGAGCAAAATCAAATTCGGCTTTTCCATGCGCACCACGGACATGGCTTCCGCGCCGTCCTGCGCCGTCGCCACTTGATAACCCGCCCCCTTCAATTTGAGGGAAAGGGTTTTCACGACCACCTCGTTGTCATCCACCACCAAAATTTTCGCCGCCATGCCCGCCGGCGGTGTTGGGGCATTGACACTCATAGGTGACTTTGGCGCTTCTGGCTTTTTTTCCGCCAGGAACGGAATTTTTAATTTCACACTCGTGTTGCGAGCAGGGTCTGTACCAAAAAAAGGCACAAAGGCAAACAGGATTGATGCATTTTGACTTCCGCCCGGACCTGTCTGCTACACTGTGGCCGTGAGCAATGTTTTCTACACCCCGGGCGAACAACGCGCCGCGAAGGTCAACGACCTTTTCGCCGCCATCGCCCGGCGTTACGACCTGCTCAACGACCTGCAAAGCTTTGGCCTCCACCGGCATTGGAAACATCGGGTCGTTAAACTGGCTGCCGTTCGCTCCGGCCAGCGCGCGCTGGATGTCTGTTGCGGCACGGGCGATATTGCTCTGACCCTGGCCCGGGGCGGCGCGGAAGTGATCGGCCTGGACTTCAGCCGGGCCATGCTCGAAATCGCGACAAACCGCCGTCTGAAAAACACACAGTCCGCGCGTGCCAATCCTGAATTCATTCAGGGCGACGCGGAGCAACTGCCCTTCCCGGACAATTCTTTTGATGCCGTGACCGTTGGCTACGGATTGCGCAATCTGGCCGGTTGGGAGACCGGTTTGCGCGAAATGTGCCGTGTGGCCAAACCCGGCGGGCGGCTGGTAGTGCTGGATTTTGGCAAGCCGCCGAATGCCCTGTGGCGCGCGATTTATTTTGCGCATCTGAAAATGACCGTGCCGCTCCTGGGCTGGCTGTTCTGCGGCAACGCGGACGCCTACGCCTATATCCTCGAATCGTTGAAACATTATCCGGCGCAGGAAGGCGTTGCGACGAAAATGCGGGAACTGAAACTGTCAAACGTGCGCGTGTTCAACCTGCTCGGCGGCGCCATGGCCATCAACTACGGCGAAAAGCCCAAATGAGGTCGTGCGCTTGTTGCGCCGAAGCGGCATGCCGCGGCGAATCCCGCCGAGCAGGAGAAGACGGGAGCGAAGGCGGAAAGGCCGCGAAGAAAATTTGCAGTCTATCCTCTTATTGGGCATGAACTGGGTGGCATGTCAGAACGCTCAAGCAAATCAGCGTAGCAAAGAATGGTATTGTTTTCATAGTGGTGTAATGCCGCCTAACAGACAATCGACGACTGGGTTTGCAGCCTGTCCTGGTTCACACTTTGAACCCTGTTTCTGGAATCCGTCACCTTTTCCCGCCCAGCCGGATGGTCATTCCTTCACGGGCGGCGTCCACTTTCAGTTTCGCCCGTTGCCGGGACACAAGTTGGCGCGCGTGCTGGAGCAGAGCGTCCAATTGCTTGTCGCTGCGTTCCGGGTCGTGATGAAACAGGCACAACTGTTTTACGTTTGCCGCCAGCGCCAGCGCGACCGAGTCGTCCACGCAGCCGTGGCCCCAGCCCGCGTGCCTTTCGTATTCCACCGCGTCGTATTGCGAATCGAGAATCAACACGTCCGCATGGTCGAGGAATTTGATCATTTCCTGGTCCTCGCCGCCGGGCTGCGGTTCGGTGTCAGGGAAATAGGCCACCGACCCGCGCGGCGTGAACAGCCGGTAGCCGACGCACAGGCCGGGATGATGTGCCCGTTGCGCCCGCACCTGCACCGAGCCGATCTTGAAATCGAATTTTTTGAGTTCGTCGATTTCGATGTTGCTGGGCAGTTTGTCGAATGGGACGGGAAAGTAGGTGCTTTCCATCTGGCCGGTGAGCACGCTGACCAGGCCCTTGCGCGCGCCTTCGCAGCCCAGGATCCTCAGCCGGCAGCGCGAATGATAAATCGGCCCGAAGAACGGCAGGCCCTGAATATGGTCCCAATGCGTGTGTGTGAGGAGCAGGGTGAGATTGAGCGGCTGATTTTTGAATTCCGCCAGCAGGGACTGGCCGAGCGCCCGCAAACCCGTGCCCGCGTCAAGGATGATAATCTGGTTGCCGCTGCGGATTTCCACGCAGGAAGTATTGCCGCCAAAGCGCACCGTCTTCGGTCCCGGTGTCGGAATCGAGCCGCGCACGCCCCAGAATTTAACGCATGTGGCGGTGTTGATGAAACTATTTTAGCCCAGATGGCGGAAAAAACAAATTGCAAATCTCCCGGGCCCGGCCGGAAAATCAACCCCTCCGGTCATTTTGCCGGTCTTTGACCCCGGAAAAGCCTTGCGTGTTGTCGCGGCTTTTTTAGGATGATGTCCTTTGAGGGGTTGGTAGCTCAGTTGGTAGAGCAGTGCCCTTTTAAGGCATTGGTCCAGGGTTCGAGTCCCTGCCAACCCACCAGTCTTCGCTCGGAGCGGCAGCGCAGAGCGAAGACT
>JAJXYT010000073.1 GCA_021780375.1 bacterium | reverse complement strand
GGCAATCGCTCCAGCGCCGTCTTTTGGGGGTGAGTAATCTTCCTCGTAAGTTTCAACTGTCTTGCCCCAGCCGACGCCGAATGGATGGTCCCACATGATTTCAAAACCGGCTTTCCAAGCGGCGAGCCGGTGTTGCACTGATCCTCGGCTCATATCCAGCCGCTGGAAATACCACGGTGCCGTCCGCGGCGTGCTCCAAAAAATTACGACAAGCGCTGCAGCCACAAGAACCGGCGGCAAAACCCACCGCCATTTGAATTTGCCGTAATGTCTTGCCAGATACAGCAAACCAATGGCCGTTCCCGCCCATGCCCCGCGGCTGTAACTGAACAACAACCCCACGCCCATCATTCCCGCCGCAATGAAAAGGAAAACGGATTGAATAACCGCAAGGGAACGCAAAGAACGCAAAAGGGTTCTCCTTCTACTCCTCGACCGAGGAGAGGGCCGGGGTGAGGGGTCAGAATTTTCTTTGTAGCAGCCGACGTAAGGAGGCTCCATATTATCTTCAGTTTGAGCGTCGTCACCTCGGCGGCTACGAAGATTTAAAAGAGGTTCCGGTGAAATGGAATTTTTCTCTGTGTTCTCTGCGTTCTTTGCGGTTAATAATCCGACTGCCAGTATCAAGCCGGCGCCCATCAACAGGCCATAGTCATTCGGATTATACCACAGCCCCATCCACCGTAGTCCATGATAAAAATTGTTCGTCATATCCAAATGCCACCACGAGGCAAATGCCAGCAGCAAAGCCAAACCAACCAAAACATTTCGGATTTCGGATTTCGGATTTCGGATTTCAAAGCTGCATTCGCGCTTTACACTCCGCACTCCGCACTCCGCATTCAACAATACTCTGGCTCCTTTCCCCAACGTCACGCACGCCAGGAGCACGAGGGCATCTGATTCTCGCCAATACTCCGCGCACCCGATGAAATATGCGCCTGAGGCGACGGCCAGCAGGCCAATGAGCGACACATCACTTAGATCGAAGTTCAGAACGAGAAAAGCTCCACACCACGCTAAAAGGTAAAGTGGCAATATCCACCGCAAGGACAGCAACTCTGCCTCAAACCCGCGAAAAACGGCGCTTTGACGATGCAACGCAAATTCAAAAAAACAGAGTCCCACGCTTGCCAGCAGCACAGCGATTTTTACGCGGGTATGCAAAGTCATCATGCAACCGCTCAACCCTTATATAGCCGCGAACGCTTAACAGCCCGTTCGAAGAGCAAGAGCCAAGGTGACAGACCCAACAATTTCTCGCATCTCGCAATAGAACGCTGCAAGTCCTTGCGTCGCCTCTCGGTATTTCCACAGGCTGCTAGTAATACAAGGTTAAGTAGTTGTTGACAGGTCTCCACGGTCTGCGCATACTGCTTTGCATGAACGCAAACCAGATGGCCTCCTTGGATCGGCGTTTGAATGGTTTCTTGGGAGATTTGCTGACACCGATGGGCCGAAGCGAACGGCGGCATTGGGCGAAGGTGTATTTGCAGGGATTGCTGCTGGATGGAGAACGCAAATCCATTGAACCGATGTCCGAACGCATTGAGGGTGCCGAGGTGCAGGCGCTGCGCCAATTTGTGGGCCAAAGTCCGTGGGCGGTGGAAGAAGTGCAACGGCGGATGGCCGAGAAGATCACCGATCTGCTGACCGAACCGGAAGTGTGGATGATTGACGAAACCTCCTTTCCCAAGGCTGGCGAGGCGTCGGTGGGCGTGGCGCGGCAATATTGTGGCGCCTTGGGTAAGGTGGCCAATTGTCAGGTGGCGGTGAGTTTGCATTGGAGCACGGCCCAAATGAGTTGCCCGTTGTCTTGGCGGCTGTATCTGCCCCGATTGTGGTTGGAAGACGCTCAACGTCGTGCGTTGGGCAAGATTCCGGAAAATCAGGCATATCGGAGCAAAACCGAATTGGCCTTGGAGTTGATTGACCAGGCATTGCAATGGGAAGTCCCGCGGTTGCCGGTGGTGGCTGATTCGGCTTATGGGAATGATTTCGACTTTCGTGCCGCCTTGCGGGAGCGCGGGCTGGCTTATGGCGTCGCGGTCGAACCCAATTTGAAAGTCTGGTTGGAGGATCCCAATGAGATCAAACTGCCGGCCCCCAAACGGACTGGCCGTCCCCGTCAATTTCCGCCGCTCTCGGCGCTGCCCGCCGCGCTGGATTTGCTGACGGTGGCCCGACAACTGCCGGCCCGGGCTTGGCAGACCGTCACTTGGCGTCAAGGCACCAAAGGACCGATGCGTTCCCGCTTTGCCAAAGTGAAGGTGTGGGCAGCGCACGGTTGGAAGCGGCAGGAGCATCCGGTTCGCACGGCCGAATGGCTCTTGATCGAATGGCCTGACGGCCAGGAACGCCCGACCGACTACTGGCTGGCGCAGTTGGGAAATCAACCGGTGGGACTGCGCCGACTGGTGCGGACGGTTCGCGCCCGATGGCGGGTGGAGTTGGATTATCGGGAAATGAAGGAAGAACTGGGATTGGATCATTATGAAGGCCGCCACTGGCTGGGTTGGCACCATCATGTGACGCTGGTTTCACTGGCGTTTGCGTTTCTGCGCAGCGAACAAATCCGCAGTAAAAAAAACTTCTGGCTGGACCTTGCCGATGATTCGGCGGCGGTTACAGGCCCGGCTGATTCGCTTGGCTGGCCGGTGCCCTTGGTGCCTGACGACCTTTGAAAACTCATGTTGACACTTAACCTCGTATTACTAGCGGCATCCAATTGCTAGCAACACTCTATCAATTGCACACTTGATTGGCTGGTTCTTCCTTTCCATTTTTCCAGCGGATTTGATCGCACGCTCCTTCGACCATCATAATGCAAGAGGTCGACATTGATGACACACCAACAACTATTATCTTTTTCATATCTATCCTTTCTGTTGCGTTTTTTTTTGACCCCACATTTTGAAGGATAAAAAGACAAACGGTGGAATAACAAAGAGCAGTGTCAGTATGACGGCAACTAGCGTCCGGGATACATATTGTTTCGGTAGGTCGGTCTGCCGTCCGATTTTCACCATAAACTGGTGACGCAAAGCAGGATCGTTCTCAGCCAGCCAATTTCCATTCGTCAAATTATAGTTGATGTATCTCACGTTATGTTCCTTATCACGAAAACGATAATCGGCGACACTAATGCCACGTTCAGGAATTTTAGGTAGAAAGGATTCCTTTTTTAGCGGGGAAAGTTTTGTTACCCGACCTGACCATTTAGCGACGACCGGAAAGCCGTCTGGCGCATATTGCATCATTTCAAATTTCACGGGGACTTCCAAGCCATTATAGTTTGTCGTTCCCGTTGTAAGGAATTTCCCGCCGACAAATCCAACAGGAATTTCGGACAACGACGCTATATCTTCCTTGAAAGGATTATCAAGATTAACGTTGGTAGCTGCGGTTGAAAGTAGGCCTTTATCCGCTATAAATGTCAATTCAGCAGGAAGTTTTGGAGGCTTTCTGAAACGCTCTATTTGAACCTTATAGGCATATGCCCGCGGGTTATTGAATGGATCAGTCCAAGGAGCCGGCATGAAATTGTTTGTTACGGTATCAATGTAATAGGAGGATGCAAATGCCAACCACAAAACCCGATTGTATGGGTCCATTAGCAGCGGGTAAGTCCCACTATTAATGTTCCCCGGCGTTGGAACATTGGTGGGCGTCAAAGATGGATCATAAATTATGCCAAAGACTGATTTCCCATTGCACCCATGTTCCGCAGAGTAGGATTTTGGCCAAATAGCTTTTATAAACCATTGGTTGTTGCTGACGGCCACCGTGAAATCGTAATGCAAATGTTGTCCAATCGAACCATTATTGTTGTATGCTGCGTAGTCGACTTTTCCCGTGGCTTCAAATTCCTGTGCATAGCTTAAGTGTCCTACAAAGAGGAATACCGAAATAATCAGTACCTTAACGGTAGCTATTAGCCTGAATCTCTTTGCGAGATACGTAAGGCTAAACAAATAACTACATAAGAGATATGCAATAAGAACCTTGGGCACGTTCTTAATCACTGGCTGGCTTTTTGTTAACCAATCAAGACTGCCACCTAGACATTTGCACGGCCCAAGGTACCCGGTTGACCATATTCCGATGTGATAAACCAAAAAAATAGTGGCAATCCAAGTAATGGTACCAATTTTCAGGAGTGAGCTGGAACTGGAAAATAGGAATAACGCAATTGTAAACTTTAGAACAGCAGCAAAGAAAATCATTTGCCGGTTTGTTAAAAAGCTGAAAATGGGATCCGCTTGGGCAAGAAAAGCCACTTTTCTCCCGGATGCAGCGTGCGGATAGGATCCGCGTTCAATGGTCTTAAGAATCCCCTGTTCATCCGTTTCTTAGTTTTTTTACCGCTAATTCCTCTCGTTCCCTCCAGCTTCCGCCTGGAACGGCCGGAACGGCTGGAACGGCCGGAACGGCTGGAACGGCTGGAACGGCTGATTGGGGAGATTTTAACAAAAACGCAAAATCTCCGCCATCGCCAATTCTGGCGGTATGGCTTGCATTCAGCCGAACAGGGCCGTCAAGACACAAGGGCTTTACTTTGTGCTTCTTGTGTATTTTTGCAGCAAAACCCGCGTTCATCGGCGTCGTCCGCGGTTCCTGACCCAGAACTGGCGGCAGCCTGTTCGGCCATCGGATTTCGGACTTGCTTCAAGACTTCGGATTTCGGGATTCGGATTTTTCCTTTTTGAAGTCCGTGGCAGCCGACATGAGCCGGCTCAAATTTCTCCGGGAATTCCATTAAATTCAGAGCGGACTCACGTCCGCTGCCACTTCTTTAACGGGGTGCTTGGCATCACGGCCGCGAACCGCAGGCCGCGCGTGCTGACGCGGAGTTGTCGAAACCCAAATTCCTCCATTACCATTTCATAAATCAGCACGCCGGTGAGAATGACATCCGCTCGTTGCTTCGGCAGGCCGACGATCTCTTTGCGTTTGGCCAAAGGCAAATTCCAAAGATGCTTCCGGTGAGCCGTAATCCGCTCCCGGCTTAGAGTCGTGCTTTCAATGCGCTCGCGGTCGAACCGGTCGAGTTTCTTTTCCATGCGCGCCAGAATGCTGGTGGTTCCGCCCGTGCCCACCAATTCCATTTCGCCCGCTTCGGTCTCCAGCTTGGCTTCGCGCCGGATGGCCGGCTCCAACTTTGGGCGGACCTCGTTGCTCAAAAAATCTTTAACCCAATCGCGGCAGGCCATGAATTCGCCGGGCGTCGGCGGATCGCTGTGCGGAAATTTCTCCAGCAATCGCACCGTGCCCAAGGGAAAACTTTCGGCAAAGCGTTTATGCGTGCCGTGGCCAACAATGAATTCGGTGCTGCCGCCTCCAACATCGAGGAGCAACAGGGGCTGTTTGGCCAATTTGCTGTCGCTGGTCACCCCCAGAAACACCAACTCGGCTTCCTGCTCGCCGGAAATGATTTCCACTTTCATGTCGGCGACCCGTTCAATGGCGGTGGTCAGGTCGCCGGGATTTTGCGCGTCGCGGGCGGCGCTGGTGGCAACAATGCGGATGGTCTCGGCATTTTTTTCACGGGCGACCTGAACGAACTCCCAGGCGACTGCGGCTGTGTGCGCAACGGCTTCCGGCTGGAGGCGGTGGGTGGCGTAAAATCCCTTGCCGAGGCGTGTTTGTCGGCTTTCTTCGTGGACGGGCCACACGTCACGCCTCGACACGTCGGCCACCAACAATTTGATGGAGTTGGTTCCGACGTCAATCACCGCCCGCCGCACAGTTTCCATGAGGCGACCAAGCTACGAGGCAACCTCCTCTAAACCCAAGTGAAAAAATGTTACATTTGGCGGGGTTGCATCTGACTCACGGACGGGTATTTTGCCGTTGTGAATCTTTATATTCTGCGGCATGGCATCGCGGTGGAACGCGGTACGCCCGGTTTCAAAACGGACGCTGATCGGCCGCTCATCCCAAAAGGCAAACGCCAGCTCCGGCAGATTGCCGCCGCCCTGAAAAACCTGGAGGCGCATTTTGATCTGATTCTGTCCAGCCCGTTCCTGCGCGCCCGGCAAACCGCTGAAATTGTTGCCCAATGGGTGGGCTTGAAGAAGCGCCTCGCGTTTTCGGATGAATTGACGCCGGACGGCAATCCGAAGGCGTTAATTCAACAACTGAATGAACTGAAACCCGCGCCGGAAAACATTTTGCTTGTCGGTCACGAACCTTATTTGAGCCAATTGGTTGCGTTGCTGATTTCAGGCAGGGCCGCCCCGAGCGTCGAATTGAAGAAAGGCGGCCTGTGCAAACTGGAAACGGGCGTCTTGAGTTTTGGCCGGTGCGCCACGCTGGCGTGGCTGCTGACGCCCAAACAGATGAAATGGATGAGTTGAAATTGTAGCAGCCGACGTGAGTCCGCTCATTCTTTCCGGTGAAAAAAGTCAGAGCCGACTTACGTCGGCTGCTACGAACAACATTTTCAACCGACGCGAAACGAAATTTTCTGGATCACATTTTTTCCGAAGCTGTGCTGGAGTCGATCGAGGATTTCCTTGCGGCGATAACGGACAATCTCGGAAAGCCACACGCTGCTGTCCACGTTCACGAACAAAGTGCCTTTGCGCAGCCCGGCCGGCTGGGCATGGGCGACAATGTTCGGATCGATCAGCGAATTCCAGACCTTGACGATTTCCGCCTCGGCGCGGCGGTCGTCCAGGCGAAAATCCGACATGATGCGCGGCAACACGTCGCCGGCCATCCGGGCGCGCACGGCCTTCGCGCTTTCCAGCGGCGCGAGATCCACGCCGCGCCACTGGGCGAGCACGCGCTGACGGGCAGAGATTTTTCCAGGCGGCGGCATCTGCGGAAATTTTCAACCGAACGAATGGGGAATGCAAGAAAGCAAGGAAGGCAGCAAAGACCTTCGCAGGCTTCGGCTTTCATGGTTTAAGTTTGCAATTTTGCTTGCCAAAATTGACTTTGTGACGCAAAGTGAATGCCATGGAATCGAATTGGGCTGCTGAGCATCTCCAAACCATCCGCACTTTGATGGAACGTTCGGCCGTCTATCGGCGAGCGCTGGCGCCGATTATGCTTTTCGCCGGCGCTCTGGGCCTGGCTGCCGCCGCCGCCGGACTTTGGTTCCGCCTGGATTCAGTACGGGCTTTTGGCGTCCTGTGGCTGGGTACCGCCATGATTGTTGTTGCCGGAGCATTCCTGATCGCCCGGCGGCAGGCAATCAAAGATGACGAGCCGTTCTGGTCACCACCGACGCGTCGTGTGGGGCAGGCGCTTTTGCCGCCCTTATTGGCCGGAATGTGCCTGGGTTTTGCATTCGTATTTGTGGGTCTGGCAAATCCGATTGCGCTCACCTTTATCTGGTTGCTCTTTTACGGCTGTGCCCTGCACGCGGCTGGATTTTTCATGCCGCGCGGCATGAAATGGTTCGGCTGGATTTACGTCGGAATGGCCTGCGGTGCCTTGCTGTTTTTGGCGATTGTTCAGCCGGAGATTGAAATCAGCGCGCATTGGCTGATGGGCTTTTTCTTCGGCGTGCTGCACCTGGCCTATGGCGCCTATTTGTATCTGACCGAAAAAGGAAAGAATGCGGCGTGAATCCGGAACCATTCCTACAGCTCGACCGTGTGATTCACGAAAAAGGGCGGCTGGCCATCATGTCCATGCTGGCCGCCTCGGCGGAATTATCGTTCACCGAGTTGCGCGATGCGCTGGCCATGACCGATGGCAACCTGACCACCCACATCCGGGCATTGCAACAGGAAGGTTACGTGGCGGTGGCCAAATCATTTCAAAACCGCCGCCCGCTCACCACCTGCTCACTGACGGCGGTGGGCCGCAAAACCTTCGCTGAATATATCAACCTGCTGGAGCAAATCGTCCAGCAAAACCGGCCCCAATGAACTTTTGTTTGAACAAATCCAAACCGTCATGGTCTTTTTACTTTGTATCACAAAGTTAATTATGAAAGCGATGAAATTCCGGCTGAAATCGGCAACTGGCCGGAGCGCGGACGGCTCGTCCGCGAGTTCCGGGATTTGCCTTGCGCTGGCGGGCGAGCCGCCCGCGCTCCTTCAAATATGAAAATTATTCGCGCCGAACATTTGGGCATGTGTTTTGGGGTAAAGGATGCCGTGGCGCTCGCCTACGAAACCGCGCGCCATGGACCACTCACGATCCTGGGCGATCTCGTTCATAATGAAACGGTGGTGGCGGAGTTGCGGGCAGCGGGCGTCCGCGTGACGCAGCAACCGGCTGACATCAATACACGCACCGTCATGGTCACGGCGCACGGCGCCTCAGACCGCGCGATGAACGACACGCGCGCGCGCGGTCTGAAAGTGGTCGAAGCGACCTGTCCCCTGGTGCATGTGGCGCATCGCGCGGTGGCGCGGCTGGTCGGCGAAGGATTTCATCCGGTCATCATCGGCAAACGCGATCACGTGGAAGTGCGGGGCCTGACGGGGGATCTTGACGTCTTTGACGTGGTGTTAGACGAGGACGACGTGGCAAAGCTTGGCGAGCGTCCGCGCTATGGCGTGGTGGCCCAGACCACACAACCGATCGACCGCGTCCGGCAACTCGTGGGCTTGCTTCGGGAACGGTTTCCCGGGTCGGACGTGCGTTTTGTTGACACGGTTTGTCAGCCGACCAAACAACGGCAAAATGCGGCCGTCGAACTCGCCCAACGCTGCGACGTGGTGGTGGTCATTGGCGGCGCGCACAGCAACAACACGCACGAGCTGGTCAAAACCTGTTCGCGTTTTTGTGCGCGGGTTTATCATATTCAATCCGCGGCGGATTTGCGTGAAGACTGGCTTCAGGCGGCGGACGTGGTTGGCATCACGGCGGGCACTTCAACCCCGGATTCCGTAATTGCCGCCGTCGAAAAAGCCCTGGGTGTCTTGGCCGGCAGGGAATTTTCGCAGGCAATTCGCAGATAAACCAAACCAAAGGGAAATCAGTAATCAGTGAATCGAAAGGGCAATACATGAACTGGCTTTCCACGCTGTTTGAAAATGTGCCGGAGGATCCATTTTATGAACCGCGCGAACCGCTCTGGTTGCCACGCGAAATGTCGAGCGCGCCGGTTTTGCCGTCACCGCCGCCCCGCCGCCCGCCCCGCCCGCGGCTGGCGCTGTTGATCAACCCGTTCTACGCCAAATCACCGCACGGCAGTTTTGGCAAGCACGTTCTGACGCCGTCGCTCGCACTGACCTCGGTGGCCGGCTCGACGCCGGCCCACTGGCAGGTGCGTTATTGGGACGAAAATCTGTTGCAGGGGCCGCCGCCCTCCGAACCGTTGCCGGAAGTGGTGGGCATCACCGTGCATCTGACGTTCGCCCGGCGCGCCTACGAACTGGCCGCGTGGTATCGCGCCCAGGGCAGCAAAGTGGTCCTCGGCGGGCTGCACACCCAATCGTGCCCGGACGAAATGGCGCCGCATGCGGATGCGCTGGCGATCGGCGATGGCGTTCAGGTTTGGCCGGAAATTCTGCACGACCTCGAGGAGGGGAATTTAAAGCCGCGCTATGAGGCAACTTATGAGCGGCCTTACGCACTCGACCCGTTGCCGCGACGGGATTTGCTGCCACGAAAAAGTTATCTGACAACGACCAGTCTCATTGCCACGCGCGGCTGCCATAACCGTTGCGGTTTTTGTTATCTATCCACCGACGGACTGCGGATGCCGTATCGCGTGCGCGAGCCGGAGGACATTCGCCGGCAATTGGATGCTGACGGCCAGCCGTACGCCGTGTTCATAGACAACAATCTCGGCTCCCGGCGCGATTATCTGCGCGAGCTTTGCCGCGCCCTGCGGCCGACGGAAAAAATCTGGAGCGCGGCGGTAACACTCGATCTCACCGATGATCCGGCGCTGGTGCGGGAAATGGCCCTGGCCGGCTGCACCGGCGTGTTCATCGGATTTGAATCGCTCACCGACCAAAATCTTGCGGACGCCCGCAAACGCACGCCGCGGGCGGCGGATTATGCCCGGCGCGTCCGCATTTTTCACGAGCACGGCATCCAGGTAAACGGCAGTTTCGTGGTCGGATTCGACGGGGACCGGAGGGACACTTTCACGACGCTGGTACAATGGATTGAGCAGAACCGGATGGAATGCGCCACGTTTCATATTCTCACGCCATATCCGGGAACACCGCTGTTCCGGCAACTGAAGGCGGAAGGCCGGCTCCTGCACCGCGACTGGGACAAATACGATACCGCGCACGTCGTCTTCCGGCCGAAGCAAATGACGCCTGATGAATTATTGCTGGGCTACGACTGGCTTTACCGGCGGTTGTTTTCACATGCTTCCATCTGGCGGCGTAAACCAGCCGGATGGTCCGGCCTGCCCGCCTATTTTGCCGGCTGTTATCTTTACAAACGCTCAAACCGGCTCTGGCGTTTTCTGATCAAGCATCAACAGGTCCACGCCGTCTGGCGTCCGCTCGTGGAAATGACGCGCTGGCGGCATCTGGCCTTTCGCCGCCATCTGGCGGCGCAGTTGGAGGCCGGAGCCTTCCCGGCGCGTTGTGCATCAACGTTCCCCGCGAGCGTATAAAAAACGCATGAGCCGCGAACAAATCCTGCTTCGCCGTATCCGTGGGTTGACCTGGCTGCTCATCATTGGGCTGGTCCTGAGTGGGGCGACGGCCATCCAGTTGCCGGCAGAAGTGAATCTGCCGGCAAAATTTTTTGGATCCGGCGGCGAATCCTCGGACGGGGCGCGCTGGCTTTTGCGTGTTCAGGGTGCGCTGATGCAGACGCAGGCGCAGCATCCGTTTCTTTTCTACGGCACCGACTGGCTGGCGTTCGGGCATTTTGTCATCGCGGTTGCCTTTATCGGCGCCTTGCGCGATCCGGTCCGCAACCTGGTGGCTGTTTAATTTTGGGTTGATCGCCTGCGTACTGGTGATTCCTTACGCGCTGGTATTCGGCGGCTTCCGGGGCATTCCGTTCTGGTGGCGGCTGATTGACTGTTCGTTTGGCGTTCTCGGATCCCTTCCACTCTGGTTTTGTCGCCAATGGACTGGCGAATTGGAGCAATCTTTTCGCCCGTCATAAAAATTGGCCGTTCATACAAACTGCTCGCGTTATTCGCGTGGCAACGGCATATTGCCCGCGAATTTATGCTGATTTTTTGGCTTGGAATCAGGGGTTGGGCCAGATGAACCAGATCCCGTACTTTGATTTGCCCGCGCAAATTCGCGGCATCCGGAAAGATCTGGACGCCGCCATCGCGCGCACGCTCGACCATTGTTCCTTCTGCCTCGGACCGGACGTGGCGCAGTTTGAAAAAGATTTCGCCAACTATATTGGCGCGGAACACTGCGTCGGTTTCAATAGCGGCACCTCGGCGCTGCACGTGGCGATGCTGCTGCTCGGCGTCGGTCCCGGCGACGAGGTCATCACCACCCCGTTTACGTTTGTCGCGACGAGTTGGGCGATTTCCTATGCCGGCGCCAAACCGGTTTATGTGGATATTGACGACGCGACGTTCAACCTTGACCCCAGGTTCATCGAGCGCGCCATTACGCCGCGGACCAGGGCCGTCATGCCCGTCCACCTTTATGGGCAGCCCTTTGACCTCGACCCGGTTCTGGCGATATGTAAAAAGCACAAGTTGCCATTGGTCGAGGACACGGCCCAGGCGCACGGTGCGAAGTACAAAGGCAAAATTGTCGGCACGTTCGGCGAAATGGCCTGTTTCAGCTTTTATCCCGGCAAGAATCTGGGCGCCTGCGGCGAAGGCGGCGCGCTCGTGACAAACATCGGCACCTTTGACAAGCGCGCCCGCGCCCTGCGCGAGCATGGCTCCAGCGTCCGCTATTATCATGACGAAGTAGGATACAATTACCGCATGGAAGGCATCCAGGGCGCGGTGCTCGGCGTGAAATTAAAACACCTGGCGAAATGGACCGGCGAACGACGTCGGGTCGCGCACCGTTATCACGAATTGCTGGCGGATACGCCGCTGCAATTGCCGCGCGAAGCCGGTTACGCCGAAAGTGTTTATCATCTCTACGTCGTGCGCCATCCGCGCCGGGACGAACTGAAAAAACATCTCGAAGCCAACGGGGTCGGTTGTGCCATCCATTATCCGATTCCGCTGCATTTGCAGAAGGCCTATGCCAGCCTCGGCCACCAGGCCGGTGATTTTCCCGTGGCCGAAAAGGCCGCGCGCGAATGCCTGAGCCTGCCGATTTACCCTGAACTCACCGGTGCACAAATCCAGCGCGTGGCGGAGGTCATCAAGGACTTCTTCCGCAAGTAGGCGGATGATTTTTGCTTCTGCCCACGGCAAAAAGCGGGTCGAAGTTCGGCCAGTTTCTTCTGTCCAACTCCGGTAAATCCAGGGCATAATGCCGTCTCGGCATGTTTCCGACTGATCCGCAACCATGAAAACTGCAAAGACCAAAGACTCCGCCACCAGCCGCTGGCTCTCCTACCGGCCTGAAATCAAAGTGCTCGATTGCACCATCCGCGACGGCGGCTTGATGAACAACCACCATTTTGACGACAAAATCGTGAAGGTGGTTTATGACACCTGCGTGGCCGCCGGTGTGGATTACATGGAACTCGGCTACAAGGCGTCACGCAAAGGCATCAAGCAGGGCGAACACGGCTGCTGGAAATATTGCGTCGAGGATGACTTGCGCCGCATCGTCGGTGACAATCCGACCCACCTCAAGCTCACCGTGATGGCCGACGCCGAGCGCTGCGATTATCACGAGGATATTTTGCCGAAGAAGGACAGCATCCTGGACATGATCCGCGTGGCGACTTACATCCACCAGATTCCAGTGGCGCTGGACATGGTGAAGGACGCGCACGACAAGGGCTACGAGACGACGGTCAATCTCATGGCCGTTTCCACCGTGCCCGAAAGCGAACTGGATGAAGGCCTGGAAATGCTGGCCAAATCCGAAGCCAAGGCGATTTATGTGGTGGACAGCTTTGGCGCGCTTTACAGCGAACGGATTCACGAGCTGGTGAAGAAGTACCTGCATCACTGCAAGGCCTCGGGCAAGGAAGTGGGCGTGCACATGCACAACAATATGCAACTGGCCTACGCCAACACCATCGAAGGCATCATCGAAGGGGCGAATTATCTCGACGCCACGATGGCCGGGCTGGGCCGCGGCGCGGGCAACTGCCCGATGGAACTGCTGCTCGCCTTCCTGCACAACCCGAAATACAAGATTCGTCCCGTGCTCGACTGTGTGCAAAACCACATCGAGCCGATGCGCGCCAAATTGTTGTGGGGCTACGACCTGCCGTATCTGCTGACCGGCATGTTGAACCAGCATCCGCGCACCGCCATCAAGTTCAAGGAAGCCGAATTGAAGGGCGAGAAGGGTGATATTCTCAAGTTCCACGACTCCGTCACGGACCAGGAATAAAATAATTTCCTAACGGCGTCTGAATTTGGAGTGCGGCAACAGGTTGCCGCCTTCCTCGACGCGACAGGTCGCGTCGAACCCAAGCACGGACATGTCCGCGCACTCCAAAATCCGCGCTCATCCTCGGTTGACAACTTTGCGTCTTGGTGTCTTCGCGATTGGAAGTTAAACTGGTTCCATGTCGCACGCAGACTTTGTTCATCTCCATCTTCACACCGAGTATTCGTTGCTCGATGGCGCCGGCCGGCTGGACCGGCTGGTGGACAAGGCCCATGAACTGAAATTTCCCGCGCTGGCCATCACCGACCACGGTGCCATGCACGGTGTCATTGATTTTTACCAGGCCGCCCGCGAAAAGGGCATCAAACCCATCATCGGTTGTGAGGTCTATGTCGCGCCGGGCAGCCGGCTGGAAAAGAAAACGAGCGGTGGCGGCCGCGACGTGTATCATCACCTGCTGTTGCTGGCCAAGGACGTCACCGGGTATAAAAACCTTATCAAGCTGACCACCGAGGCTCACTTGACGGGCTATTATTACAAGCCCCGCATAGACAAAGAACTGCTGGCTGCGCACAAGGACGGGCTGATTGCATTGTCCGGGTGCCTGGCCAGCGAAATTCCGGACCTAATCACCCGCGAGCAATTACCGAAAGCGCGCGAAACCATTGACTGGTTCAAACAAACGTTCGGCGCGGACAATTTTTACCTCGAACTCCAGAACCACGGCATCGCCGATCAGGCCAAGGTCAACCGCCAGTTGATTCCATGGGCGAAGGAATTCAGCCTGAAACTCGTCGCCACGAATGATGTTCATTACGTCGAGAAAAGCCATTCGCACGCGCATGACTGCCTGATCTGCATCGGCACGCAGACGCTGCTTTCGGACACCAAACGGATGCGCTACGAGCCGGAGCAGTTTTACCTGCGGACGGCGGAGGAAATGAAGGCGCGTTTTGCCGAAACGCCGGACGCGGTAAAAAACACGCTCGAAGTCGCCGGGAAATGCAACGTCGAAATCGAGTTCGGCAAGCTCCATTACCCGGTTTTCACGCCGCCGGAACATTTCACTCGCGAAGGCTACCTGCGCAAGCTGCTGGCCGAAGGTTTGTTTCGCCGTTACACCATCCGCGCCAAAGCCGGAGGGAAGGAATTCGTGGTTGAAGGCATTGATAATCCCAACCGGCTGCCGACTTACCAGAAGTCAGAAGTCGGAAGTCAGAAGTCAGAACAAAACGCATTGAGTGATCCCGATGTCGCGGCGGCCATGAAAGTCGTTTTGAACCGGCTCAAACTCGAACTCGCGGTCATCGAAAAAACGGGGTTCATCAGCTATTTCCTGATCGTTGCCGATTTCATCCGTTACGGGCGCGAGCACGGCATCGCCTGCGTGGCGCGTGGATCCGCCGCCGGTTCGCTCGTCACGTATCTTCTCGAAATCGCCAATGTGGACCCGATCCGTTACGGCCTGCTGTTCGAGCGCTTTCTGAATCCTGAACGCGTTAATCCGCCCGATATTGACATTGATTTCGCCGACGACCGGCGCGCGGACGTCATCGAATACGTCCGTGAAAAATACGGCCGCGACGCGGTCGCGCAAATCATCACCTTCGGCACCATGGGTGCCAAATCTGTGGTGCGTGACGTGGGCCGCGTCATGGGCTTGAGTTACGGGGAATGCGACCGGCTGGCCAGGATGATTCCATTCGACTTGAAGATGACGCTGGAAAAGGCGCTCAAGCAATCACCGGAATTCAAGGAGGCTTACGAAACCGAGGAAGTCACCCGCGAATTGATTGATACCGCGCTCATCCTCGAAGACCTGACGCGCAACGCCTCGGTCCATGCCGCGGGTGTCGTCATCGGTGACCAACCGCTGGTGAATCTGCTCCCACTCAAGCAGGACGACAGCGGCACGCTCGTCACCCAATACGCGATGAACCCGGTCGGCGACCTTGGGCTTTTGAAGATGGATTTTCTGGGGCTGAAGACGCTCACCGTCATCCGCAACACCTGCGAAATGGTCAAGCGCGCCGAGGGTGTTGAAATTGACATTGACCACCTGCCGCTCGACGACGCGAAAACGTACGATTTGCTGAACAAGGCGGAAACGCTGGGCGTGTTTCAATTGGAATCCGGCGGGATGCGCGATTTGTGCCGGAAGTTCCAGATCAGTTCGGTGGAGCACATCACCGCGCTGGTGGCATTGTATCGGCCCGGTCCCATGGAACTGATTCCCGAGTTTATCAAGCGCCGCCACGGCGAAGTGAAGATCGAATACGAGCATCCCTTGCTGGAGCCGATTGCCCGGGAAACCTACGGTATTTTGATTTACCAGGAGCAGGTGATGCAGGCGGCGCAGGTCCTGGCCGGATTCACGCTCGGCAGCGCCGATCTGCTCCGGCGCGCCATGGGCAAGAAGAAACCGGAGGAAATGGCCAAGCAGCGCGCTGTTTTCGTCAAAGGTTGCAAGCAGAAAAATCAAATTCCCGAAAGCCAGGCGAATGAGATCTTTGATTTGCTCGAAAAATTCGCCGGTTACGGTTTCAACAAATCACACGCCGCCGCCTATGCCATCGTCGCTTATCAAACCGCATATCTGAAGGCGAATTATCCGATCGAATTTTTCTGCGCGATGATGACCAACGACATGGCAGATACCGCCAAGTTGAGCCAGTACATTAATGAGACGCGCGCTTTTGGCATTGAAGTATTCGGCCCGGACGTCAACGAGAGTCAGGTTTACTTCGCGCCGGCGGTGGGGCGAGCGCCCTCGCGAGCCGAAACTTCAAACGACGGCTCGTCAGTGGCCTCGCCCCACCAAAAAGCCATTCGGTTCGGCCTGGCCGCCATCAAAGGCGTCGGCGAGGTCGCGGTGGAAACCATTTTGCAGGCGCGGAACGAAGGCGGCAAATTCACCTCCCTCTCGGATTTGTGTGAGCGGGTGGACGGCCGGACGGTGAACCGGAAAATTCTTGAGGCGCTCATCAAATCCGGCGCGTGCGACTGCTTCGGCCAGACGCGCGCGACCCTGTTCGCGCAAATCGAACGAACCCTGGCCAGCGCGGCCAGAATTATTTCGGATCGACAAAGCGGGCAAGGTTCGTTTCTGGACACGTTGCACGAAAAGGCGCCGCCGATGCCGGAGACCCTCAGCCACCTGACGGAATGGCCGCAGCACGAACTGCTCGCGCACGAAAAGGAATTGCTCGGCTTCTATGTCACCGGCCATCCGTTGACGCCGTTTGCGCCCATTCTGGAAAAGTACACGCTGGCGAACACCGCCCAGCTGCCCGAATTATCCAATCGTTCACTGACCCGCATTGGCGGATTGATTGCGGCGGTGCAAAATGGCGTGTCGAAGAAGAGCGGCAAACCGTATTCAATGGTCACGCTGGAAGACCTGGAAGGCTCCGTGCAGGTGCTCTGCATGAACGAGAACTATGAAAAATACCGCGAGTTGCTCAAGCCGAACACGGCCATTCTCGTCATCGGCGAAGTGACCACGGGCGACGACCGGCCGAAGATTTTCCCGCAGGAAATAATCCCGTTGGCGGATGCGCCGAAAAGATTCACCAGGCAGGTCCATCTGCGACTGCACACCGCGCACTTGAAGGCGGAACACCTGGACGCCGTGCGCGAACTGGTCGCCGCGCATCCGGGCAAATGCCCGCTGCTGCTGTGTTTCCTGCGGCCCGGCGGCGGAGTTGTTTTCATGGACACCAACGAGCGGTTCAGCGTCACGCCGTCGCTGGAATTACAGCAGGAAGCGGACGCGCGGTTCGGCGAGGAAACCTATTACGCCAAGGTGGACACTTCCCCGCCCGAACGCGCGCCGCGCCGCTGGGAACGCAGGAACGGCAACAATGGCGGCGCCGATGCGTTTTAACGCAACCGCGAAATGCCGAATCCCAACCCGGGACGCACCAGGGTCAATGCGCCGGATTCAGGACACCGCATTTCATTGCAGCTCCTGGAAACTTCCTTTTACGTCGCCGTCGAGATTTCATTAAATTCAATCGGACTCATCACCAGGGCAAATGCCCGCGTCCATTGAAACATTCAGAAAATTGAACAGCCCCGGGCTGATGCCAAGACTGGTGGCAACGGGATTGTGTCTGAGCGCAACCGCCATGATGTTACGGGTCGGGACGCTGCGCGCGGCGGATTCGGAGAAAACCACCGTCCCGGCCGGCTGTTCGGCGCTGGGCGCGATGCCGGCTCCGGTTTGGGATGGGAAGACGCTGTGGTTCCCCGGCGACCAGGGCACGTTGGCCGTCACCGCTTTGTCGGATGACATTGTGCGGGTGCATTTCACGAAGGCGAAATCGTTTGGACGCGATCATTCAATGGCTGATTCATCCTCCGGTTGGTCCTTCGCCAATGGCCAGTTGACCGTGAAAGCGGCGGACCCCTTTGAGCCAATGCGGTTCATCATCGAGAATTGATGCCTGCGGTTAAACAACCAGCCGGCTTGCGAGATGGTTTGCTTACGGAGACGCCGCCTCGGTGGCGAGGCCGACCCTGGTAATGTCCAGTTGGCGGAGCACATCCAGCACATAAATCATGTTCTGGTAATCCACCGCATCGGCGCCCTTGACCACCACGCTCAGGTCCGGATTGTCCGACTGCAACTGTTCCAGTTTGTCCTTGAGCTGCGGGATGGTGACAAATTCATCGTTTAAAAACGTCCGCCCCTGCGCATCCACCACAATCCGGTTGATTTTAGGCTTGGGCGGGTTGGTCTTGGGCGGCGGCTTGCCGGAAGGCAGGGTCATTTCCAGATTGTTCATCATCTGCGGCGTGGTGATGATGAAAATAACCAGCAGCACGAACACCAGGTCCAGCAGCGGCGTGATGTTCAACTCGCTGAGCGAACTGTGATGGCTGTGAGACGTTTTTTTCACAAACTCACTGGAGAACGGGTTCGGTTTCCGGTTGCACGTCGAAGCGGATGACGACGTTGGGTGGAAAATTGGCAGGCGGCGGTTGGTCCAAGTGCGTTACGGCGGTCAAGGCGCGCCGCACCACGTCAAAGAAACGCGGCCCGTGGGTGGCCCGCAGCCGGCGCAACAACCGCAGGGCGGCGGCGCATTCCTCCTCGCCCGGGCGCATCGGCTCGAAGTCCAGGATCACGCTCAATTCCGGCCCGCTTAGCTGGGCATAGATCTGCTTGTGATAATACTGCGTTTTCTTGACCTCCTGTCCGCTGGCGTCCTTGCAGGTGACCTCGCGCGTCAGACACTGCTCGCAACAGCGGTGGTCGCTGCAAAATTGTTCGTTGGCGTCCAGGCTCACGCACAGCAGGCCCTTGATTTTGTTGGCCTCAAAGGCCTTGCCGCGTTTGAGTTTGCGGTGGATATAGCGCGCTGCCCGGCGCAACTGTTCCGGGTCCAAGCGTTCGCTCACATAGCCAAAGGTGTCGTCGCTGATGGCACCTGAATAACCCACCCAGCGCTGCCATTGTGGCAGCTTGGTCTCCGCCTGCAATTGCAGAAAGCTGGGGACGTGTGGACAAGCCAATGAAAGGTCATTCACTCATGCAGGCCATCGCGCGCGTGAATCGGATTTTCAGCAACAAGCCCGGCGGCCTGGTGGTGGATTTCATCGGCATCGGCGACCAACTCAAGGAAGCGACCAAGAAATACACGCAAGGCGGCGGCGCTGGCAATCCCGCGCCGGACATCAGCGACGAGGCCAAGCGGGTATTCGTGGATTCGCTCGCCGACACGCGCGCGTTGCTGCCGGAACTGCCGGCGGGCAGAAATTACGGCGGCTGGCGCGCGTTGCCGAACATTGAATTCGAGGATTTGTTCCTCCGGTGCTGTGGACACCTGACCGAAACCGACGAATTGCGGGCCGACGCCCAAAGATGAAGAAAAGGCAAAGGCCGTGCGGGAGTTGCTGGACCGCAGCATCGAGAGCAAGGGAGTGGTGGACATTTTCGCCGCCGCCGGAATCGAAAAGGCGGACATCTCGATTCTGGACGAGCAATTCCTCGAAGATTTCAAAACGCACGAGCAGGAGAATTTGCGGCTCAAGTTGCTGGCTAAAATCCTCGCGGATGAAATCCGCGTGCGGGAAAAAATGAATCTGGCAAAATACCGCTCGTTCAAGGAAATGCTCGAACAGACTCTCCAGAAGTATCATAACCGGGCGATTCAGGCGGCGGACGTTGTGCGTGTCATGCTGGATATTCGCAAGGACATTGACAACGAAGCCGCGCGCAGCAAGGCGCTCAATCTCACCCCGGAAGAAATTGCATTTTACGATGCCGTTGCCGCGAACGTCGCCAATCTATTTGATGAAAAAACCCTGTGCGATTTGATTCGTGATGTTGTCCAGACTGTGAAGAAGAATCTAAAAGTGGACTGGACGCAACCACACCGGGAAGACGTTAAAGCCGGTGTTCGCGCGGCGGTCAAAACTGTGCTAAGAAAGCGAGGCGTTGCAAAGGAACGGTTAGACACTTTAACGGACAAAGTGATCGTCCAAGCGGAAGCCCTGTTCAAAGAATGGCCGCTGCCAGTGTTGGCCGCGTAGCATGTGATTTTTCTTGCCCATCCCGGCGCGCAACAGCGCCACAAGAAGTGCCAAAAACGAGGAATTGGGTGCAGGACAAATTTGTGAGAAAATCCGGTTTTGCTCATTTTTTGTCTTGATTTATACCTAGTGCATAGGGATTATTTCGCCATGAATCCAATGCTTCACCAACGACAGCAAATCCTCCAACGCATGGAGCAAATCCAACGCATGGAGCGCGGCTCTCTCCAAGCCCAAAGGCACCCCTC